>NZ_JAOQJV010000002.1:0-271750 GCF_025567415.1 Dorea ammoniilytica
CATGATAATGGATCCTTTCTTTCATACTGGTTTAAGTATATCAGATTCATTAAAAACTGTCCGAAAAAGTGTCTTAATTTATGAGACCATTATAAACGCAGGGTATCTGTAAATTAAAAAATAATGAAAAGAAGTAATACTATAAGGTGATTCATAAAAGGCATATGTCAAAAACGTTATTGACATATGCCTTTTATAGGGCTATTATATAAGAAAAGCGAGAAAGGAGCAGTTTATGCCGAGACCAGTAAAATGCAGAAAAGTTTGCCATTTCCCCAATGTTTTAGAATTTCTTCCGGCAGATAATGCTGAGAAAAAAGCACCCATTGTTCTAACGGTAGATGAGTACGAGACAATTCGTCTTTTGGACAAGAAAGGTTATAGTCAGGAGCAGTGCGCAGCATCTATGCAAGTCGCAAGAACAACAGTCCAGCGGATTTACGAGATTGCCCGGAAGAAAATAGCAGATGCACTTATTGATGGACATCCTCTCAGAATCGAGGGCGGAGATTTCAGAATCTGTGACGGTCAGAGCGGCAACTGCAGCTTTGGAGGATGTTACAAACAGGAAATTTACAAAAAATATGCAGCAGAAAAAGGAGAAGGTATCATGAGAATAGCGGTAACATATGAAAATGGACAGATTTTCCAGCACTTTGGACACACAGAGACATTTAAGATTTACGATGTAGAGGAAGGAAAAGTAGTACATTCAGAAATAGTAGATACGAATGGAAGCGGACATGGCGCATTGGCAGGAGTTCTTAACGCATTGAATGCAGACGTTTTGATTTGTGGCGGAATCGGAGGCGGCGCACAGACAGCGTTAGCGGCAGCAGGCATCAAGCTTTTCGGAGGAGTTTCCGGAGATGCAGATGAAGCAGTAGAAGCTTTTATCAATGAAACACTTGAGTATAATCCGGATGTGAAATGTTCTCATCACGAGCACAACCACGGGGAAGGACATACATGTGGCGAGCATGGATGTGGAAGCCACAGTTGTCATTAAGAAGTGACGAGACTTTATCTGGCATCAAAAAAGAACAGAAGAAAATGGTAAGAAAAAATGAACTGTTTTGTTTTCTTGCTTGATAGAAAAGAAGAATAGAACGTATAATAGTGTTAATGATCCAGAGAGGATTGCTCTGGAAATAGAATTATTCGCACCAGTGGTGCGAGTATAGATTAGGAGTGAAAGAATGGTAGAAGATACTATGTTTTCCGGGGAGTCGAAAAATATTGAGTACAAGGTATCCTTACCCGATAAAAGTGAAAAATACATGAAGACGATCGTAGCTTTTGCCAATACACAGGGCGGCAAGCTGATTGTTGGAGTAGATGATAAAACACACCAGATTGTTGGTGTGGAAAATGACGTGTTGTTTCAGCTGATGGATGGAATTGCCAATGCAGTTTCTGATTCCTGTGTGCCACAGATTATTCCTGATATTGAGCCGCAGACGGTAAATGGGAAAACAGTTATTGTTGTATCAGTAGAAGCAGGAAAGAATAGACCATATTATCTGAAATCAAAGGGAAAAGATAATGGCACTTATATCCGTGTAGCAGGTACATCAAGACAGGCATTTCCGGAGAAGATAAAAGAGCTGGAAATGGAAGGTGCTAGAATCTCATGGGATGAGCTTACTTGTGTGGGTTATCCTGTTTCAGAGGAAGCAACAGAGAAACTTTGTCAGGATATCGAAAAGTTCCGGAAGAAAGCAGGAATGTCAGAACATTCTGTAAAGAAAGAGCAGCTGATAAACTGGAAAATCTTAAAGCAGAGTGAGGGACAGCTTCTGGCAACGAATGCCTATGCATTGCTGACATCAGATTATTTCTCATTTTCTAAAACACAATGTGCGGTATTCAAGGGAACAGATCGTGCAGTGTTTCTGGATAAGAGAGAATTTACAGGACCGATTTATACACAAATCGAAGAAGCAGTAGATTTTGTATTGAGAAATATTCGGCTTGGAGCAACGATTGATGGATTGGTGCGAAAAGAGAAATATGAGCTACCGCCGGAAGCAATTAGGGAAATGATTATTAATGCCCATTGTCATCGGAATCTGTTGGATGAATCCTGTATTCAGGTCGCAGTTTATGATGACAGACTGGAGGTGACTTCTCCGGGTGGCTTATATAACGGATTGACTTATGAAGAAGTTATGAATGGTCATTCGAAGATCCGGAATAAAGGCATTGCCAACATATTCAGTCAGATGGGACTTGTAGAGGCATGGGGAAGCGGAATTAAAAGAATCCTTAATGCAGCAGAAGAGTATGGACTTCCAAAGCCGAGATTTCAGGAATTCGATAATATGTTTCGGGTAGAGTTGTTTAGAAACAATTCCATGATGGAGCCGGAGAAAAAGTTCGGAGAAAGTTCGGAGAAGAGCCGGAGAAAAGACGGAGATAAAACGGAGAAAATTCAGGATCATGAATTAACTGATACACAGAAAAAAATCGTGAATTTACTTCTTGCGAATAAACAACTATCTGCAGCAAAAATAGCAGAACAATTAGATTTGGGAAGTCGAAGCATAGAAAAGAATATTAAGAAGTTAAAAGAGTATGGCATACTTAAGAGACATGGTTCGCCTAAGAGTGGCTACTGGGAGATTGTTGAAAAGTAGCGGGATGATAGAAAATGAAGGGTTAAATTAGAAGATGTACTAGAAGCGATGGATTTTGTGAATGATGATACAAAATACTATTATGATGTGAAAAATGGAAAAGTACTCATGATTTTTGATGGTATGGTTGATGGCGAAGATAATCCAGAGCTTATTGCAGAAATAGAAGATTCATTTATAGAAGAGTATATTCCTTTACCAGGACAGTATGAAATTAATGAGTATAGGATTATGGAAGAATTTATATACGACCTGCCTGAAGGCAGAAATCAAGACACATTGGAGAGAGCAATACAGGGAAGAGGAGCTTTTAGAAGATTTAAAGATAGATTATTCGATTTAAATCTGGAACAAAAGTGGTATGATTATCGAGACCGTGCCTATGAACGTATTTCGAAAGAATGGTGCGAACAATATAACATTGATATTGTTGGATGATTAAAAAGCACTTACGTAGGTTTTGGACAATACATTTGTATTGTAGTGAGAAGAAATTCATTCAAGGCTAATCTAACAGGAGGAGTAGATTTTACATGCTGAATATATTTTATGGAGCTATGAAAGAACAATAAACTTACGTCATTTGATGAAATTTGAAGTTGAACCATTTAATATCCGTATCCTTAACATGAATGAAATTGTACATACCATGGAAGAACTGGTATCAATTGCAGGTGAATTTGTTTGATGGCAGGAGGATGCGATGAAAGGAAAACATAAAGTTATTGTATCAACAAAACGTTTAAAGTATGAATTTGAGCTTCGGAGAAATCTGACGATTATCCAGGGGAACGGTGCAACTGGAAAGACTACACTTGTAGATATGATTCGTGATTTTGTGAATAATCCATCCGGCACACCTGTAGAAGTGATCCGGCATATTTAAGTGGAGCAATTAAAGAGTCGATTTTAAGAAAAATGAACATAATTGATCTGAATAAGAAAGGTGAATAACCAGTGGTATGAGTATAGGTTAGGAGTATAAGGGTTACGAGGAATGAAAAAGAAAATACGAATTATATTGGCCGTAATTGCTGGCACTATTGCTGCGCTTGTAGGATATTCGGCATATAAAGTACATCAGAGTGCACAGGAATTTCAGAAAGCATACGAAAGCAAGAAGAGCTTTGAACGAACAGAGACTGATGAAGCTGAAGCAGGAGCAGACGGAGAGAAGAAAGCAGAGGAACAGCCTGGAGACAGACCTTATGGCGTGATCGAACCGGGTAGCGAGTATGAAGTGGACACATACATTGACAATCGGGACAATTCAAATAGATTGTATATCTATGATATGGATTACGTGGATCTGACACTTGATTTTAAACCGAAGAAACTGGAGGATTTCATTGACGTGATCAATGAGAACTCCAAGATTGCCAAGAAATTCAAACCGATTCTGATTGAGTATTGTACCAGAGTATTTGATAAGTATCCGGATATTGAACTCAGACCATTTTACCGTAATCTGAAAGATCTGGAGGTGATTGAATGCACAGACCAGGAACTGCTGAAAGTTACCTGGGATACCAATTCCTGTGGATGTTACGTGAGAGA
The DNA here is from genome assembly GCF_025567415.1 of Dorea ammoniilytica. Taxonomy (NCBI): domain Bacteria; kingdom Bacillati; phylum Bacillota; class Clostridia; order Lachnospirales; family Lachnospiraceae; genus Dorea; species Dorea ammoniilytica. The sequence goes on from NZ_JAOQJV010000002.1 coordinate 4,197, forward strand.
TGAAGATAAGATCTATGTACTGAAGGATAAAGAATACGAAAAAGGCACCTGGGATTATCAGGTCCTTTATCATGAATTCAGCCACTGCTTGAGAGATAGTATTTATGAGGACGAAGATGGTAATCGTGTATCGATACAGTTTATGGGATTGAATTATTATGATATCCCGAATGCGGAAGCACTCAATTCGTTGTTCGCAGTGAGTCTATTTGATTATGAGGAGAAGGATATTGCGTATCAGTTTCAGAGCAATGCCCATCAGATTATATTGGAATGTATGGATAATTACACGCTGAATGATTACGTGAATCACAGTATGACGTATTATGCGAAGCAGTTGGATACATACAATCAGGATGACAATTATGCATTGACGATATTGTCACTGATGAATGAACAGTATGAGGATTATCACGACGACAGCAGAGAGAATCCACAGTCGGTGTATTATCCAATCTATGATTATATTTCAAAAATGTATCTGGATAAATATGTGACAGCAGATATGAGTTATGATGAGGCAAAAGAGGTTATGGATCAGATGTTGGACAGACTTCTTTTTGATGTTCCGGAAGAGTATCATATTGATAGAGATCATTTTTACACATATCTGGCTGATTACTACGAAAATAATATATAGACAATGCGAGAATAGCAAGATCAGCAGGGCAGATGCTCTGCTGATTTTTTATCGCAATTTGATGCGAATACATTGTGAGATATGTCGGATTAGTTTATAATAAATTTATATTTTGTATTCAATCAGGAGTGAAATGGATTCTGGTTGAGAAGAGTGAAAAGTTATGAGGATGGGACAGAAGATGAAGCAAGTATGTAAGAGTGTGCTGAGTGTGATGTTATCAGTTGTTATGTTGATGACCGTTATACTGGTCTCGCAGCCGAAGGAAGTGCAGGCAGCACAGGCGGGAAAGAGCAGAGCAATCTATGTAGTATTTGATAACTCGGGAAGTATGTACAAGCCGGGGAATATGGCGTGGTCGCAGGCAACCTATGCGATGGAAGTGTTTGCTGCGATGATGAATTTCGACAGCGGAGATGTGATGAAGGTATTTCCGATGCATCCGGTTACGGTGAATGGCAATGCGGGTACGGACAGAACGACATCCATTACGGTGCAGTCTACGGATGACATTGCGCAGATTCATAATATGTATACACCGGATCCGGAAGGAACACCTTATACACAGGTGAATACGGCATCAGCAGAACTGACTGCACTGTTAGACAGCGGGGCTGCGCAGGAAGGCTGGCTCGTAGTGCTGACAGATGGTATATTTGACAGTGATGTGCCGGCAGCAGGTCTGCAAGAGGATCTGAAACAGAAGGCTGCATCCCGGGACAATATGTACGTACAGTTCCTTGGCATGGGAAGTGAAGTCGAGAATGTGCCGGACAGCAATGAGGACGCAGGACTCTATGCACAGAAAGCCGGAGACAGTGCGGCGGTGATCAATGAACTGGCAATTGTAAGCAATCGTATTTTTAAGAGAAATGAATATCCGGGATATAAGGCTGGTAATCCGTTGAAACTGGATGTGCCACTCAGTAAGCTGATCGTATTTGCACAGGGAAGTAATGTAGATATTAAGAGCCTGAAGAATAAAGAGGGTGGCGAAGTCAAGATGGAGAACTGCTACAGCGTGTCATGCAGCAGTACGGACGGCGCAGGACAGACTTCTTATGTAACGCAGGTTCCGACGAAAGACACATCATTAAAAGGTGCAGTAGCAGTATTTGCAGATCCGTCTTCATCCATTGTAGAAGGAGAGTATACTCTGAATATAGAAGGAGCAGATTCTATTCAGGTATATTATGAACCAAATGTAGAGTTTGGAGCAGAATTGCTGAAGGGTGGCAAGAAAGTAGATGGAGATACCATTGAAGGAGGTTCGTATCAGGTAAAGGTTGGATTTATCGATCTGTTATCTGGAAAGTTTATTAAGGATTCTAAGCTGCTTGGCAAGCCTGAATATACCTTGACGGTGAATGGACAGGAGTATGGACTGGGTGGCAACGGAGGAGTTACGCAGACGGTTGATATTCAGGCTGATGGAGATGAACTTCAGCTGTCGGCGGATGTTGTGTATCTGAATGATTATATGGATCATGCAGAAAAGACTTATAAGGTATGTACACTTGATATGGAGGTACAGGCGCCGAAGTCTGTGGCATTAAAAGAGATAGATAATGCGGAACCACTGAAGATTACAGCGAAGAAGAATGGCAAGCCGCTGACAAAAGAGCAGTGGGAGAATGCAACGGTAGAACTCGGCACAGTGAATGAGCAGGGAGATACATTTGCGCTGGATTGGGATATCCAGAAAGGCAGTGAAGTGTCTACATGGATTGCAATTCCAAAATATAAAGACGGTAAAATGTTTGAGACCGATACCGGTAAAGCAGAGGTTACAGTTGATGTGTCGACAGAGATTGACGGTAATTCTTATGGCAAGGCGCAGACAGTATCAATGAAGATCAAGGATGACAGAGGCGTGTTGGATTATCTGAAACACTACTGGAAGCAGATTGCGCTTGGCCTACTGCTGCTGATTTTGATTCTGGGATATATCCCACCGTTTAAAAAGCGTTTTCCAAGAAAGATGAAATCAAGACCATCTATTGAATGTACGGCCGAAAAGATTGGGATACGTGATTCGATAGTGAAAGGTAATTTTGAGAAGAATAAGTTATCTGTATTTCTACCATATAAGGCAGAGGTCGGAAGGCTGACATTTTCACCGGCTCCGGTAAAGAAGACTGCGAGGGTGAAGGCTGCAGGAGGCGGAAGTATGATGATCTTGAACACATCGACTTTTGCAGGTAAAGAAGATACGACATTTAACGGAATGTCTATACCGGATAATTACAAAGGACATTACCGTATATCGGCGAGCACGATCATTGTGGTGGCAACGCCTGAATTTACTTATACATGTATTCCGAATGTGCAGAGAACTGCAGACGGATCGATCAAAAAGGGTAAGAGGAAATGATAAAGCAATACTTTAGTGAGGAGGAAGACAAATGATTGCACCAACATTATTAGTAGGACTTGGGGGAACCGGTTCCAAGATTGTAAGCCGTGTATCCAAGATGGTTACGGAGGAACAGCGAAAGCATATTGGTTTTGCAGTATTTGATACGGATATCAATGAGCTGCGTGAGATCCGTGAGGCCAATCCGTATATCAAGACAATTCAGACTTCTACGAAACTGACGGTAGGCGAGTATCTGAATATTGATACGCATGCCAGAGATACCTGGTTTCCGGTAAATGGTATTTTGAACAGCAAGTCGCTGACAGAAGGCGCCGGACAGGTAAGAGCGATTTCAAGACTTGCATTAGATACAGCAATTCGTGCCGGTAATATGGAGCCGTTACACAAAGCAATTGAAGAACTGTATAAGCTGGAAGGAGATTCCGGCGAGCAGGCTCTGCGTGTGGTAATTGTAAGTTCACTGGCCGGCGGTACCGGATCCGGACTGATCCTTCCGGTGGCACTTTACCTGAAGAATTATCTGGCAACAAAGTTCCAGGCAAGTGCGAATATTACACGAGGATTTTTTATCCTTCCGGAAGTATTCTATGAAGTGATCCGTGGACAGTCAGAACGTAACAATCTGCGTTGTAATGCGTATGCGGCACTCCGTGAGCTGGATGCATTTTTGATGAAAGGGGATAAGACCCTGCCTGAGAAATATGACAAGACAGTACGTGTAGAGTTCCCGCGTGTAGGTTCTTCTGAAGTAGAAGAATATGATGTAAGACCATATGATTTCTGCTTCCTGTTTGATGCACAGAATACAGAGGGCAAGAAGCTGAACAGCTTTAACCAGTATCTGGATCATGCAGCAAACTGTATTTATTCACAGTCCATCGGACCGATGAATAAGAGAAGCAATTCATCTGAGGATAATACAATCCGTGAGCTGTGTGCACAGAGAGGACGCAATCGTTATGCGGGAGCAGGTTCAGCAATGCTGATCTACCCGACGGAGGACGTAAAAGAATATATTGCACTTAACTGGGCAAAGGAATGTGTATCGAAGCAGTGGCTGGTATTTGATGATATGTACAGAGAACGCTGCATGGCAAATTCGGAAATGCGTGCGCAGGGATTCCATGTGAATGATATCGATCCGTCTATGAGTTACATCGGTTCGATTGAGCAGATGGCAAAACAGAAAGATCCGTTTGCCAAGGCAATTGAGGAGGCCTGCACCATCTATGATGACGGTGGATACAAGAAAGTCAGCGATAAATGGTCTGAGTACGTGGATCAGCTGAAGAAGTTTGTAAAGACCAGCGTGATGACAGGACAGCTGGATCTGGATTCACAGAAGAGACAGGCAATGGGACTGATCAACGATATCGAGGTCGGTAAGAAAGAGGCAAAAGAAGATCTGCAGTCTGCATTTATGGAAGTTGAAAAGTATAAAGATATGGTTATGAGACGGAGCGAGGATTCCGGAAGAACCATCGCATACACCATCTTCCGTGCAAAGAACGATTCTGCAACGAAGGACCGGCTTCCACACCAGATGGAGACATATCTGCGTGATCAGCATGATGCATTTATCCATCCGAATGCAGTCCGTTATTTCCTGTATCAGGCACTGGAACTGATGAAACAGGAAAAGGTATTCGTTGACAAAGAGAATAAGAAAAAAGAGAAGTTCTTTGATGACTTCTATAATATATTTGATGATCCGAAGACGGATGAGACAGAGACCGTGGATCAGCTGACAGAACGTAAGATTGATAAGAAGACGCAGCAGGAGATGAAGGATCAGTTCCGTTATTATCTGAGTGAGGTGGATAAGTACAGAACAAGCAGCGTGCTGGCAGAAGTACTGAGAGAAGGTATTGATTATATTACCAATCTGTGCGATGCGTTCCAGACCTTCTATGCATCTTTCGAAGATCGCATTGGCAAACTGGACAGAAGAATCAATTCTCTGCTGAAAAAATATGTGAATACAGCTGGTAAAACTACACGTTATGTGTGTGCATCGGCTAACTGCTTTAACAGACTGCTGAAGGAAATGCCATATACCGGCAATACGATTACGATTGATAAGGAGCTGGCAGAGGATATTTATTCAAAAGTCCGCGGATATTCCATGATGAAGGACAAACCGGAAAATGGCGGATACTTCGAGGAATTATTCGAAGATGGAATTATCGGATATTTTGAAAAATCTCTGATGGAGATTTACGGTACAACGGTAAATATGGATGTGCTTTCAGCACTGGAAAGAGAAGCTAAGTACGAAGCCAATGAATATGATTACGGACGTGTAGAACAGTATGTGCGCCGTGTGATCGCAGAGACCAGAAGCCTTTCTAATCCATTTATCGAAAGACCGCTTGGCGAACAGAGAGAGCCGATCGCAGCCTGCACATACAGTAAGCAGCTGGATCCGAAGGATGATTCCCCGAGATCTATGCTGATTGCTCAGGAGCTTGGCAATTACGGTGGCAATCCGGATGAGGATATTCCGTTGAATATGATTATGTTCTATCAGGCAATCTACGGACTGCGTGCCAATGGTCTGTCCAAGTTCTCGCCGGGAAGCGAAGCTGACGGAAGATGCGAAGGTGAGTATTACAAGGCGTATTATGAACTGATCAGCCAGATCAAGCCGAAGTCAGATAAGACACCGGTGATCACTCCGCATATCGACCGCAAATGGCATATCATTACCTGTCTGCCGGATCTGGATGACGAGAATCAGGAACGTCAGGAGAGAAGAATTTACCGTGCATTTATTCTTGGTATGATCTTCAATCTGATCAGTTACCGAAAAATTGCAGAGGGCAAATATCTCTACAGACTGCAGTTAAATGGTATTGATACCGAAGAGTTTGTGGTATCGAATGGCACACCTTGTGATCATTATTATGAAGTGCTGGATGCGCTGATCATTAATCCGGTCGTTGTTAAGACAATCCTGAATTATATGGATAAGAAGTTTACGGCAGAGAAGAACAGTGCCGGTAAGATTACAATCGAGAACAGCCTTCTGATGAAGCATATCGGTAAGTTAAAAACAGATGAGTTTAAGAAGAGCGGGCTGACAATCTTTGATCTTGCGTTGCTGTTGAAGGTATCTACACCGGCGGCAGAATTTGATAAGAAGGTCGGCAAAGATATCATGAGAGAGAGCCTGCAGATGATCTACGAATACATGAGTACTATCGTACTTGGCGATGATCTTGACTGGATCTATGGCAACTTCGTATTCGACCAGGTAAAAGCATTCGATAAAAATGTAGACTGGTATTTTGCAAACTGGAGAGATGATTTCAGTGATTACGTAGATGATCTGATGCAGATCGCAGCCAATGAGCTGGAGAACAAGGAACAGGAGAATCTGTGCGAGAAGATGCAGGAACTGATCGAAAACGCCAGAGAGAGACGAGAATAATTAGCAGAATATAAAGGCGGTGAAAATAATGCATACAGTGATAATACTGAGTAAGCACTCATCGGATCTGCTGAGAGAATACCGTTATCTTTTTCAACCGTTTGTGGATAAGGGAGCCATTAGTTTCTGTGACTGGAATGAATCCGGAACAGACCTTGAAACGTCTGTCCCGGATCTGTACAAACAGATCAGAGGAAAAGTTGACTGGAGGGCTGTGATCGTAAGTGCAGAGCCTGTCTATGGCAATCGGAAAGGTCCGGTGCCGGATGAAAAGAATCCATTTGATTTTCCGGTGGAGGCTGCAAAAGCAGCGGAGGACGCTGTGCCGCAGGATAGTGCGATACCATTGGTGCGCCTGACGCATATGATCTGTGGATATCCGGCAGCACCGGTTAAGAATTTTGAAGAAGCCTATGAGTATGTGGATGTAGAGACGGGAGCGACTCACAGAGTAAGAGCTTCCGAACTTTCCAGAGAAGAGTTCTATGCCCTGTCAGAACAATACCGTGACGGTCTGCGTCCGATCTATCTGCAGGAGAGAGTATCGGAGGAAGCAGAAAAGGCGAGAAAGGCACTGGAAGAAAAATATACGTTTTCTGATGTGCGTCCGCAGGAAGTCTACCTGTTCTCTCTGCGCAGACATCCGGATGATGAGAATTATATCTATGAGTCATGGAAGTCTCCGTTTGAGATGGAGAGTTCTGATTTCAGCCGGAGAAATAACTATCCGGGCATCTGCCGTTTTATCTGCGGTGATATTACAAATCCGGAGAACAGCCGCTATACCAGAGAACTGGTGGAATTCTGGATGGGTATACTGACGGTGGCTGTGAACCATATACCGGCCAGCATCCTGCAGGCGTATAAGCTGTACCGGATGCAGATCGAGGTGTCAAAAGAAGAACTGGGAGAGACACTGAACCGGCATCTGAATCAAATGGAAGCAGCGTCTGCGTTTGTACAGACGAGGCTCGGTATGAAGCCGGAGAATGTATTTGAGGATGGTGCCAAGATTGTTGAAAAGCAGCGTATACCGGTGATCTTCACAGAAGTATCCGGAAAAGATCTGTATATTTCGACAAAAGATATCGGACTCAGCAGAGACTGTCCGGCAGATGAACTGATGTACTGGAATACCAGTGTGCGTGAAAAGTCGGATAATGTGGAACGATATCTGAAGATGCCGAGACGGGCGGTAGACCGTGCGGCGGCGCAGGTGAAATCTCGCGCAGAAAGCTTTTTTGATGAAGAGTACGAGCTGGATCGCTTTCAGATTGAAGAACTGGAAGAAGAGCTGGATACGCTGGAACTACAGATACTGACCAGCGATACCCGAAGTACAGTGGATGGAAAGCAGATTCAGAAGAAGGTTAATGAGATTGACAGGCAGGTGAAAAAAGACATTGCGGTGCGGATGCGCCGAGGTGTTGTGATCAGCACAGGAGTGTTAATTCTGCTTGTATATCTGATGGGATATATTCCGTATATTTTCAACTCGCTTCGTAATGGAGGCGGGGCATTTGCGGGAGCACTTGGCATAAGTCTCGGAGCAACGTTGATTGTGGCAATCGGAGGAATCGTTGCTCTGGTTCTTCTCAGAAAGCAGATCGTGGCGAGTATGGAGCGGTTCAATGATCTGATGCGTTCGGTAGTTAATAGTGTAAATACTTCTGCGCATAAGTATGAGGAGTATTTTTCAACCCTCTGTACTTATATGAAGGCACAGTCTATCTATGCAGGGGTCACAAAGCGCAAGGATGCGGTGTCAGCACGCGTGCAGAAGCTTCGGACGCATAAGCAGGCACTTAGGACAACGATCGCAAGAGATGAAGAGCTGGCGGCAGCGTTTGGTATTCGAAGAGCGGCAGCATTTGAAAAGAATGTAACCAGATTCTTTGATGAAGATAAGGTGCCAAAGGATAACAGGCTTTACTATTATGAAATAGACGGAGGGAAGACAGAGATTCCGCTCAATACAGCGGGAGATATGATCTGGGCTCCGTACAAATTTATTGCAGGTCTGAAGATTGAGAGAGAAGATCTGTATGAGGATGTGAAAGGAGAAGAGTCATGACAGGGATAATGCAATTGATCAAAATTATACTCTGTACAGCATCTTTCATACTCCTCTGTACAGCGAGTCTGAAGATTAATCTGAATGAGTCGGAACGTGCAAGGCAGTTCCCGATGCCGGTAATTGCATTTGTGTATTGTCTGGTCGTGCTGATCTTTTTGAATGGGATCTATGGTGTGACTACAGAATTGGTTGCATATGGAGTTAAGACACTTCCGGCGCTTCGACAGCTGAAGCTTCAGAAGTATCTGGTATATCTGGTGAATCTTCTGATGGTGGCAGGATTCCTGATCGTGAAGCTGATTGCACTGCATGTTCTGAAAAAGAAGCACCACGCAGCAGAAGGATTGATTGAAACAGCCTGTGGCTGGTGCTATGAGTATGATAAAGAGCTGGATAAATGGTTTATAAAGCCGGAATATTCACAGATTCGGTTCATGTGGAAAGGCATCTATTATACGGCAGTCGGCGTGTCGGCACTGGTGTTTGTGCTGTCACAGTACTTTCCGACATTTGCGGCATTCCGGTCGGTATTTTATCCGGTATTTGGCTTGATCGTGCTGGGCGAAATGATCTGCTTTTTGTCCGGTCTTACCAAGAGACAGTTTATCGGGGATATCCTCGGTGAAGATGAAGATGCTTACAAGGTGGCCAATTATGGCCTTCTGCGAGATGTGCTGAAGACTCTGTTTGACAAGCATGTATTATATGATACGACAATCGATAATGGTATTGGTGTTCCGGCAGCATTTGAGACGCTGGAAGAGCTCTGCGAGAGCAAGGATGGCGCATCAGCGAATCTTGGCAGATATTTCCGGGCGCTGAAGGAAAGCGGCAAGGACATTGATCCGGGATATGTAAAGAGTTGCATTAAGCTGATGAAAGGACAGAGCGTATTGTTCTGTAACCCATTTTACCGGGATCTGACAGATTATCTGATGATTCCGATGACGAGACAGCTGATGAAGAATCGGAAGACTCTGGTGGTCATGGGTAGAGACTCCTCCACGGATGATGTGAAACTGTGGCTGGAGCAGGGAATCATAGAACAGATCAATACGGACAGTCTGTGGAAAGTAGAAGTACTGAACACGGCTGTGACGAATGCTGATATCGGGATTCTGAAATTCAGTGATCTGTTTAATTTTGAAATACAGCAGAGAAATTCAGAGTTTTTTGAAAAAGTCGGATTCGTATTTATTGTAGAACCATCGAAGCTTCTGGCGACCGGACAGATTGGATTGAATCTGCTGGTTGGAAGATTTCATAAAGAAGTGCCGGTTGTGTATGCTGCTTGTGACCGTAACTGTGACGGGCTGGTAGATGCGTTGTCGCATACACTTCGTACGAATATTACAGAAGTATCGGCAACCAGCCAGAGTGCATCGATCACATCGATCATGTGTTGGGATGCGGACGGCGAATACATGCACCACAGAATATTCTCCAATATTTCCCGATATATGGGTATCGGTACAGAGATTAATTCGGTAGCGTTAAAATATCAGATCGCGAATACCAAATGGTTCAGTGGTGATAAATTCCCGGTTCTGGATATGAAATGGATCGCAGGACAGTATTATAAAAAGATCTGTGGATTTGCAGATCTTCCGGTAAGCCAGGAAAGCTTTAATAAAGCATTTCAGGTGGACTCCAATCTCTGGAGTGCAAAGTCGCAGGAAAATGCGTTTCTGGTTGTGGAAGATGAATTCCAGAATCTGTTCGAGATGGTGCGCCTCTATGCGACCAGAGCAAAACAGCAGGGATTTATCAATGTGGTCAGCGAGAATTATCTGCTGAGAGACTATATGTTTGCGAATGCAAAGACATTTCTGACAGACCCGAAAGCAGTACCGACTATCGTGGCAGATTATACCAGGTCAGAGCGTAATACCGTGTTAAAACTCCTGATGCGTATGGCAGGTGAACCGGTATGTGAGGATGATATTGCAGAAGCATTCATGGTAAGTGGTATCGTGTATGATGAGGATACACCGGCAGATACATTGAAAGAGCTGATCTATAAGCATTGTAATATTGATGAGATTAATATCCGAATACATTTCCGGGATGAACTGATGGAAGACGGACTTCGGACCATCACCAGAAAGTATTATGAGATCGAAGAACATACAGAGATCGCTGAGTTTGTCAAGAATCTGAAGAATGCATATTATATTGCAGAGGATGAAAAGGGAGAGACATATTATATCGGTGCGAAGCTGTACGGACACATTTTCCAGGCGCTGATTCCTGGGCAGTTCCTGACTTATGGGGGCAAATACTATGAAGTGCAGTCGATCACACCGCGCAATGGCGTAGTTGTAAGAAGAGCAGCCGACCATATTACGGGGCGTAAGTATTACCGTCAGATTCGTCATATTGCGATTCGTAACTGGCAGGATGATACCAGCGTGGGCGGTCAGAAATCACTTGGGGATATCCGTATTCTGAAAGGATATTGTCAGGTAGAAGTGCAGACAGACGGATATCTGGAAATGCAGGATTACCATGATCTAAAAAATGGCCGTCATATCTATGTAAGCAGTATTCCAGTGCGTTCATATCGCAATAAACTGGTGATGAAAGTGGTATTTCCGGGAGCTTCTGAACGGATCCGTTATACGATGGCACTGATGCTTAATGAGATTTTCCGCACAACTTATCCGGATGCATATCCATATATCTGTGCGGTGACTCCATTCAGTACGGAAAGTGAGATTCCGGAGCATCTGAAATATGCGATGTATTCAATGGAGAGTGAATCTGAAGAACCGGGCATATACATTGTAGAAGACAGTGAGATTGATCTGGGACTGATTACCTCTGTGGAGCGTAATCTGGAGCGATATTTTGAAATTATCACGGAACTTCTGGGATGGCATGAGAGAAAGATGAAAGAGCATCCGAAGAAGGAGAAACCGGTCGAGAAGTTTGTGCCGGAATTCCCGGAACCGGAGGAACGCCCGGAGGCAGAGCAGACGGCAGAAAAGAAGAAAGGCATTGTCCAGAAGATTAAAGAGAAGCTGTCTGGAAAGAAACAGCAGGCAGAGGTGCAGCCGGCATGGAATGACGAGGAGCTGGAATTTACATATTCTGAGGGTGAAGAGCAAAAACCGGATCCGGAAAGTACAGAGACGAAAGAACCGGAGCAGCTCGTGCAGGACGATCAGGAAAACCATGAACTTACGGAATATCAAAAGCACTGCTTCCTGAAATATGGATATGATGAGATTGATGGTTTTCTGGATTTCGCAGGCACGACAGCATATCTGGCGGCATATGGCTATGACCATAACCCACTCCAGCAGGTGCGCGATAAGGAAAAGGCAGCGCAGGAATATATCAGGGCATATGATCCGGATAAACTCGGTGCTCATTTCTGTGATTTCTGTGGCGTAGAGATTGCAGGCGGTGAGTACGATGTGCTGAAGGATGGCAGAGAGCGGTGCAGCCACTGTTCTTCAACCGCGCTGCGGACAGGGGAAGAATTCAAAGATGTGTATAAGATGGTACTTCGCAATATGGAGATCTTCTATGGCATTAAGATCAATGCGGCGATTAAAGTACGTATGACAGATGCGAGGACGATCGCAAAGCATTTTGGTGAAGACTTTGTACCGACACCGGGTGTGGATGGAAGAGTGCTTGGATTTGCACAGAAAGATGCGTCCGGTTACAGTCTGTATATTGAAAATGGCTCACCGAGGCTCGCTGCTATGGCAACGATTGCTCATGAACTGACTCATATCTGGCAATACCAGAACTGGGATGATAAGAAGATCATAGAAGCTTATGGGGCACAGAATCGTCTGGAAGTATATGAAGGTATGGCGAAATGGGCCGAGATCCAGTATCTGCTGTATCTGAATGAGACTGCTTACGGAAAGAGAGAGCAGGTTCGAACGATGATGCGGAAAGATGAGTATGGAAGAGGATTTATTCAGTATATGAAGAAATATTCTCTGTCTTATCAGCAGGAAAAGAAACGTACACCGTTTCAGGAATTTCCGCCGCTGTAAGAGATGGACAGCAGGAGCGGAGCATGCACTCATAAAGAGGCATACTCCGCTTTTGCTGCATTACATATGATGGGGCTTTGGGCAGATACCATCAATCAATCAGGGAGACTTAAGGAATGAAAAAAGGGTTATCAGTTATTAAATATATATTGTTATCATTGGTGCTGTTTTTCGGCGGTGTAATGATAGAAGTGTCACCGACGGATTTTGTTAAGGCGGTTACACAGGATGTGAAAGATCTGACGCCGGATCAGAAGGATGACCCGGACAAGGCGAAAGATGTGCAGGATCAGGCACAGGCAGATGATAAAGATAAAGAAAAAGAACCGAAAGAAAATTACCTGAGATATTATTATTCTCTGCTGGATGGTACAGAGAAAAATTGTTATGACAAAGTGTGCGATGCAATAGAAAATGAGGAAGCATCCGTTGAGCTGGAAGGGATCGATAAGGATCAGCTGGCGCGGATCTTCCAGAGTGTGTATCTGGACTGGCCGGAGTATTTCTGGCTGGATTGTCTGCAGTATACATACAATACGAACCCGACAGGGGTGATATTGAATTTGAATTATAATTATACGGGAGCAGAGCGTGAAAAGAGAGAGGCAATCGAAAAGCAACAGTCAGAAGAGATATTGGCAGGAGTGCCGGCTGGCGGTTCGGATTACGATAAGGTGAAATATGTCTTTGAGACGCTGGTAGACATGACGGAATATGATCTGTCTGCCCCGGATAATCAGAATATATATAGTGTATTTGGCAACTGGACAACGGTGTGTGCGGGATATGCAGGAGCTACGAAGTACCTGCTTGACCGGGCAGGCGTGGATTGTATCTGGGTAACAGGAACCGGAGGAGGCGGACCACACGCATGGAATATCGTGAAATGTGATGGACAGTATTATTACGTGGACACTACCTGGGGGGATCCTGGTTACCGGGAACTGCAGGGAGAAGATGTGACGAAAGATTTTATTGCATATGAATACCTGTGCTGTTCCGGGCAGATGCTGAATCAGACACATACGCCTGATACTACTTATCCGCTGCCGGAATGCACGGATACTTCTCTGGAATATTATCGGATGAAGGGCAGATATCTGGAAACGGCAGATGCCGGAATGACACTGGATATTATGAAACAGGCCTATAATGACGGAAAGAAAAACATAAGAATACAGTATGCAAGCAGTGATCTGATGAATCAGATACTGGCGCAGTTGCAAGCCGATCTGGGATGGCAGATGATGGATTATATACAGGCGCAAAGCGGCAAGACACCACAGCTGTGGTCGGAATATCAGTCTGCAAGCTGTGTGGTAATCGTTTATTGGGAGTAGGATGTTATGGAAAGTGAAAAGATCGTATTTATCAGTTATTCATCAAAAGAAATGGAAACGGCAGTGCGGGTTTGCAATTATCTGGAGGAACAGGGAATTGTATGTTGGATCGCTCCGCGTAACATAGAGGCAGGAGCCAACTATGCCAGTCAGATCGTGGCGGCAATCAGAAGATGCGATACGCTAGTTATGCTGGCATCTGAAAGTACCAATGTATCCGGACATGTCAGTAATGAAGTAAGCATTGCTTTTGATAATAAGAAAAATATTATACCATTTAAACTTCAGGATATAGAATTTACGGATGAATATTTATATTTTCTGGGAAGAAAACACTGGATTGAAGCGCATCAGGATTTTAATAAAGGATTATTAACATTAAAAGATACTATTTGCTCATTACGAAATAAAGAGACAGGCAGCATAATAACAAAGCAGGAGCGACCGGAGCAGAATCCGGTACAGGATCGGAAGCAGGATACAGATACGGTGGTATCACCATGTTATAGCAGAGAAGCAATTGTTCGGCTGATTATTGAGAAGAGTCAGAAGTATCCGTACAATATTTATAAAAGACTAACAGACAGGTCCTATGAAGCAATGTTGGATTGCGCAGAGGAATTGTTTGATGCAACTATTCATGTGTATCGCCAGAGGAGAATGGTGGAATGCAGTAAGGAGTTTCCGGAGCTGATCGTGGAAGAACTGTCTGGTGAAAAGGAGAATTGTATTCAGGTGCAGGGACTTCCTGGAAGTGCCAAGAACATGCTGCTTCAGTTTGCGTTTTATAAGATGTTGAAGAATTTCAGTATGGGAGTCAGCAACGCGCTTCCATTTTATGTATCGGCGAGTTATTATGAGAAACTGCCATATAATCAGGAAAATGTGGCAGAGCAGATGAAAGCGATACTGGCTGAAGAATTTCAGGAATATTTTGAATATCTGCAGGAACATCCAGAAGTACGTCCTGTTTTATTCGTAGAAGCAATCCGTGAGCATAATGTGGCAAAGATATCACCGGAAAATGTAATGTTTGAGCTTTGGAGAAAGTATGGAAAATTCAGCAGGATCTGTGCGATTGATGTGGGACTGATTAAAAATCGTGCAAGATTAAAGCGTGTGATCCCGATTGCCGGTGATAATAAAGGATATCTTTTTTCGACACATCAGGTTCCGACGGATGACAGGGAAACCGTGATTAAAATGATAAGGAGCATTTATGGGATTTACCAGTATGAGCTGGATGTGGAAGAGACTTATCAGGTATTAAAGAGACTGAAATTCCCGGTGGTAGATATCTTTTTGATCCGCCTGATCGCTACAGAGATGCAAACGGCATATGATTGCAGGGAGATCAGGCTTTCCGATATGTACGAGAAGTTGGCACTTTCTGAAGTATATGGTGATGTGGAAAAATTAAAATGTGTGGCATCGGAATTGTACCACTATGTATTTGATGTGTCTTATAATCTGAACACGATCGAATATAATGGTGCGATGTGGTCTCTGCCACATAAACATAGCACATATCTGGAGTTTCTGATTGCATACTATTTTGTGGATAAAGTAGAGCATTATCAGGAACAGGATGATTATGCTTTTTTAAAGACAATCATGACAGCAATGTCTAATCGTTTTGTTGTTTCCTTTTTACAGGACAATTATCCACTTCAGGAGATTTTACTGGATTTTATAAAAGGAAAATATGACACGTTTGATGTGCGTCAGAAGAGCAATGCTGCGTATTGGCTTGGAAGACTGGAATATAAGAATCTGTCAGATGCAGCAGTGGAGATTCTTCAGAATGAATTCGAACGATATAAAGATACAGCTAAGAAGGATAACAGGAATTGTCTTGAGAACTGTGACAGACAGTTTTTGTTCCGCTCAATCTGTACAGGTTTGATGTCGCAGGGACAGGTGGGGATTCTGGATGAGTATCTGTGTGTAGTGATTGTAAATGATATTGCTAATGCGATTAACCGGGGTGCGGTGATCGAGTATTTCGGAGATAATTATCAGATGGCAGCACATGATGCTTATTATATGGATAAAGATATCAACCTGGGAGAGCAGGCAATACGAATTCTGAGCAGTCGGATCGAGAGCGTATTGTTAAGAGAGTCTGGCAGATATATTGAAAAAGATCTGGTGACAATGCTGTCTCTGCTGCAGGCGCGTATTCAAAATGAGAGAAAGACTCTGAAGTATGATCTGCGTCCACTGGCAGAAAAGGCATTGGAATATCTGTCTGCATATCAGACAAGACCGAAGAATGTTGTGTCGGACAAGCTGCAGTTTTATTTTAAGAGCATGGAAGAAGATCTTCGGATTTATCTGGATTCGGAGAATTTTGACATCGGACCATTGATCTACAATCGCTATCGTGGATTGCGTGAGATTAAACGAAATCAATGGCTGGAAAAACAGATTGAGGATCCGGAGAGCATTGCAGAACATACATTCAGTGCGTGGATCATGGCAATGTTTTTCCTGCCGGAAGAATATCCGGCAGATGGTTATTCTAAGCGGGAAATTCTTGATATGCTGTTAGTTCATGATATGGCAGAAGCGGATGTGGGAGATCAGATGATCAGTCTGAATGAACCGAAGCGTGAATTGAAAAAGCAGAATGATGTGTTAAAGAAGCTTTTTGTCAAAGGCACCTATCCGGATATTGCGAATCTGACACATTATTATAATGTGTGGACTGGGTATTATAATGGAATGAATGTGAATGCCAGAATCGCAAGAGATATTAATTTGTTACAGACGGTGTACACATTTTGTGAATACTATTGCCGTTATCCGGAACATTTTGAATCTGCCGATGTGGAAAAATGGATGAAGGAAAAGAATAATCTGAAAACAGAACTGGGCTATGAATTATTTGACCGATTGATTACAAATAACCAGGATTTTATGGAGGTTGTTTGCCTATCAGGTAAGCAGGAGTAGCGAGATGAGAAGAGCAAGAAAGAAGACGGTAAGGGTAAATGCGTACAGACTGGGAGAACAGAGTGAAGGGCTTGACAGACTGATAAAAGAAGGTCTGGTAAGTCAATCAGATGACGGAACCTTTGAAGTACATACAATGGAAACGAAAGATGAAAAGGGGGAGACGGCGCATGCAGGAGACTATGTGAAGCTGGATGCATTCGGCAGACCGTACCCCAATAAGGCAGAGTTCTTTGAAAAGAATCACAGGCATATAGATGGTGATCAGTATGAGCAGTTTCCAAAAGACCGGGAAGTCTGGATGATGGGTGATGCAATGTGCCCGGAGGTTGAGTTTCTCATAGAGCAGGGAAGGCTGGAACTTCATAAGGAAGATCCGGAACATTATTTTAAGGGAACCGGCTGGGGTACAAAGCTTACCGCATCCAGTGATGCGGCACTTGTATTCTATGAGATTAAGCGGAATGCCGGTGGAAATATTGTGGATGCTGAGTTTAACTTTGTGGACAGAGATACGTTTGAAGAGACCTATGAACTGATCAAAGATAAAGAACCGGTCAGGTATGATGCATTTATCAGTTACAGTCACAGCGAGCCGGATGCATTTGTAGCAGGAAAGCTGCATACCATGCTGGAGCATTATAAGGTGCCGAAGAAGATTCAGGAGATCAGCGGTAAGAAAAAGATTGAACGGGTATTTCGCGACAGAGAAGAACTTCCGTTGTCTGCAAATCTGGCAATGGGTATCTGTGAGGCACTGGAAAATTCAGAATATCTGATCGTTATCTGCTCACCGAGATCCGTGAAGTCGGAATGGGTACAGCGGGAGATCGAGACATTTCTGTTGACACATACGAAGGACAAAGTGCTGACACTGCTGGCAGAAGGTGAGCCGGAAGAGGCGTTTCCGGATATCCTGTGTTATGAAGAGAAAATATTGCAGCGACCGGACGGTACGGCAGAAACAGTTCGTGAACGCATCGAGCCGATGGCAGCAGATGTGAGAGGTGCCGATCACAGAGAGATAGAAAAGAAGCTGAAGGAAGAGTTCCTAAGAATATTAGCGCCGATGCTTGGCTGTACTTATGATGAGCTGAAGCAGAGACACCGGGATTACATGTTCCGCCGTGTAATCGCGGGTGTGAGTGCGGCAGCAGTGCTGGCAGTCGGAGTGACCGCATTTACACTGTATCAGGCAGCAAAGACGGAAGCACAGTATCAGGAGGCGAGGCGCAATCAGGCAAGATACCTTGCGGACATTTCCGGGGATCTGTTAGATAGCGGTGACCGAATGGGTGCACTTAAGACCGTGATGGCGATCACGCCGGACGATCCAGACGCCGATGAACCGGTGGTGGCGGAGCAGATGTATGCGCTGAATCAGGCACTGTATTCCTATCAGCACACAGATACATTTATGGATTATAAGACAGAAGGCGCTTATGAACTGGATGCACGAGTGCGGGCACAGGATGGGAATCAGGAAGAATACCTGAGTCCGGACGGAACAGTCTATTGTTGCCTGGATCAGCTGGGAACAGCCTATGTGCTGGATGTAGAATCAGGTACCTGTACATGGAAGATAAATCCGGGCAAGTTAAAAGGGTATGATGGCGGTGTATTTCAGTACATCGCACCAATATCAGACAGTCAGGCAGTTGCAGTGTCTCAGGAAGAAATCTTGTTTTTGGATTGGAAAAAGAAGAAAGTTGTAAGTAAGATTGAACGTCAGGAAGAAGAGATTCAGGCTGCAAATCTTTATTATGCGATATCAGGTACGAATCTTGCGGTTACAAATGGACATGTTCTGTGGGTTTATGATCTGGAACAGAAAACATGTACACATCAGATAGAGTATGAAAGTGAGGACTTCATTTATCGGCCATCTATGGTGTTTAATGAAGATGGAAGCGAAATTGCGATGAGTACTGGCAGTCCTGCGAAGGAAAATGTTGAAAGAGGCGTTATATGTGTGTCTCTTGCAGATGAGAGCATTACCAGACTTTCTGATGTGGATTCGGATGTGATGACATATGCGGGGGAACATCGTGTGGCAGTGGTGCAGTGTGAACTAGCGGGAGAAGTGAAGGCATATGATGACAAACCTCCGCTAAGGTATTATGTGACAATGTATGATACGGAGTCGGGAGAGCGTGTCTGGACATCGGAAGACTATGACGTACAGGCAATATCCAGACCATGTACCATACAGACGGCTGCTGTGAATACGGATGGAAATGAACAGAGTCTGATAGTAGTGTCGCTGAAAGATAAATTTTTACAATTAGACGCAGAAACGGGAAGTACTGTGTGCTCGCAGGTATATTCCAGCAATATTGCAGGTGTGAGACATGAATGGGATGAGTGGTATATAGTAGGCCTGGAGGATGGAAGAATGTATCCGGCATTCGCGGGGAGAATTGTAGAGAATACCGGAGATCTGGTGATCGGAGAAATTCATAAGAATGTTGGAAATGTGGTATATAGCAATGCGATGGGAAGTGTAATCAGGACAGAAGAGTCTGGAAGAAAAGTAACTTTTTGCAGACGGGTACAGGATACACAGATGAAGAAATTCACATTTGACAGTTCGTATAACAATATAGAATATATATCAGTCCCTGAGGGGGATGATACGGCTACGTATCGTGTGGTCGAAGGAAAAGATGGCGTAATAGGAGCTGTTAAGACACTGAGCGTATTGAAAGTCGGGGAGGATAAAGTAATCTATGAATACCAGTGTGGAGAAGATTCCGAGATAAATGATGTGACAATCTGCAAACTGGAGAATCAGACCTGCCTGATGTTTTATGACAAAGAAAGAGGGGAGACACTGGTAGACTTGGATACGGGGAAGGTGTTGTGGAGACAGCTTCTGAAAGAAAGTGATTACCGGAATTATGCTGTACAGTGTTTTCATCAGACAGAAAGATGCGTTGTATATAGTCGCCGCCGTTTTATTGTGGCAGATATGACGGAAGACGGGATTGATGTTTCGAATAAAGACGGTCTTGTAGATGATGAGAAGTTCGTGGATGCAGAAAATTATATTGCAGATATTGTAGTCACAGCAGATGATAAATATGTGATTATGGAGGTGCGTGATTATGATTCCAGTTTTTTGAAAGTATGGGATGTAGAAGCAGGAAAATGGAAGAAGATCGATGGCAAGCAGGAGTATCCGATGGGAGCTTGGAATGGATTTGTATTGGGTAAGGAAAGCCCGGTACTTGCAGCATATACGACAGATGGTACGATCGATATTCTGGATCTGGAAACGGGTACCTGTAAGCAATCACTTGCCAGCGGATATTATAAAACGGTGCAGTGCGCATTTATGAATCAGGATCAGTATCTGTTAAGCTATGGTGACGATCAGTATCTGACGATGTGGGATGTGGAATCCGGCAAAGTGCGGATGCGGGATGATTCTGGAGATGCCAGCGGCAATCTTGTGACAGATGGGAACAGCAATTATTTTGGACTTATGTACCGTGGTTACAGGTGGAGCGATGGCGATTATAAGGATTCCAGTCTGAGAATATATTCGGTAGATGACGATGGGCAGTTTTACGCTTATGCGGATGTGCCGAGTGGATATGCCAGCTTTGAGGGCAATGAGATATTTGTGGTCTGGCTGGTAGGTGAGAATGGCTATTTCGCACCGTTATATGATTATCGGGAACTGAAGAAACGCGCAGAGGATGTACTGGATGGAGCGACACTTACGGATGCAGAAAAAAAGCAGTACTTTGTGTCGGAATAAAGGAGTAATTGGAACATGATATGGAAGATATGTTTTGCTATGGCAATTTTGTTTGTCCTGGCAGGGACTGTGGTGTATATCATCTGCAGAAAACAGGGAGCAAGTCGAATACAATATCTGGGCGCAGGCGTATTTCTTGCGTCGGTAACCATGTGTTTCCCGGTGATGTATATGCAGGAGAACGCGGGAATCGCACTGGCAATGTGTATTTCTCACAGTATTCGGATGTTTGTGGTGGATACCGGTGCGGATGATATCCTCAGTATGCTTACGAGAGATATACTCGACTCTATGCTGCTTCCATATAAGATATTGGCGGTGACGTTGTATCTGCTGGCGCCGGTATTTACATTAGGCGTGGTGCTGCAGTATTTTT
Organism: Dorea ammoniilytica; assembly: GCF_025567415.1. Classification (NCBI taxonomy): domain Bacteria; kingdom Bacillati; phylum Bacillota; class Clostridia; order Lachnospirales; family Lachnospiraceae; genus Dorea; species Dorea ammoniilytica. The sequence continues at coordinate 25,186 of NZ_JAOQJV010000002.1, forward strand.
CAAATACATTTGAGCGGCTGCGGCTGCGCCTGAAGAAAAAACATGATCTGTATATCTTTTCAGAATTGAATGCGCGTTCGTTAGAGATCGCATTCGATATGTGGAGCTGTGCAAAAAAATCGGGACGCAGACTGGAAATCGTATTCTGTTGTTCTGACAAGAAGGACAGTGTTAATACGGATCAGGAAAAAAGTGCACGTAAGCTGAATGCAGTGCTTTTGCCGGAAGAGATTATACATGTGAGGCTGAATAGTCAGAGTCGCAGGGTGAATTATTATATAATCTCAGAAGACGATGATGCGAATGTAGATCAGACATTGAAAATGATTCATGACATGACAGGTGGATCAGCCTGGTATACCAAACAGAGGTTGTGTCAGAAAAATGTAACACTTCATTGTTATGCGACCAATGCGGAAGCGGAGAGTCTGTTGGATGCCAAAGATAAGCAGGATTTGAGAGTTGTGCTTGTAGACGAAGTGCGGGATGCTGTCTATGAACAGTTATATGAATATCCGCTGTATACGAATCAGATGCAGACAGGTGGAGCAAAGCAGAAGATACTTACACTTTTGATTCTGGGTGGTGGTAAAGCAGGATGTGAATTTCTGAAGGCGGCTGTCTGGAGTGGTCGGATGATAAGTTATAAGCTGAATATTCATCTGTTTGATCTGGAAGGGACGCAGCTGAAAGACAGGCTGGAAGCAGAGTGTCCGGAACTTTTGCCAGATGAAGGTAATTATCAGATCTGCATTCATGAGGGAGATATCTTCGGCAGCACAATGCAGCGTGAACTGGACGCATTAGGACAGGTGGATTATTGTGTATCAGCGCTGGGAGACGATGAGACCTCGATTCGTGCAGCGGTATGGATGAGACGCCATTTTTGTGCAAAAGCGGGATACACAAAACCATTTATCTGTGCGTATGTACAAAGTTCGGCAAAGAAAATGGCGGTCAGTGAACTTTCGGAAAATACGAGAAGAAAGACCAGTCTTTCTTATGATATTGTACCGTTTGGATGTGGCGGGGCCTATTATGGTAATGAATCGGATGCGGCATTTGTACTGGAATATCTGGGACTTGGTGTGCAGTCACATTATTTCCGTCTGAACCGGGAATCCGATGCAGAGTCCCGACGGTATGCAGTGCAGAATTTTTATGAAAAGCAGGGCAATCGCCGATCGAGTATAGCGAATGGTATGCATATCAGTACCAAATTATGGGAAATGGGATATGGCATTCTGCGTGTACCGGAAAATGGCGAAGAACTGGAATGTTACCGCAGGTGCGTAAAACCGGTGGATTTCGCTGAGATATTGGCATCATTAAGCGAAACAGAGCGTGCGGCTTATTACAATCTGGAACATGAACGGTGGATGGCATATGTCCGCACGGAAGGATGGAGGCTGTCAAGTAGCGGAGGCAGGACGCTTGCGGAGATCCGTGCCTGTTATGAGTTGTATTGCGAGGAATTCAAGAATCAGAATTATCTGGCGAAAATGCATCCGGCACTGGTGCCGATAGAGAGCGATGACCCATCAGTAGCGACGCTTCAGCAGGTGGATGATATGATCGTGCAGGTGAACCGGGAAAAGGGACTTGGAGAATATTATCCGGATTATGTGCAGTCAGATGTGGAACTTGTGGATCATATCGGAGAGATCGTATCCGGTGTCTGGTGTGGATCGGAGGGCATGCAGATAGCAGGAACACTGGCAAAAGAAGGCACGTGTGTGATCTGCAGCCTGGAGGATATACGCAGATATAATTATAACGAAAGAAAGGAAAAGAGAGTATGAAAAATCAAAAAGTTAAAATCTTAGCACTTGTTATGGCAGGTTGCCTGTGCATAACTGGATTAACAGGATGTGGAGGGGGAGAAAAGGACACGTCGTCCCAATCAGATAATGGAACGACAGAGTCTGTAAAAGAAGAGTCGGACACAGCTGATGAATCAGAGTCGGATACTGCTGATGAGGAGAATAAAGTAAGTGATGATATGATTGGAAGGTATGTCTCCCAGGGCTATGAAAATCCATCCTTTGGATTTAAGGTCTCCCTTCCGGATACTTATACATTGGAAAATAGAAACAATATTGCGCTGTCTGGTGCGGATGTCGTAGAATCCTCTAATTCAGAAAGTACTTATGATTATTTGAGATCCTTAGTTGAACTGGGAAGTACGACAGTTTTTACAGCAAATGATGGGACTACATATATTCAATTGGACATTCAAAAGGCTTCAGCTTTAAATGATGAAACCACATGGGATGAAGAAAAGACCATAGCGGAAAAATCAGTGATGACTGAGGAAGATATTAAAGAATCAGCGGGAGAAGATGCACAAATCACAGAATTTCAAAATAATGTAGAAGAAATCACATTTTTGGGTGAGAAACATTACGCAGCACAATACACATTTAAGAACAATGACGTTCCTTATTATGGTGTGTCGGTGTATTTGGTGAACGAACAGGATTCGCGTTATCTGATATCTGTCAATATATTGGGATTAGATCTGAATGCAGTGGATCAGGCGGATCAGTTATTCAGTGTATATACGAAGTAAACCGGATGAGGAAAAGTAAAAATAGGTAAATAGAAAGAAACCTTACTGATTTTCAGAATTGAGAAACGGAATATCGGTAAGGTTTTCTTTTCGGAATATGGAATGCTTCAAATTCCGGTATCTCGAGATGGAGAATCCGTATGGTTGTCTGCTAATCAAATGGCTGTTTTGTTTGACAAGGATGAAACTAATATTAGAAAGCATATAAATAATATTTTTAGATCTTCAGAAGTTGATAGAGATAACAACACGCAAAAAATGCGTGTTGATGGAGTAAAGCAGTCAGTTGCATTTTATTCGTCGGATGTGATTTTAGCAGTCGGATATCGAGTTAATTCTAAAAGAGGTATAGCTTTTAGAAAATGGGCAAATAATGTACTTAAACAATTCATATTAAAAGGTTATGCAATCAATGAAAAGCGTCTTCAGGCTCTCGAAAAAACGGTTGATATCCAGACGAGAATGCTTGCGGATGCGCTTGACATAGAGGAGAAAGATGTGCTTAGAGCTGTAAACGAATATACAGATGCATTACTTCTTCTTGATCAATATGACCATCAAACGCTAAGTAAGCCGACGGGAAGTACTCCAATATATCGTATTACTTATGAAGAGTGTGTTCAGATGGTTGGTCAAATGAAAGATTCTTTTGATACAGATGTATTTGGTGTAGAAAAGGAAACAGGTAAAGTAGAAGGTATTATCGCTGCGGTTTATCAAAGTGTATTTGGACAAGATGCATATCCATCTTTGGAAGAGAAGGCAGCTAATCTATTGTACTTTATGATAAAAGATCATCCATATGCAGATGGCTGTAAAAGAATTGCTGCGTCACTGTTTTTGGAATTTTTAGATAAGAACAATGCATTGTTTCAGAACGAAGAAAAGAGGCTCAATGATGGGACGTTGGTAGCCATTACGTTGATGATTGCTGAATCGAAACCAGAGGAGAAAGATGTGATGGTGAAATTGGTAATGAATCTACTGGAATTATAACGATATCGTATTGCTAATGCTTTCAAAAAGCTGTTGAACTCTAAGCATCCAGAGCATATAATAGAACCACGGCTTGACTGAAAGAAGTCATGAGTGGAAGGATAAGGGCATATGGAATTACAGAAGAATACAGCACATACATTACAAACAAATAACACAGATCATACATCATATCTGCCGGTGGCATCACTGCGTCCGGCAGATATTTTACTGCCAGACATGGGTGCGGATATGAAAAAATGGGCGGTGATCGCATGTGATCAGTTTACCGCACAGCCGGAGTACTGGGAGCGTGTGGAAGATTACGTGCAGGATGCGCCGTCTATGCTGCGGCTTATTTATCCGGAGATATATTTGAATACAGATGACAGACAGGCGTACACCGATCGCATTGCCGCGATTCAGAATGAGATGTCCGCATATCTGAAAGATGAAGTCTTAAAGGAACGCGTACATCAGGGCTACGTACTGACGGTGCGGCAGACTTCTGCGGGAGAACGGATTGGTCTGGTGGCAGAATTGGATCTGGAAAAATATGATTATCATGTGGGAACCGATGCACCGGTGCGTGCCACGGAAGCTACAGTGAAAGAACGAATTCCGGTACGTGTGGGTATCCGTGAAGGCGCATCGCTGGAAAGTCCTCACGTAATGGTGCTGATGGATGATCCGAAGAAGCAGCTTTTGGAAGCATTATATGAAGAGCGTATGAGTTTTGAGAAGCTGTACGATACAGATCTGATGGAAGATGGTGGTCATGTGACCGGATATGCGGTTACCGGAGTGCATGCGGAACGTGTATCCGCGAGATTGCAGAAGATGGAAGAAGAGTGTCCGGGTATTTTCCTTGCGGTTGGAGATGGCAATCATTCGCTTGCTTCGGCAAAGACGTGCTGGGAGAATGCGAAAAAGGATCTGACAGAAGAAGAACGGACGGATCATCCGATGCGTTATGCATTGGTGGAAGCTGTGAATCTGTACAGTCCGTCATTGCTGTTCTATCCGATCCACAGAGTGCTGTATGACTGCGATAATGAAGCACTGATCAATGGTTTCGCGGAATATCTGGAAAAACGGGATATGAGACTTGTGCGGACGGATAATGACAATCAAGCGGATGTAACATTCTTATATAAGGAAAATGAAGCTTCCTATAAGATTGGAAACCGGGCTGGGCACTTGCCGGTGGAGCTTCTTCAGAAATATCTGGATGAATATTTGAAAGAACATCCGAAGCAGGAACTCGACTATGTACATAGTGAGGCAGCGGCAGAGCATATTGCAGAAGATGGAAGAGGCTGTGCAATGATTCTTGGAGCCTTTGATAAGAGTTCGCTTTTTGATGCGATTGAAGCAGGAGGCGTGTTGCCGAGGAAGACATTTTCCATTGGCGAAGATATCCAGAAGCGTTATTATATGGAATGCAGAAAGCTCGCAAAATAATAGCTGTTTTGCGACAGAGCAGGGAGAAAAGGCTTGACTTCCGTCCGAATGCTGTGCTATAGTATTCTAGCGATGGAAGTAGGTCTTTTTTTTATGCCTAATTTTAGGTAGCCTCGCAAGCTACCGGTAACACGTAAAAATGTAAATACGAAGCGAGGTGGAAGTTGTGCGTACAAGAATTACTTTAGAGTGTACAGAATGCAAGCAGCGTAACTACAACATGACTAAGGATAAGAAAGCTCATCCGGAACGCATGGAGACTAAGAAGTACTGTAAGTTCTGCAAATCACACACAATGCACAAAGAAACGAAATAAGTCGTTCTGAAAAGGAGTGTGAATGTCATGAGTAAGAAAGAAGCTCAGAAGAAAAGCTGGTTCAAAGGTCTGAAAGCGGAGTTCCGCAAGATCATCTGGCCGGACAAAGAGACACTTGCAAAACAGACAGCGGCAGTCGTTTCTGTATCCGTTGTATTGGGAGCGATCATTGCAGTGATTGATTTCCTGGTGCAGAACGGAGTGGATTTATTGGTAAGATAACTGATAAACTGCATGCAAGAAAGGTGATTTTATGTCAGAAGCAAAATGGTACGTGGTTCATACCTATTCCGGGTATGAGAACAAGGTAAAGGCTAACATTGACAAGACCATCGAGAACAGACATCTGGAAGATGAGATTCTGGAAGTCAGAGTTCCGATGCAGGATGTAGTCGAGATGAAGAACGGAGTTCCGAAGACTGCACAGAAGAAGATGTTTCCCGGCTATGTTCTGATCCACATGATCATGAACGACGATACCTGGTATGTAGTACGTAACACAAGAGGTGTTACAGGATTCGTAGGTCCTGGATCCAAACCGGTTCCGCTTACGGATGTTGAGATGGCCGGACTTGGAATCAAGCGAGAGAATATCGAGTCTGATTACGAGATCGGAGATACCATTCAGGTTATTGCCGGAGCATGGGCAGACACAGTTGGCGTTGTCCAGTCTATGAATCTGCAGAAGCAGAGTCTGACCATCAATGTAGAGCTTTTTGGCCGCGAGACGCCAGTAGAATTAAGTTTCGCAGAAATTAAGAAGATGTAGTACGTTTTTCACAGCTGGCTGTGGAAATCAAGATTAAAATCAGTGGGAGGGGTATTTACCCCGGCATTACCACAAGGAGGTAATTAAAATGGCAAAAAAAGTAACAGGTTATATCAAATTACAGATTCCTGCAGGTAAGGCAACACCGGCTCCTCCGGTAGGACCTGCACTTGGACAGCATGGTGTTAACATTGTAGAATTTACAAAGCAGTTCAATGCTAAGACAGCAGATCAGGGAGATCTGATCATTCCTGTAGTAATCACAGTTTACAATGACAGAAGCTTTAGCTTCATCACAAAGACACCACCGGCAGCAGTTCTTATTAAGAAAGCCTGCAACATCAAATCTGGTTCAGGCGTGCCGAACAAGACTAAGGTAGCAACAATCACTAAGGCTCAGGTTCAGGAAATCGCAGAGCTGAAGATGCCAGACCTTAACGCAGCAAGCGTTGAGAGTGCTATGAGCATGATCGAAGGTACATGCCGTTCTATGGGTGTTACCGTTACTGAATAATCTGAGAATAACTGAGTGAAATTGATGATATAACGCAGTGGGAGGGTTATCCCGACATTACCACAAGGAGGTATTTTTAAATGAAACACGGAAAGAAATATATCGAAGCTGCCAAGAATATCGAGAGAGGTAATCTTTACGGAAAAGAAGAGGCTATCGCTCTGGTAAAGAAGACAGCAGTTGCCAAATTTGATGAGACCATCGAGGCTCATATCAGAACCGGATGTGACGGACGTCACGCTGACCAGCAGATTCGTGGAGCAGTTGTACTGCCACACGGAACTGGTAAGAAAGTTCGTATCCTGGTATTCGCTAAGGATGCTAAGGCTGAAGAAGCTAAAGCAGCTGGTGCTGATTACGTAGGAGGAATGGAACTGATCGAGAAGATCCAGAAAGAAAACTGGTTCGATTTCGACGTAGTAGTAGCTACACCGGATATGATGGGCGTTGTTGGACGTATCGGTCGTGTACTTGGACCTAAGGGACTTATGCCAAACCCGAAGGCTGGTACAGTAACAATGGATGTTACTAAGGCTGTTAACGATATCAAAGCTGGTAAGATCGAGTACAGACTTGACAAGACTAATATCGTACACGTTCCGATCGGAAAGGCTTCTTTCTCTGAGGAACAGCTTGCAGACAACTTCCAGACGCTTATTGATGCACTTAATAAAGCCAGACCGGCAGCAGTTAAGGGTCAGTACCTTAAGAGTGTGACACTTACTTCTACTATGGGACCTGGAGTAAAGATTAACCCAGCTAAGCTGGCTTAATCCACACAGCATCGAAATACAGAAAATCACCGTCGATTGACGGTGATTTTTTTGTGCAATAAGCACTGCGGTATGCTATACTGAATCTAAGATGTCTGCTGAAGACGGGAAAAGTCGGGCCGGGTGTGGTCTAGCGAGGAGGACAAAAGATATGAGGAATGATGAGAAGAATACATATTCTGATGATGGTAAGGTGTTTTGCCAGCAGTGCGGAGCGAAGATTGATGAGAATGATGTGCATTGCCCGAACTGCGGCGCATTTCAGGGAGAACGCTATGTAGAGATGCCGGATGATCCTGCGGATGCACCGGTCTACAAGAAAAAAGGCGGCAGCATTCCGTTGATCATTGGAATTATACTGATCAGTCTGCTGATTGTGGGCGGTGTCGGTTATCTGGTTTACAGTCAGGTATTTGCACCGTCGAAGGAAGCCTCCCAAGATTTGGAAGAGCTTGATGAAAAAGAAGAAAAGACAGTAGATGCTGATGAGGTGGATCTGGATGAGGTGGATATTAATGCTACCGAAAACAGTTATTGTACACTGGCCGGAAATGTTAAGAAAGCATCGAATGGTTCGGAAATGCTGAGCTGGGGAGATGAACTGACTGTGTATGCACTGGACTCTGATGGGAATAAGGTGTTGGTAGAAGATGTGAGCAGCGTATATGTAGATGATGCAAAATTACAGACAGGTCTGCTTGCGGCACTGGCGGCTAACGAGAAAGTGAAGATCGGTGGTGATCTGAGCGTACACGGTGATAAGCTTTATCTGGAAGCGAATAAGGTAATGAATGAAGATGGCGTAGAGCTGGTGCTTGAAAAAGGTAAGACGGAGACCATTACAGAAGAGAAAGAAGCAGTGGAGGAAACCGCAGGTGATGCGGGCGGCTATGTATTGCCGCAGAGTAGCAGCAGACTGCTTACAGATGCTGATGTGGCAGGGTTGAGTTTGCAACAGATCAATTATGCAAAGAATGAGATCTATGCACGCCATGGAAGGTTGTTTGATTCTCGGGAACTGCAGAACTATTTTAATTCCCAGAGCTGGTATTCGGGAACGATCGCACCGGCAAATTTCAGCGAGTCGTTACTCTCTGACGTGGAGAAGAAAAATGTTACATTCCTGAAGAATCTGGAGTTCAGCATTTCTCCGAATGGATATCAGTTAGATCAGTAAATGGATCAGGTGCGTTATGAGAAAAGTGCGTATAGTAAGCGCCATGCTGGCTATTGTTTTGGGTGTGACCGGGTGTGGCAGAATTTCGAAACTGACAGATAAGAAATCGGAACAAGAGAAAGTGCGTGTGATTCAAAACGAAAAGCTTGAGAAGAATGAACAGACGGAAGCTCCGGAACCGGAAGAAAAAGAAAAGAAATTACTTGTGGCAATCGATCCCGGACATCAGGCGTGGGATGTAGATATGAGTGCAAAGGAGCCCAACGCTCCGGGGTCTGCTGAGATGAAAGCAAAAGCAAGTACAGGCACTTCGGGGAAATATACCGGCATTCCGGAGTACGAGCTTTGTCTGGACGTGTCGTTGCAGCTTCGCGATGCGTTGCGGGAAGCGGGCTATGATGTGATCATGACCAGAGAGGACAATGAAACTGCAATTAGTAATTCGGAACGAGCCAAACTTGCTAATGACGCGGGTGCAGATGTTGTGATTCGAATTCATGCCAACGGCAGTGAAGATGCTTCAGTGAATGGGGCGCTGGCGCTGATTGCATCTCAGACGAATCCGAATACATCATCGCTTTACGGCAACAGCAGGGAGCTGGCAGAAGATGTGCTGGGATCCTATTGTACGAATACCGGGATGCAGAATCTTGGTATTCAGGAAAATGATACAATGACCGGTCTTAACTGGAGTAAAGTTCCCGTGATGATTCTGGAAATGGGATTCATGACGAATGAACAGGATGACCGTAATATGGAAGATGCGGATTATCGGAATAAGATGGTAGAAGGCATAGTTCGAGGCGTTGAGCAGTATTATGAATCACATCGAACTCCGGATGTGACCGAGCTTGATGAGCTGAGTGCAGAGCTTGCGGGCGAGATTCAGGAGCGTCAGGCGCAGGGTGAATCCTGGAGCGTATATGTAGAAAAGATCGATGATGGAAGCTATGCGTTAGCGGGCGATGGCAGACAGGAAGCGGCGAGCCTGATCAAATTGTTTGTTGCCGGAACAGTATATGAACAGCAGGATAATCTGGCCGGACAGGAAAGTTATAACGGAGAGACAGAAGCGCTTGTACGGAGTATGATCCGTGTCAGCGATAATGATGCGGCGAATACGTTAGTGAGAAGATTGGGATCCGGTGATGCGGCGGCCGGTATGCAGAAAGTGAATGACTATTGTGCGGAACATGGATACTCGGACACTCATATGGGAAGGCTGCTTTTGGATTTTAATGCGTCGGATGATAATTACACCTCGCCAAAGGATTGTGTGAAGTTTTTAGAGTCGGTCGAGAACAATGAGATCGCCGGTGCATCACAGATCCTCGCCTATATGAAAGAACAGGAACGTCGGGGCAAGATTCCGGCAGGGCTACCGGAAGGAACAGTGTGCGCGAATAAAACAGGTGAACTGGAAGATGCAGAACATGATGCGGCAATTGTGAGTACGGACAAAGGTGATTATGCGATCTGCGTGATGAGCAGTGGATTGAATGATACGGCTGCCGCACGTGGCAAAATTGTGGAAATATCTGGTCTGGTATATCAATCTATGATAAACTAGACGCATAGTATCTAATACAAAGGAGGAACCAGAGATGAAGATATGTAAGAACTGTGGGGCAGAGATACAGGATGGAGCTGCATTCTGCACACATTGTGGTACAAAAGTGGAAGAACAGAAAGTAGAAGAACAGAGAGTGGAATCTGAGAAAACAGAACAGGCAGCACAACCGGTAGAACCTGAACAGACATCTGATCAGTCGCAGGCTGAAGGTCAGAATGCCGGAGCGCAGAATGTAAATTATGGACAGAGTCAGAATTATGGACAGGCGCAGAGCTATGGTCAGAATTCAAATTATGGTCAGTCACAGAATTATGGACGACAGGGTGGGTATCAGCCGAATTATACACCGTATGATCCATATGACCACACATCGGAATTTACAGCAAAAGACATTTCTGATAATAAGGTGATCGCAATGCTGGTATATCTGATGGGAACAGTCGGAATCATTATTGCACTGCTGGCAAGTAAGGATTCACCGTATCTGTCATTCCATGTAAGACAGGCACTGAAATTCACGGTGCTCGAAGTGCTTACCGGAATTATAACACTGCTTCTGATTTGGACATTTATTGTGCCGATCGCAGCAGGTATCTTTGGAATTGTATTGTTTGTGTGCAAGATCATTGCGTTCTTCTCTATCTGCAAAGGCAATGCAAAAGAACCATATGTGGTAAGAAGCTTTAATTTCTTAAAATAAGTATTGACAGTGTTGGAAAAGTATGCTAATCTATTAAAAGACTGCCGAAGACAGTAGGTGTCCGCAAGGACGTAAGCGTGATGCGCGCCTACCGAGGAAGAATAGATTAGTACGTCATGTATGAATTTCAACCTCTGTGTCTTTGACACGGAGGTTTTTTATATCTATCGGCGGTGTATAAACCAAAATCTATAAGGAGGTGCACCATTCGTGGCAAAAGTTGAATTGAAACAGCCAGTCGTACAGGCTATCGTAAATGACATCGAAGGCGCTCAGTCAATCGTCCTGGTTGATTACCGTGGACTGACAGTTGCAGAAGATACAGCTCTTCGTAAACAGCTGAGAGAAGCTGGAGTAGTTTACAAAGTTTGTAAGAACACAATGATGAAAAGAGCTTTTGAAGGAACAGATTTTGCTCAGTTAGATGAGTATCTGGACGGACCGAATGCTATTGCAATTTCTAAAGATGATGCAACAGCTCCGGCAAGAATCCTTGCTAAGTTTGCAAAAGATGCAAAGGCTCTTGAATTAAAAGCAGGTGTGGTAGAAGGACAGAAGTATGATGCAGCAGCATTGGCAGAGCTTGCAAAGATCCCTTCAAGAGAAGAACTGCTTTCAAGATTACTTGGAAGTATGCAGTCTCCGATTACAAACCTGGCACGCGTTCTCAACCAGATCGCAGAAAAAGGTGGAGCAGCAGAATGCACACCGGCTACAGAAGAAGCTCCTGCAGAGGCAGCAGCAGAGACTCCGGCTACAGAGGAGTAAGAAGTATGAGGAAGTCTTATGTGACTTCGGAATACAAAGTTCTTTGTGCCTGACAGCGTAGGCATGAAGGATGTCGTTGAATCATGAAAGATCAAAATTAAGAATATGGAGGAAAATGAAATGGCAAAGTTGACAACAGCTGAGTTTATTGATGCTATCAAAGAGTTATCAGTATTAGAGTTAAATGATTTAGTAAAAGCATGTGAAGAAGAATTTGGTGTTTCTGCAGCAGCAGGTGTTGTTGTAGCAGCAGCAGGTGGAGATGCAGCAGCAGCTGAAGAGAAAGATGAGTTTGATGTAGAGCTTACAGCAGCAGGTGCTTCTAAGGTTAAGGTTATCAAGGTTGTTCGTGAGATCACAGGTCTTGGACTGAAAGAAGCTAAGGCAGTTGTAGATGGCGCACCTAAGGTTGTTAAAGAGGGCGTTTCTAAGGCTGAGGCTGAGGAAATTAAAGCTAAACTGGAAGCTGAGGGAGCAGAAGTTAACCTTAAATAATTCCAACAGGCGAATTGAATTCAGTAATCAAAGCACCGTACAGGTATTGCACCTGTATGGTGCTTTTAAATTTCTTCAAAAAATATGAAACTATGTGTTGACAATATTAAGGGTGTCGTGATATAGTAGAAAATGCGCAATTGTGGAAAGTTGTGCCACTAAATTGCGCCTAAAATTAGCTTGACAAGCTAATCTGTCGTTGAAACTGCAAGATTTCAGGCAAATTGATGCCACAAAATATTAAACGAGGAGTGAATGTCAAATGGAGAAAAACAGAATTCGTCCTATCAAGAGTGGAAGAAGTTCCCGCATGAGCTATTCCCGCCAAAAAGAAGTACTTCAGATGCCGAATCTGATCGAAGTCCAGAAGGATTCCTACAAATGGTTTCTGGATGAAGGATTAAATGAGGTATTTGATGATATTTCTCCTATTACAGATTACAGCGGAAAGCTTAGTCTGGAATTCGTGGATTTTACCCTGTGTGAGAAGGATGTGAAGTACTCAATCGATGAGTGCAAGGAGCGTGACGCAACATACGCTGCACCTTTGAAGGTAAAGGTAAGACTTCACAATAAAGAAACAGATGAAATTAATGAACATGAGATTTTTATGGGCGATCTGCCGTTGATGACTGCTACGGGTACGTTCGTGATTAATGGTGCAGAACGTGTTATCGTAAGTCAGCTTGTACGTTCTCCTGGCATTTACTATGCAATTGCTCATGATAAACTTGGAAAGAAACTGTATTCTTCAACTGTTATCCCGAACCGTGGAGCATGGTTGGAGTATGAGACGGATTCTAATGATATCTTTTACGTGCGTGTAGACCGCACACGTAAGGTTCCGATCACTGTGCTGATCCGTGCACTTGGTATCGGTACTAATCCGGAGATCGTAGAACTCTTTGGCGAAGAGCCTAAGATCCTGGCAAGTTTTGAGAAGGATGCTGCGACCAACTATCAGGAAGGTCTTCTGGAATTATATAAGAAGATCCGTCCGGGCGAACCGCTGGCAGTAGACAGTGCGGAAAGTCTGATTACCAGCATGTTCTTTGATCCTAGACGTTATGATCTGGCTAAGGTTGGCCGTTACAAATTTAATAAAAAGCTGGCTCTTAAGAATCGTATTTCAGGTCATGTACTGGCTGAGACGGTTGTAAGCCCGCTGACAGGTGAAATCATTGCAGAAGAAGGAACGAAGATTACTAGAGATATAGCAGATCAGATTCAGAATGCGGCTGTTCCGGCTGTATGGCTGGAGAATCCGGAAGAGGAGAGAAAGATTAAAGTTCTCTCTAACATGATGGTTGATCTGGATGCAATCGTAGATATAGATCCGGCTGAACTGGGCGTGACAGAGCAGGTATATTATCCGGTTCTGGCTACAATCCTGGAAGAGACAGCAGGTGATATCGATGAACTCAAGGATGCGATCCACAGAGATATTCACGATCTGATTCCGAAGCATATTACGAAGGAAGATATTCTTGCTTCTATTAACTATAATATTCATCTGGAGTATGGTGTTGGTACGGATGATGATATCGACCACCTGGGTAACCGCCGTATCCGTTCTGTAGGAGAACTTCTGCAGAATCAGTACCGTATCGGTCTGTCCAGACTGGAACGTGTGGTACGTGAGCGTATGACTACGCAGGATACAGAAGGCATTTCGCCACAGTCTCTGATCAACATTAAGCCTGTAACAGCAGCAGTGAAAGAGTTCTTCGGATCTTCACAGCTGTCACAGTTCATGGATCAGAATAACCCACTGGGTGAGCTGACTCATAAGAGACGTCTTTCAGCACTGGGACCTGGTGGTCTGTCAAGAGACCGTGCCGGATTCGAGGTGCGAGATGTACATTATTCCCACTATGGTAGAATGTGCCCTATCGAGACACCTGAGGGACCTAACATTGGTCTGATCAACTCTCTTGCATGTTACGCAAGAATTAATGAATATGGATTTATCGAGGCCCCATATCGTAAGATCAACCACGATGATCCGAAGAACCCGGTTGTCACAGAAGAAGTTGTATATATGACAGCTGACGAAGAGGATAACTACCATGTAGCACAGGCGAACGAGAAGCTGGATGAAGAAGGACATTTCGTACGTAAGAGCGTATCTGGTCGTTACAGAGAAGAGACTCAGGAGTATGAGCGTACAATGTTTGATTACATGGACGTATCTCCGAGAATGGTATTCTCTGTTGCTACAGCATTGATTCCATTCCTGCAGAATGACGATGCGAACCGTGCGCTGATGGGATCTAACATGCAGCGTCAGGCCGTACCGCTTATGCTGACAGAGGCACCGGTTGTAGGTACTGGTATGGAAGAAAAGTCTGCTGTTGACTCAGGAGTATGTGTGGTTGCTGAGCAGGGCGGTATTGTAGAGCGTTCTACTTCTACGGAGATCACAATCCGTCAGGACGACAAGACTCTTAAGAAATACAAGCTGACCAAGTTCCAGAGAAGTAACCAGAGCAACTGCTACAACCAGAGACCGATTGTATTTAAGGGAGAAAGAGTAGAAGAAGGACAGGTAATTGCTGATGGTCCGTCTACATCACAGGGCGAGATGGCCCTTGGAAAGAATCCGCTGATCGGATTTATGACCTGGGAAGGTTACAACTACGAGGATGCCGTTCTGCTTAGTGAGAGACTGGTGCAGGACGATGTATATACATCTATTCATATTGAAGAATATGAAGCAGAAGCGAGAGATACCAAGCTTGGACCTGAGGAAATTACAAGAGATATCCCGGGTGTGGGTGATGACGCTCTGAAGGATCTGGATGAGCGCGGTATTATCCGTATCGGTGCAGAAGTGCGCGCCGGAGATATTCTGGTAGGTAAGGTTACTCCTAAGGGAGAGACAGAACTTACGGCAGAAGAAAGACTGCTTCGTGCAATCTTTGGTGAGAAGGCACGTGAAGTACGTGATACTTCCCTGAAAGTACCGCACGGAGAATATGGTATTGTTGTAGATGCGAAGGTATTTACAAGAGAGAACGGTGATGAACTGTCTCCTGGAGTAAATCAGTCTGTACGTATCTACATTGCACAGAAGAGAAAGATTTCTGTTGGTGATAAGATGGCCGGACGTCATGGTAACAAGGGTGTCGTTTCCCGTGTGCTTCCTGTAGAGGATATGCCGTTCCTGCCAAATGGTCGTCCGCTGGACATCGTGTTGAACCCACTGGGTGTGCCTTCACGTATGAATATCGGACAGGTGCTGGAGATTCATCTGTCACTGGCAGCAAAAGCATTAGGATTTAACATCGCGACACCGGTATTTGACGGTGCAGACGAGCATGATATTATGGATACTCTGGAACTTGCAAATGACTATGTAAATCTGGAGTGGGATGAATTCAAGAAGCTTCATGAGGCTGAACTTCTTCCGGAAGTTGTGGATTATCTGTACGAAAACAGAGATCACAGAAAACTGTGGAAGGGTGTACCGCTTTCAAGAGACGGTAAAGTACGCCTTCGTGACGGACGTACCGGTGAGTATTTCGATAGTCCGGTAACAATCGGTCACATGCATTACCTGAAGCTCCATCACCTGGTAGACGACAAGATCCATGCACGTTCTACCGGTCCTTACTCTCTGGTAACACAGCAGCCTCTGGGTGGTAAAGCTCAGTTCGGTGGACAGCGTTTCGGAGAGATGGAGGTATGGGCTCTGGAGGCTTATGGTGCTTCTTACACACTGCAGGAGATCCTGACTGTGAAGTCCGATGATGTAATCGGCCGTGTGAAGACCTACGAGGCAATTATCAAGGGTGAAAATATCCCTGAGCCGGGTATTCCGGAATCCTTCAAGGTACTTCTGAAAGAGTTGCAGTCTCTGGGACTGGATGTACGTGTGCTTCGTGATGACAATACAGAAGTAGAGATCATGGAAACCGTAGATATGGGTGAAACTGATTTCCGCTCACTGATCGAGGGAGATAGAAAGTATCGTCAGGACGAGGAGAATCTGGGCGAACATGGATATACCGCTCAGGAATTCCAGGGTGAAGAACTTGTGGATGTTGAGGAACCGGAGGAGGATGATGACCTCAATGGTGACTTTGAGATTGAATTTGACGAACTGTCTGACGAAGAGTAGAAAGGGGTGCCAGTATGCCAGCAAATAATAATGAACAAACATACCAGCCTATGACTTTTGATGCGATCAAAATCGGGTTGGCATCACCTGAAAAAGTATTAGAGTGGTCAAGAGGCGAAGTTACTAAGCCTGAGACTATTAACTATAGAACACTGAAGCCTGAGAAAGACGGACTTTTCTGCGAGCGCATTTTCGGACCTAGCAAGGACTGGGAATGCCACTGCGGAAAGTACAAGAAAATCCGTTATAAAGGTGTAGTCTGCGACCGATGCGGCGTTGAGGTTACTAAATCCAGTGTACGTAGAGAGCGTATGGGACACATCGCTCTGGCGGCTCCGGTTTCCCATATCTGGTATTTCAAGGGAATCCCAAGCCGTATGGGACTGATTCTGGATCTGTCTCCGAGAACACTGGAGAAGGTATTGTACTTTGCATCTTACATCGTGCTGGATGCAGGTGATACGAACCTGATGTACAAACAGGTACTTTCTGAGGCTGAGTATCAGGAAGCAAGAGAGAACTGGGGCAATGCATTCCGTGTAGGTATGGGTGCAGAGTCTATCAAAGAACTTCTGGAAGCGATTGATCTGGAAAAAGAATACGCAGAGCTGCAGGCAGGTCTTGAGGGCGCTACCGGACAGAAGCGTGCCAGAATCGTAAAACGTCTGGAAGTGGTAGAAGCATTCCGTGAGTCAGGAAATAAGCCGGAGTGGATGGTGCTTACTAACATCCCGGTTATTCCACCGGATCTTCGACCGATGGTTCAGCTGGATGGTGGACGTTTCGCCACATCTGACCTGAACGATCTGTACAGAAGAATTATTAACAGAAATAACCGTCTGAAGAGACTTCTGGAACTGGGAGCTCCGGACATTATCGTAAGAAACGAAAAGAGAATGCTTCAGGAGGCGGTCGACGCATTAATCGACAATGGTCGTCGTGGTCGTCCGGTTACAGGACCTGGTAACCGTGCACTGAAGTCTCTGTCTGATATGCTGAAAGGTAAGTCAGGACGTTTCCGTCAGAACCTGCTGGGTAAGCGTGTTGACTACTCAGGACGTTCGGTTATCGTAGTAGGACCGGAGCTGAAGATCTATCAGTGTGGTCTGCCGAAAGAGATGGCTATCGAGCTGTTCAAGCCTTTCGTTATGAAAGAACTGGTTCAGAGCGGAGCAGCCCATAATATTAAGAATGCCAAGAAGATGGTAGAGAAGCTTCAGCCAGAGGTGTGGGATGTGCTGGAAGATGTTATCAAAGAACATCCGGTTATGTTGAACCGTGCCCCTACACTGCATAGACTTGGTATTCAGGCGTTTGAGCCTATCCTTGTAGAGGGTAAGGCGATTAAGCTTCATCCGCTGGTTTGTACAGCGTACAACGCGGACTTCGATGGAGACCAGATGGCGGTACATCTTCCGCTGTCAGTGGAAGCACAGGCAGAGTGCCGATTCCTTCTTCTGTCGCCAAATAACCTGCTGAAACCGTCGGATGGTGGTCCGGTAGCGGTACCTTCACAGGATATGGTCCTTGGTATTTACTATCTGACACAGGAGAGACCGGGAGCTGTCGGAGAAGGCAAGTGCTTCAAGAGTGTAAATGAAGCAATTCTGGCTTATGAGAACCAGGCAGTTACACTGCATTCACGTATCAAGGTGCGTGTATCTAAGACTATGCCGGACGGAACTGTTAAGACAGGAACGGTAGAGTCTACACTGGGAAGATTTATCTTTAATGAGATTATTCCTCAGGATCTCGGATTTGTTGACCGTGAAGTTGAGGGCAACGAGCTGCTTCTGGAAGTTGACTTCCACGTAGGTAAGAAACAGCTGAAACAGATTCTGGAGAAAGTTATTAATACACATGGATCAACAGCTACAGCAGAAGTACTGGATGCGGTAAAAGCAACCGGATACAAATATTCTACAAGAGCTGCCATGACCGTAGCGATCGCCGATATGACGGTACCGCCGGAGAAGCCGGAAATGATCGCTCAGGCTCAGGAAACTGTAGATAAGATCACGAAGAACTTCAAGCGTGGTCTGATCACAGAGGAAGAACGTTATAAGGAAGTCGTAGAGACATGGAAGACAACCGATGATGCCCTGACTAAGGTTCTGCTGGACGGTCTGGATGCATACAACAACATCTTCATGATGGCTGACTCAGGAGCCCGTGGTTCTGATAAGCAGATCAAACAGCTTGCAGGTATGCGTGGTTTGATGGCTGATACAACCGGACGTACGATCGAGCTTCCTATCAAGTCTAACTTCCGTGAAGGTCTGGACGTTCTGGAGTATTTCATGTCAGCGCATGGAGCTCGAAAAGGTATGTCAGATACAGCACTTCGTACTGCCGACTCTGGTTACCTGACCAGACGAATGGTAGACGTTTCCCAGCACGTGATCATCCACGATGTGGATTGTGCTCAGGAAGGCAAGCCGATTCCGGGAATGTATGTAAAAGCATTCATGGATGGAAAAGAAGAAATTGAGAGTCTGCAGGAGCGTATTACAGGACGTTACCTTGCAGAGGACGTAGTAGATAAAGATGGTAACCCAATCGTAAAGGCGAACCACATGGTTACACCGAAACGTGCGGAGAAGATTATGAAATACGGTGTTGATGAAAATGGTGAATCACTCAAGCAGGTGAAGATCCGTACCATCCTGACATGTAAGGCACACAATGGTGTCTGCACGAAGTGTTACGGAGCCAACATGGCAACCGGAGAGCCGGTACAGGTTGGTGAGGCTGTTGGAATCATCGCAGCACAGTCTATTGGAGAGCCTGGTACACAGCTGACCATGCGTACATTCCATAGTGGTGGTGTAGCCGGAGACGATATCACACAGGGTCTTCCTCGTGTCGAAGAGCTTTTTGAGGCAAGAAAGCCAAAGGGACTTGCAATTATCACAGAGTTCGGCGGAGTTGCCACAATCAACGATACGAAGAAGAAACGTGAGATCATCGTTACCAATCAGGAAACAGGCGAGTCTAAGGCTTATCTGATTCCTTATGGATCAAGAATTAAGATCGCTGATGGAGCTGTACTGGAAGCCGGTGATGAGCTGACAGAAGGTAGCGTTAACCCACATGATATCCTGAAGATCAAAGGACTTCGTGCGGTGCAGGATTACATGATCCAGGAAGTACAGAGAGTATACCGTCTGCAGGGTGTAGAAATCAACGATAAGCATATCGAGGTGCTGGTTCGTCAGATGCTGAAGAAGATCCGCATCGAGGAAGCAGGAGAATCCGGATTCCTTCCGGGAACAATGGTTGATGTACTTGAGTTTGAGGATAAGAACGAAGAGCTTGCAGCAGAAGGACTTGAGCAGGCAACTGGTGAGCAGATCATGCTTGGTATTACTAAGGCATCTCTTGCAACGAACTCATTCCTTTCAGCAGCATCATTCCAGGAGACCACAAAGGTTCTTACCGAAGCAGCTATTAAGGGTAAGGTAGACCATTTGTGTGGTATGAAGGAAAATGTAATTATCGGTAAGCCAATTCCGGCTGGTACCGGTATGAGAAAGTATCGTGATGTCAAACTGAGTACAGAACTCGAGATGAATGACGAGATCACGTTGGATGACGATCTGGTATTTTCAGAAGAAGTGGATGATGTACAATAGGAGCGTAGAACATGAGCAATAAAAATGTTGAACCGGAAAGAGTAAGAAAAGGTCCGATGACCGTAGAGGAAATTAAAGCCATGCGGGCAGCTGAAGGTATGATCGTGGATCTGGAAGACGAAGGTACCAACGTATATGTGATCAAAGCTTACCAGGAGAAGATGAGCGTTGCGGTTGGAAGAATGTATAAGCAGGCCAGAAAGGAAATGGGACTGACTCAGCAGGAAGTCGCAGACGTATCTGGTGTAAAGCGTCCAAATATCGCACGTCTGGAAAGCGGTAAACACAGTCCGACTGTGGATATGCTGAACCGTATTGCGGACAGCATGGGAATGGATATGGAAATCCATCTGATTGAAAGAGAACAATAAATGATATGGAATACTCAGGGGCAGATACTGTCGCTGAGTATTCTTTATATATGATGCCAGGGACCAAAGGTCTGACGGGCATCTGAATCAGGAGGCAGAATTATGGCAGAGAGAATTACCAGAGAACAGGCACATGATATTTTGATGAAATATATGAAAGGTGAACGCTACATTCAGCACTCTTATGCAGTGGAAGCGATTATGAAAGGACTTGCCAAAAGACTTGCACCGGACGAAGTGGAGTACTGGGGAATTGCAGGACTTTTACATGATCTGGATGAAGAACAGTGTGACTGGCAGCACGATATGTCCGTGCATGGACCGACATCAGTAGAAATTTTGAAAAAAGAAGGAATAGATGATCCGGTTCTTGGGGATGCTATAAAAGCGCACAATCCGAAATGTGGCATGAAAGCTAAGACCAATCTGCAGTATGCACTGCTTGCGGCAGATCCGATGAGCGGGTTTGTTAAGGCAGTTGCACAGATCTATCCGGATAAGAAAATTGCAAGCGTGAAACATAAATCTGTCATGAAACGATTTAATGAACTCCGATTTGCATCTGGTGCCAACAGAGATTATATGGAAGCAATCGAGTTTACCGGGCTCAGTCTGGATGACTTGATTGATGTGGCTTTGGAAGAAATGGGAGCAATCGCAGATGTCCTTGGATTGTAAAAAGAATAAGACATTGTCAAAAATCAGTAAAATCTTACTTCCTGTTCTTGCTTTATGTTGGATGATGGTGATTTTCTGGTTCTCGGCTGCACCGGCACCAGAGTCATCCGAGATGAGTTATACGGTAGGACTACAGATCGGTAAAATAGCAGTGGCGGATTTTGATGCGTGGACTACAGAAGAACAAAATGCTTTTGCAGAAAAAATCGAATATCCAATCCGTAAAATGGCACATGCGACAGAATATGCAATTCTTGGAATGCTCGTATCGGGAACAGCGTATGCATATGGTATCTGTGGAAAGAAGGCAATACGATATGCCTGGATTTGGGCTGCATTCTATGCCGCGACCGATGAGTTTCATCAGCTTTTTGTACCTGGAAGAAGTGGGCAGATCCGGGATGTGATACTGG
The DNA here is from genome assembly GCF_025567415.1 of Dorea ammoniilytica. Lineage (NCBI taxonomy): Bacteria > Bacillati > Bacillota > Clostridia > Lachnospirales > Lachnospiraceae > Dorea > Dorea ammoniilytica. The sequence goes on from NZ_JAOQJV010000002.1 coordinate 46,502, forward strand.
ACAGCGCAGGGGCTGCGGTTGGAATCCTGATATTGTGCAGAGTCGGCAGAGTGCGGCAGAGAGTTGCGAGAAAAAAGTAAAACAGCTTTTTATTTACCGGGGTATGTGTTATAATGAAACATGTAAGAATGATGGGAGTATTTGATAAATATCATTCCTGGAGTATAAATAATCCAAGCCGTGCAGAAGCAGAGTTCTTTTGTACGGCTTTTTTATGTATAAAATCGCATAAGATCAGAACTTGCCTGTTTTGACCTGATTCAAACATTCTTTATAAAAGCCCTTGACATTTACAGATAAACCCACTAAAATATTCAAGTGTGCACAAAAATGCATTGTTTTTTGTGCGCCAAACATTAGATGTTTAACCAGTAACTTATTTTATTGTAGGAGGTGAATGAAATGCCAACATTTAACCAGTTAGTTAGAAAAGGACGTCAGACTTCTGTAAAGAAATCTACAGCTCCGGCACTTCAGAAGGGTTACAACTCTTTAAGAAAGAAAGTAACAGACACATCTGCACCGCAGAAGAGAGGTGTTTGTACAGCTGTTAAGACAGCTACACCTAAGAAGCCTAACTCAGCTCTTAGAAAGATCGCCAGAGTTCGTCTTTCTAACGGAATCGAAGTAACAAGCTATATCCCAGGAGAAGGACACAACCTTCAGGAGCATAGTGTAGTACTGATCCGTGGTGGTCGTGTTAAGGACTTGCCAGGTACAAGATACCATATCGTTCGTGGAACACTTGATACAGCAGGTGTTGCAAAGAGACGCCAGGCTCGTTCTAAATACGGTGCAAAGAGACCAAAAGACGCTAAATAAGATATTTAGACAAGATATCATAAGCGCGTAAGCGCAGACAACTGTTATTCACAAACAGAACTATGATGAAGTAAGTTGCAGGGTAGAAGATATATCTGCAGATAGAACAATGCGTATCTGCAGACATTTTTCTGAAGTATGCCCTGTGCACTACACAGTATCATTAGAACGACACATGTGAGTACCTATGAATTAAATCAATATATTTAAGGAGGGAAGAACCGTGCCACGTAAAGGACATACTCAGAAAAGAGACGTATTAGCGGATCCAATGTACAACAACAAAGTGGTTACAAAGCTTATCAACAACATCATGTTAGATGGTAAGAAGGGCGTAGCTCAGAAGATTGTATACGGTGCATTCGCAAGAGTAGAAGAAAAGACAGGCAAGCCGGCAATCGAAGTATTTGAGGAGGCTATGAACAATATCATGCCAGTACTCGAGGTTAAAGCAAGACGTATCGGTGGTGCAACATACCAGGTACCGATCGAGGTAAGAGCAGACAGAAGACAGGCACTTGCACTTCGTTGGCTGACCATGTTCTCACGCAAGAGAGGCGAGAAGACCATGGAAGAGAGACTTGCAAACGAAATTATGGATGCTATGAACAACACAGGCGCATCTGTAAAGAAAAAAGAAGATATGCACAAGATGGCAGAAGCAAACAAGGCGTTTGCTCACTATCGTTTCTAATTTTAGGAGGCAATAATGGCTGGAAGAGAATATCCATTGGAGAGAACCAGGAATATCGGTATTATGGCGCATATTGACGCTGGTAAGACTACACTTACAGAGCGTATTCTTTACTATACCGGTGTAAATTATAAAATTGGTGATACTCATGAAGGTACTGCTACCATGGACTGGATGGAACAGGAGCAGGAAAGAGGTATCACTATCACATCAGCCGCTACCACATGTCACTGGACTCTGCAGGAAAACTGCAAGCCAAAGGCAGGTGCTAAGGAACATCGTATCAACATCATCGATACTCCGGGACACGTTGACTTTACTGTAGAGGTAGAGCGTTCACTTCGTGTACTGGACGGCGCTGTTGGTGTGTTCTGTGCTAAGGGTGGTGTTGAGCCACAGTCAGAAAACGTATGGCGTCAGGCTGACACATACAATGTACCTAGAATGGCATTCATCAATAAGATGGATATCCTGGGTGCTGATTTCTACAATGCAGTAGACCAGATCAGAACAAGACTTGGTAAGAACGCTATCGTTCTTCAGTTGCCAATCGGTAAAGAAGATGATTTCCAGGGAATCATTGACCTGATGGAAATGAAAGCTTACATCTACAATGATGATAAGGGTGATGATATTTCTATCACAGATATCCCGGCTGATATGGCTGATGATGCTGAACTGTATCGTTCAGAACTCGTAGAGAAGATCTGCGAACTGGATGACGAACTTATGATGATGTATCTGGAAGACGAAATTCCGGAAGTAGACCAGCTTAAGGCAGTTCTTCGTAAAGCTACATGTGAGTGTACAGCAGTACCAGTTTGCTGCGGTAGTGCTTACAGAAATAAAGGTGTTCAGAAACTTCTGGATGCTATTCTTGAGTACATGCCAGCTCCTACAGATATCCCATCTATCAAGGGAACTGATATGGATGGTAATGAAGTTGAGAGACATTCATCTGATGATGAGCCGTTCTCAGCTCTGGCATTCAAGATCATGGCTGACCCATTCGTTGGTAAGCTTGCATTCTTCCGAGTATATTCAGGAACTATGAACTCAGGTTCTTATGTATATAACTCAACAAAAGATAAAAAAGAGCGTGTAGGACGTATCCTTCAGATGCACGCTAACAAACGTCAGGAACTGGATAAAGTATATTCAGGAGATATCGCAGCTGCAGTTGGATTTAAGATCACTACAACAGGTGATACAATCTGTGACGAGCAGCATCCGGTAATCCTTGAGTCTATGGAATTCCCAGAGCCGGTTATCGAGCTGGCTATCGAGCCTAAGACTAAGGCTTCTCAGGGTAAACTTGGTGAGTCTCTTGCTAAACTGGCAGAAGAAGATCCGACATTCCGTGCTCATACAGATCACGAGACAGGTCAGACAATCATCGCTGGTATGGGTGAGCTCCACCTGGAAATCATCGTAGACAGACTTCTGCGTGAGTTCAAGGTAGAGGCTAATGTAGGTGCTCCTCAGGTTGCGTACAAAGAAGCATTTACTAAGGCAGTTGACGTTGACAGCAAATACGCTAAACAGTCAGGTGGACGTGGACAGTACGGACACTGTAAAGTTAAATTCGAGCCTATGGATGCCAACGGTGAAGAACTGTTCAAGTTTGAATCTACTGTTGTCGGTGGTGCTATTCCGAAGGAATATATCCCAGCTGTAGGTGAAGGTATCGAGGAAGCTATGAAGTCTGGTATTCTTGGAGGATTCCCGGTAGTTGGTATTCATGCTAACGTATATGACGGATCTTACCATGAAGTCGATTCAAGTGAAATGGCATTCCATATTGCCGGTTCCCTTGCATTTAAGGATGCTATGAAGAAAGCTGCTCCGGTACTGCTCGAGCCTATCATGAAGGTAGAAGTAACCATGCCTGAAGAGTACATGGGAGATATTATCGGTGATATCAACTCTCGTCGTGGACGTATCGAAGGTATGGATGATCTGGGCGGTGGAAAGATTGTACGTGGATACGTACCGCTTTCAGAAATGTTCGGATACTCTACAGACCTTCGTTCCAGAACACAGGGACGTGGTAACTACTCAATGTTCTTCGAGAAGTATGAGCCGGTTCCGAAGTCAGTTCAGGAGAAGATCTTATCTGGTAAAGAGAGCAAATAATAAAACAGGCGTATTTTGTGCTTAAAAAGTATGGAAAAGGCTTGAAAAACTGGGCATTTTGAAATATAATCAAAATTAGCCGAGTTAACATGAAAAAATAAAAAAGCCTGAGAAGGCAATTGAATAAGGAGGATATTCAAAATGGCAAAAGCTAAATTTGAAAGAACAAAACCACATTGTAATATCGGTACCATCGGCCACGTTGACCATGGTAAAACTACTCTGACAGCAGCAATCACAAAGGTTCTGTCTGAGAGAGTAGAAGGTAATGCAGCTGTAGATTTCGAGAACATCGATAAAGCTCCAGAAGAGAGAGAGCGTGGAATCACTATCTCTACAGCACACGTAGAGTATGAGACAGCTAAGAGACATTACGCACACGTTGACTGCCCAGGACATGCTGACTACGTTAAGAACATGATTACTGGTGCTGCTCAGATGGATGGAGCTATCCTTGTAGTAGCTGCAACTGATGGTGTTATGGCTCAGACTTCAGAGCATATCCTGCTTTCACGTCAGGTAGGTGTTCCTTACATCGTAGTATTCATGAACAAATGTGACATGGTAGACGATGAGGAGCTTCTTGAACTGGTAGAGATGGAAATCCGTGAGAAACTTGACGAGTATGAATTCCCAGGCGATGACACACCAATCATCCAGGGATCAGCTCTTAAAGCTCTTGAGGATCCACACTCAGAGTGGGGCGACAAGATCATGGAACTGATGGATACTGTTGATGAGTACATCCCAGACCCACAGCGTCCTACAGATCAGCCATTCCTTATGCCAATCGAGGACGTATTCACTATCACAGGACGTGGTACTGTTGCAACTGGTAGAGTAGAGCGTGGTACAATCCACCTCAACGAAGAAGTTGAAATCGTTGGTATTAAAGAAGAGATCCAGAAGACAACTGTAACTGGTATCGAAATGTTCCGTAAGCTCCTTGACGAAGGACAGGCTGGTGATAACATCGGTGCTCTGCTTCGTGGTATCAAGAGAGAAGACATCGAAAGAGGTCAGTGTCTTATTAAACCAGGCAGCGTAACATGCCACAGAAAGTGTACTGGTCAGGTATACGTTCTGACAAAAGACGAAGGTGGACGTCATACTCCATTCTTCAACAACTACCGTCCACAGTTCTACTTCAGAACAACAGACGTAACAGGTGTATGTAACCTTCCAGAAGGTGTTGAAATGTGTATGCCTGGAGATAACGTAGAGATGACAATCGAACTGATTCACCCAGTAGCTATGGAGCAGGGTCTTCGTTTCGCTATCCGTGAAGGTGGACGTACTGTAGGTTCAGGACGTGTTGCTACAATCATCGAGTAATTATAATCTGTTATCAGAATATTAACTCAAATATTTACCCCAGAGGCTTAGGCTTCTGGGGTTTTTATATATAGGATGAAATAGTATTAGGGAAGAATGTTTACAGTCTTCCCTTTATTTTTAACTTATTTATAAGGCATAAGCTTCAATATATGGTATAATTTTACCAAAAGTGTTGAAGATGGCTACAACTATGATACCCTTTAACATCTTAGTATATTTTATATATGGAGGATTTGAGCGTGAAGAACTATTTGGATGAATGGAAAGATATTCAAGACGTGTACATCCCGCAAGCGAATACAATCGGATTTCAAGAGTCTGTAATCATAAGAGATTATATTCCGCCAAGAGAGACGTCTGTGTTTATGCCGGAAGCGGATGGAACAGAATTGCTGCGCCATGAAGACAACGAGACGGAACTTCTGACGTCAGAGACAGATGAAACAGATCTGTTGGTGAATGAGAATGATGATGAGACAGTTCTGGCAACGACTGAGTATTCGGGTGATGATGAGACCGTGTTGGCATTTATGGCATATGAACCGATTAAACTGAAGCGTGTGAAGACGCAGGAGATTGTTGAGGTTACGGGCGATGAATTTTATATTGGCAAGCAGGCTGGTAATAATTATGTGATAAAAGATAATCCGATGATCAGTCGGAAACATGTGAGAATTTTTAAACAAAGTGGTTCGTATTGGATTGAGGATCTGGATTCTTTGAACCATACGTATATTGATGACAGTATGATCCAGACGCCTGTAGTGCTGACAGCGGGCATGACGTTCCGGCTGTCTACGGATGAAGTCTTTGAAGTAATATAAGCAGTAGGGATATAAAGGGATGGAGAGAAGAATGTTGACTGTGATCAACAGTAATGGAGCGATCACAGAAGTTGATTTAGATAAATATAATAAAAAAGAACTTCGCATTGGACGTGATGGAAGCAAGTGCGATATTGTAATTGCAGATCCAATCGTATCCAAAGTGCATGGCATGATACATTTGGAACGTTCGTATCTGATGTATAGGGATGAGGACAGCAGTAACGGTACCTTTTGGGAAAATGGAGGCGGTCGGAAGCTGCTTAGTAAGAGAGACGGCTTTGTTGATATTTTTGACCAGACTGTGTTGAGAATTGGTAATGTGAATAATCCGGATGAGATGGTACTGCTGTTATATCAGAATTCAGATGAGCGGGAAGACTGGAAACGGGTATCTCTGGATGGACAGGTGGTACGGATTGGTCGTGATCCGGAAAACCAGATTGTACTCCGGCATCCGGGAGTATCCAAGAGACATTGCATGATTATTAGAAAGGATAATCATACTGTTCTGCATGACCTGAGAAGCGCCAATGGTGTGATGGTTAATGGCAGAGCCGTATCTGGCAATGTAGAGCTGAATGATAAAGATATCATCCAGATTTTGGATTATAAGCTGTTATATTGTAATACATGTGTATATTATCATACGGTCACATCAGGCATATCACTGCGTGCATCGCATGTCAATAAGATTGTCGGCAGAGGCAGAAAGAAAAAGCAGATCTTGAATGATGTAAGCTGTGAGATTAGGCCAAATGAATTTGTGGCGATTATCGGAGGATCCGGTGCAGGTAAGACAACGCTGATGAATGCAATCAGCGGATTTGAACAGGAATTTACCGGAAAAGTATATTGTAATAACGTGGATCTGGTTGCACAGTTTCAGCATCTGAAGAATATTATCGGATTCGTGCCTCAGCAGGATATTATCTATGAGAATCTGACATTGAAGCGTATGCTTTTATATACAGCAAAGTTGAAGATGCCGGAGGATACAAAGAAACAGGAGATGGAACAGCGAATTGAAGCTGTGCTTAAAATGGTGGATCTGCTGGAGCATCAAAATACTTATATCCGCAAGCTGTCGGGCGGACAGAAGAAGAGAGCCAGTATTGCGGTAGAACTGCTGGCAGATCCGAAGCTGTTTTTCCTGGATGAACCGACATCAGGACTGGATCCGGGTACGGAAAAGAATCTGATGGAAACATTGAGCAGACTTGCGAAGGAACAGAATAAGACGATTATCATGGTTACCCATACCACACAGAATCTGCATTTGTGTGACAAGATTATTTTCATGGGACCGGGCGGAAGACTGTGTTTCTGCGGAAATGTGCAGGAGGCAGAGGCATTTTACGGAACCAGTAATCTGGTGGATATCTATAATAAGATTGCAGAACAGCCGGAATATTGGCAGCGCAAATTTGGACAGAGCAATCAGACCAGCACATTTCGTAACAATGTGACGGATATGCATGAGAAGCCAATCGTGAGCAAACGGAAGAAAGAATCAGCACTACGCCAGTTTGGAATCCTGGCGGAGCGCTACGGTGAACTGCTATGGAATGACAAACAGAGACTCGCACTTCTGCTGATCCAGCCGTTTTTGATTGCATTATTGTTAAATATCGTAGCGGACAAGAACATTTTTGATATATATGAGAGTACAAAGTCGATGCTGTTTGCGCTCAGCTGTTCCGGAATCTGGATCGGAATGTTCGATTCAATCCAGGAAATATGCAAAGAGCGTGTGATCCTGAAGCGAGAATATATGGCAAACCTGAAACTGCCATGTTATATGCTTTCAAAGTTCATGCTGCAGGCCGTGCTGGGACTGGTGCAGTCGATAATACTGACATTCGTATTTCTGAATCTGATCGGGAAGGATGTCAAAGGAATCTTCCTGTCGGATTTCCGTCTGGAAGTGCTGCTTACGATGTGGCTGACCGTGCTTGCATCCATTGCGATGGGGTTTATTATCTCGGCAATGGTTAAGAGCGGGGACAAAGCGATGGCAGTGGCACCGTTTGTGCTGATTGTACAGCTGCTGTTCAGCGGAATATTATTTACGCTGAAAGGAATCGGTAAGAAGATTTCTTATTGCACGGTAAGCAGGTGGTCTGTGGAAGCGCTTGGAAGTATTTCTAGACTAAACAAGCTGGATCTGAAAATGCAGGCGGATTTCCCGATGCTGGAACATGAGGCAGAGTCATTTTTTAAGGCGACAGGAGGTCATGTAATAAAGGTGTGGCTTATCCTGCTTGCAATGACGATAGTCCTTGTGGCGATTGGAACGGTCCTTTTACGAAATGTGGCGAAAGATCGAAGATAAGAAAGGCAATGAGAAGTAATGAGCGAGAAAAGAGTGCTGGCAGGTACCTATGAGATTATTGGATATCTGCAGTCCGGAAGTGGCGGAGATGTATACAAGGCTTACCACAGACGTCTGAAGAAAGAAGTCATTCTGAAGAAAATCAGGCACAAAGGTGTAAGCATGAACATCAATCGTCAGGAAGTAGACATTTTAAAAAATCTGCGGCATACATATCTGCCGCAGGTGCTGGATTTCTTTATGGAAGATGGCGAATATTATACCGTAATGACTTATGTGCCAGGAAAGTCATTTAAGCAGTTGTTAAATGAACATGCGGTATTTTCACAGAACCAGCTGATACGCTGGGGACAGCAGCTGTGCAGTGCGTTGTATTATCTGCACAGTCAGAATCCGCCGATCATTCATGGTGATATCAAGCCGGCGAATATTATGGTGACACCGGAAGGCAATATCTGTTTGATTGATTTTAATATTTCTTTTTATATGGATGATAATACTGTGCTTGGTTACACGGATGGTTATACTTCGCCGGAGCAGTATATTATTGCACTGGATGCCCAGTCAGCAAAGTCAATCCCGATGCATGACCAGATTGATGAAAAAAGTGATATCTATAGTCTGGGAGCAACATTTTACCACCTGATTACTGGACAGAAATTGCAGCGTAACCGGACCGGAAGAGAAAAGGATGCATTGCAAACTCATGTCAGCGAGGCGTTTTCCAGTGTGTTGATGAAATCGATTGAAGTTGACCGGAATAAACGTTATCGGACGGCGAGGGAATTCTATCAGGCATTTCAGAATATCTACAAAAAAGATAAAAGATACCGTCAGCTGCTGCTGCGCCATAGGCTGATCCGCGGTGGGATGGTTGCACTGCTTGGTATATCCATTGTAACTGTTGGGTACGGCGTGCATGAGATAAAGCTTGAGAAGACGGAAAAGTATAATGATCTGGTAGCGGAACAGGTGTCATATAGAGAAAGCGGCGATTATAAAAAGGAAGAAGATACTTATAAAGAAGCGGTTAAACTTCTTCCGGACAAACTGGAAAGCTATTATCAGAATGCATATACATTATATGAACAACAGGAATACCAGAAATGCATCGATTTCGTAGAGTATGATGTGTTGAAGAGTGAAAAAGCAGATCTGATTGATGACCGTATAACGGATATTTATTATCTGGAAGCGGAAAGTTATTTTGAACTGGAAGAATATGATAAGTCAGTGGAAATATTTGACCGTTTATTCCAATACGGTGAATTTGATAATCTGTATTACCGCGATTATGCGATTGCACTGGCCTATGATGGTAAGACAGATAAAGCGCAGGAGGTGTTGCAGGAAGCAATTGACCATGATCTGACAGAAGACTCTATTTATTATGCCAAGGGCGAGATCGAGAAATCCATGGGACAGACGGATTCGGCAATTACTGAATTCCAGCAGTGCATTGCTGTCTCTGAGGACAATAACCTGAAAATGCGTTCGTATGTGTTAATAAGTGAGATATATGAGAAGAATGGGAAGCTGGAAGATGAACGTGCGTTACTGCTTGAGGCAAAGAATGCACTGCCGGTGGAAAATCAGATGATCTTGCTGGAACGGCTGGTACAGACGGACATTGAATTGGCAAATCAGGGGAATACATCCCTTCGCGATGAGGCGATTGAGGTGTCAAAGGAAATTATTACGCAGGGCTGGGATACTTATACAACTTATAACAATCTGGCAATTCTTAATGAAAAACAGGGAAATCTCGGTGAAGTGGAATCGATATTAAATCAAATGAAAGAGCTGTACGGTGATGATTACAATATCGAGAAGCGGTTTGCATTTCTTGAAATAGATAAGCAGGAGCAGAAAGCTAACAGCAACAGAGATTATTCAGCATTTGCATCTTATTATGAACACGCCAGAACCATGTATTATGAGCAGATGAAGAACAATGATACGGATGCAGAGATGCAACTGCTGGAAAATGTATACCAGCAGGCTGTGAATGGAGGATGGATAAGATGATGGGAACAGGAATGATCATATGCATTGCAGGAATTATCGGAATTATAGGGAGTGTTACTGCGCTGATTTGTACAGTCCGGGTATTCGCAAGGCAGAAAAAGCACGTATTGGAACGAATCGAGAATGATTAAAAAGAGGTGACTGATGTGAAGGATAAGATAAAATATATCATAAGTCCGATCATGATATTGTCTCTGGCATTTGTATTTATGCCAATTATCAATATCGGAAATTGGAAAGTATCTATGAAGGATCTTGCTCAAATTACATTTGCTAAAATAGATGAGCCTTACATACTTCAGCAGATCCAGAGCTATATGCAGGAATATGTGAAACCATATGTGTATCTGGGGATGATCCTGGTTGTGCTGACGATCTTTGTGGCGGTGATGGTACTTGTATTTAAGTCTAATGTATCTTATATCATCGGAATGATAGGTGAAGTAGCGATGATGGCAATTATTATAATGTTATATGTAGCTGCTAATTCCGGCGTTGATACGATAAAAACTATGGCATCGTATTTTGGTATGGGAAATGTGGTAAAAGTGAATTATCTCCCTGCTATATTCTGGACAGTTATGCAGATTGTATCTATCATTCTCTGTATTGTTGGAATTGCAGTAAAAGACACGACGGCAGAGAAAAGAAGAGTGCGAACGATTTCCAGACGCACAGGGATGACCAGCGGTGAAGTGCGACCGGGTACAGTCTGGGAACAGGGCGGTAGACAGCAGACGGATTACATCAATCGGGATTCCTGGGGAGCACGGCAGGAGCAGAATAATATTGCAGAAGAACAGAAATATCAGATGAATGACCGCCAGGAATTTTATGGTGCGATTATTGGCTGCCAGGGGGAATACATCGGCAAAGCATTGGAACTTACAGAGAAAGAACCGGTATTTGTGGAAGATGCATCAGGTGTGATCGGCTGGACAAGACAGCGACCGGCAGAAGGACAATGTGTGGCAGCGGTGTATTATGTGCCGGAGTACGGTGAGTATTGCGTGACTCCTTCACAGCGGATGACAGTATTTTTGAGCAGTGGTCAGCCATTGGGAGCAGGACGGAATTATTATCTGCCAAGAACTACTGAAATCTATATTCAGCTGAATGGCGAAATATCCAGAAGAAACTTTAAACTGGCATAGATGGGAGAAATGAATGATGGGATTAGAGAAAACAGTATTTGTAAATTCAGAGAAAATAGACACAAACGAGAGCCTGAAGCAGGCGTATATGGAACTTGGACAGGCGTATTATGAAGGTGGTTTTGAGGATCCGCTTCCACAGTTGTTACCGTTATTTGATAAAATAACCAGAATCAAAAATGAAATTGCGGCAACACCAGCGGTTCGGATGTGTCCGCAGTGCGGGAGCACGGTAAAAGCAGGTGAGAATTTCTGTGCTGTCTGCGGAATGCGTCTGCAGTAATCGGTGGTGAAAGCGAAAGAGGAATGAGATATGATTTGTAAGAAATGCGATACGCCCAATGATGATGATGCAAAATATTGTATGCATTGTGGGGCAGATTTGGAAGAACAGAAGAGCCAGAAAGTAAAAAAGAAAAACAAAACTTTGATTGGAGTAATCGTTGCAATGGCGGTGATTCTGATTGCAGTCGTGATTGCAGTTATTCTGGTGATGCATTCAAATGATGTGAAAAAGCAGGAAGAGTATAAACAGTATATTTCTCAGGGAGACAAATATCTGGAAGATCTGGATTATGACAAAGCGGAGGATGCTTACCTGAGTGCGATCAATCTTGATCCAAAACAGGAAGATCCATATCTTGCACTGGCAGATCTGTATCTGACACAGGAAGAGTATGACAAGGCTATTGAAATCCTGAAGAAGGCAGAGAAGAATACAGGCGGCAATGGCGGTGCATCTTCGAAGGTGAAAGAAAAAAAGGAAGAGACTGAAAAGATAATAGAGGATATAAAGAATGCAGAAAAGTACAGCTGGGTGGTACAGCCGGAGATAGAAGCAGACGAGATCTATTATCTGTCTGGTTACAACAGTAAAGATGTGTGTAAAAACACAGAATGCAAGCAGATGATCAGTGACTATGCGGTTATCAGGAAGGGGGATACATATGGGCTGATTAACAGCGATGGCAAGTGGTATAAAGATCTGGAATGCACCAATATCACAACAGTTATAGGGTATTATGAGCTGCAGACAAAGGAAACTATGTATTCTGCAGAGCTTGATACAGATACGAATGATTTTGTCCTTTATGAAAATGATGAACTGCGGTCAGATGTTGCTATGGTTGGAGATATTTATGGCGCGCAGGGAGAGTATTATTACTGTGGCAGTATGCATAACTGGATGGAAACTTGCATGACACCTTTGAGATGGGAGCTTAATCCGTTAGAAGAAGCTGCACCAGTGCAGGAAATGACGGCCGTCTATACAGAGGATGACGGAGATCCATCCGTGTGGCTGGAAGAAAATGGTAAAAAATATGCAGTCTGGAAAGATAATAAAGCGGTAACGGAGTTTGAGTATGATGAATGCGGATCACTGGAATCCGGACTGCTGGCAGCCAAGAAAGATGGCAAATGGGGGTATATTGATGAGAGTGGAAAGACTGTGATCCCATTTGAATACGATGTTTCGTGGAAACACTATGCGTCACCATATCCAGATACGGACATGGGAGAATACTGCTATGCAGCCACAGAAGGATACGTGCCGTTGGTGAAGGATGGCAAATGGGAGATGCGTAATACGGAGAATAAAATCGTAATTCCATCTGGCACATTTGAAGAGATTCTTCCGGTACATAATGGCAGATGTTGGGTAAAGAAGGATGGCAAATGGGGAGTGATTGAGTTTGAAAAGGCAGTGAAGGATTCAGAGGACGATAAAGATAACGAAGATCCAACGGAAGAGGACACTGATAAGAACGAGACATCTGACAGCAATGCAGATGCGCTTATCCAGAAGATTACCAGAACCTGGACTAATGAAGGTAATGTCTGGAATAATACTTACACGACTACGTTCAATGCAGATGGAAGCGTTACCAGTGAAGGTTGGCGGAATAAAGATACAGGAATCTATGAGGTGACGGGACCAACAACTATAAAAGCAACATTTAACAGTAATCAGGTTGATTCCCCGGGAACCGGATGGGAATCCATAGATGGATATACCTATTCGGTTACTTACGAGTATGATGCAGGAAGCAATACACTGTATGCAACGTATGATGACACGTTTAAATCGGGATATATGAGTAATGCCAGTGATGGATATCTTCATTAGGAAGTAAGAGGAATGAGAGAATGATTTGTAAAAAGTGTGAGGCGCAGAATGAAGATGCTGCAAGATTTTGTGGGCATTGTGGTGCTCCGCTTGAGGAACGGGATTGTTCTCAGGCGGAGCCGAAAAAGAAGAGTAAGGTTGGAATTCTGGCAACGATTGGAATAATTTTGATTGCGGTAATTATTGCGGGCGTTTTCGTGATGAGGACAAACCAGGTGAAAAAGCAGGAGCAGAATCTGGTCTGCTTGCTGCAAAGAAAGACGGCAAATGGGGTTATATTAATGAAGATGGCGAAATAGTGATTCCGTTTGAATATGATGCATCCTGGAAACATTATGATCCAGCAAGTTATAATGGCCTGGATGAGATAGAATACTGCTATGCAGCTACAGAGTGTTATGTACCATTGGTAAAAGACGGACGGTGGGAGATGCGTGATTCGAAAAATGAGGTTATTATTCCTTCGGGTACATTTGAGGAAATTCTTCCAGTACATAATAGAAAATGCTGGGTAAAAAAGGATGGCAAATGGGGAGTAATACAGTTTGATCAAGATGAGAAGTAGATAGGAGAATGTGCGATGTTTTGCAGAAGATGTGGAGAAAAGCTTGAAGACAATGTACAGTTCTGCCCGAAATGTGGGTCGCCGGTTAATCAGAATCCTGTGGGCAACAGACCGGAACTGGAGCCAGATCTGGAGCAGAAACATGCTGACAGACCGCAGGGAACAGTCAAGAAGAAAGCAAAGTGGCCATGGATTTTGGCGGTGATCGTAATTCTGGCAGCAGTGATCATAGCTGGTGTTCTGGTGATGAAGAAGCAGAAGACGAAGAAGCAGTATCAGGAAACGGTGTCCAACGCTGATAAATATCTGGAAGATATGGATTACGAGAAGGCTGAGGACAGTTATCTGGAAGCAATCAAACTGGATCCGAAGGAAAAGGAAACATATATCAAGCTTGCTGATTTGTATATGGAACAGGATGAGCCGAACAAAGCAGCTCAAATTCTGAAGATCGGTTTGAAGCATGTAGATAAAAAGGATAATGCAGAACTGTCAGAAAAATATAGTCTGTATACGTATGTGGATGAAGAGTTGATCCCGGATATCGGACAGGTGAAAGAGGGGGAATATGAGTGTTCGTATCTGCAGGTTTCAGAGTATGGGTTCGCGGTAGATTCTGTGCATTCAGAGAGTGGAGTATTGAACTGGAATATTGCAGATTATGATAATGACGGTGAAGAGGAATTACTGGTCCTGGTAATGGATAATAAGTCTGCTACAACGATGGATGGCGGTATCGGTACAGATATTGACAGAAATGAAATTGATCTGCAGATGTATGAATTGGAAAATGGAAAGGTTGTAAAGAAAGATCAGTATCAGGGACTTGTACCGGTATTGGGATATGGTGATTCTGAGGATGATGGCATTTTCCTGCAAAAAACGGATAATAACATTTACATTTGCGGAAGCTGTAGTAACCATGTATATATATATGCAGATGGAACGATTGTCAAATCTTTTATGCTGACATATGAAGATGGTAAATTTAAAGAGCAGGCAGGACAGGTGACAGAAACTGCGGGTTCCAGCTGGGAGGATGACGATGGAACGGCAGCGATGATGGCGGATCTTGCAGAAAGTATTGGCCTTACCAAGGACGCAGACACAATTCGTAAGACACATGTTCCAGTGTTTGGATTCCAGGATCAGCCAGATAAGATGCTTTTGCGTATCACCGGAGAAAACAGTGGTTATAATGTGTCTGTATTTTATCAGCAGCCAAATGTAGAAAATATTGGTAAAGTGAAGCTGAAACTGCAGTTAAAATTTGATATAGACAAGGATGAGGCAACGGATGAAGAGACAGTAAGTGCGGATACATATTTATCAGTATATGGAGCAATTTTGGATCAGGAAGTCGGCGGGGCTGATACTGAATTTGGCATTTATAATAATTATTACTTTTACGATATTGATAAAGACGGCGTGAAAGAAATGATATTACAGACAGGTACCTGTGAAGCCGATTATATGTATGATATATATACGATTGAAAATGGAACGGCAAAATATATCGGTCAGACTAACGGAGGACATACCGGATTTTATGAGGACGAGAATGGGGGAACAGAACCATATATTGTCGGTCTGACAGCGCATATGGGATATGAGACAGTATTTCATCTGAGTATTAATAATGGTCAGATCCAGATAGAAGTTATATCGAACAGAGAGCTGCAGGAGGGAGACGAATATTATAATGCCAGTGCAGAACTTCCTTATGCGGATATCACAAATAAAAGCTTGCTGAGCCAGTAGATTTAACTTGGCTTTCCTGTTAATCTGCACTATAATATTTTACACAATAGAGAGTGAGGCATGGGAGGATTGACTTATGAAGGAAAAGATTGCTAAGATCGGATGGAAGAATATTGTATTAGTGGTTCTTGCAGTACTTCTTGTGATATCTGCGAGTCAGCTACATACATTGCGTAAAGAATATAAAAAGGTGTATTCACAGAACATGGAACTGAATAGTAAGATGGCAGAACTGAAAGAGAAGAATGCCAGTCTGGAAGCACAGATTCAGAGTGCAGGAGAGATGTCGTCATCTGATACAGATTCTGCTTCTGAGACGGATGATACGAAAGATGCTGATTCAGCGTCGAATGAGGATTCAAAGAAAAATTCGGATAACTAATTGTTGTACGAGATGATTCCCATACGGTATAATATATATCAAATGTCATGATAGGATGGAATAGGGAAATGAAGAAAAAACTCACATATAAAGGCGTAATTGGGGAAGTCTTTGCGTTAACAGGAGCGGTGGCAATTATTGCAGCAGCTGTATACTTTTTTTTGGTACCGAGTCATACAACAGTTAGCAGCATTTCCGGTCTTGGAATTATACTTACGAATTTTATACCGTTGCCGTTGTCGGTAATTACGATGATTCTGAATGTGGTATTATTGCTCATCGGATTTATTACCTGTGGGAAAGAATTTGGTATGAAAACGGTCTATACCAGTATTTCATTGCCAGTGTTTATCGGAATATTCGAGAGAATATTTCCGAATATCGAATCGCTGACGAACAGTCAGGAGTTGGATGTGCTGTGCTATGTATTAGTAGTTAGTGTAGGACTCAGCATTCTGTTTAATATGAATGCATCTTCCGGCGGATTGGATATTGTGGCAAAGATTATGAATAAGTATCTGCATATTGAACTTGGCAGAGCAATGTCTTTGTCTGGAATGTGTGTGGCGCTTTCAGCTGCATTGGTCTATGATAAAAAGACGGTCGTATTAAGTATCCTCGGCACATATTTTAATGGCATTGTGGTAGATCATTTTATCTTTGGTCAGAATCTGAAACGGCGAGTCTGCATCATTACGAAACATGAGGAAGAACTGCGGAGATTTATTCTCCATGAACTACACAGTGGAGCAACAATTTATGAGTCGATCGGTGCCTACAACATGGAAAAGAGACATGAGATCATTACCATTGTGGATAAGAATGAATATCAGAAACTGATGAATTATATTAACAAGCTTGATCCGAAGGCATTTATTACCGTATATACGGTATCGGATATGCGTTATCAACCGAAGATACCGGGAGCTGGTGCATTTTAGTACACGGATAGCTGGTGACGGGTATTACGCTGGGCGCAGTTGGCATTGGTTATATATACAAGAAGATATTGGCTTGTGAGGAGGAATAGAGAATGGATTATACAGAGGCACTAATGAATCTGATTATGGTACTCGGATTCGTATTGGTATTTAGTCCAAAGACTTCCTATATTTATGCGAATACAACCGAGAAACATCAGAAGTTTTATCGTGGTATTGGCATTATTCTGGCAGTCTGGGGAGTTGCATCACATGTTCTTAAATAATTTAAATAGATCATAATAAGGAAAATGAGGCCATAGTTAATCAAAACGTTTGATTAATTATGACCTTATGTATAGATTAAAGAGTACGAAGGATTTCTTCAAGCACGTCATCAACACAGTCTGTGATATGGTTGGCAAGTGCACGTACTTCGGGCATGCCGGTGGACATGGCATAGCTGGTTCCTGCAACTTTTAACATTTCGATATCATTCAACTGATCGCCGAATGCAATACACTCAGATGGATCGATATGCAGGTAATCCAGAATGGCTTTTAATCCAAGACCTTTGTTAGCGTTATCTCCAACAAAGTCTACCCAGATCAGACCGGCAGTCACAGCATGCACTTCGCCGTGGAATAGTTTACCGAAATGTGGTCCGATGCGTGTTGTGCCATGCTTTGGGTCGCAGACGGCAATTTTCAGGATTGGCTCTGGGACATCTGTTTTGAGATCCTTCACTTTTGCAACGTTATACTTATTTGTGTTTTTGATCAGATCATATATTTCCGGATTGTCGGTGTCTATGTAACTTGTATTTACTCCGGAAACCATGCCGTAACAATCAGGAAAATCGTGGATTGCATCAATAATATCCATGCAGATATCCTGTGGCAGATACATTTTGCTGATGATTTCATTCTTGTGTGCGCAGAGGCAGCCATTTTCGGCAGCATAGCAGATATTCTCGCTGATGGGGTCAAACATTCGGCGGAGATTACTGTATTGCCGACCACTTGCGGCGGTAAAATATATCCCCTTATCGATGAGACGGCGAATTAAATCAGCAGTCCGCTCCGGAACGATCTGTCCATGATTGGTAAGTAATGTACCATCAATATCGCTTGCAATTAATTTTATCATAATAAGATACCTCGAATAAATTGTTGATTAAGATCGATATTTATTATAATATAAGAAGTGAAAAATGAAAAGGTATTACGTAGTACCTTTGAAGTCCAGAAAGGGGAACGGAAATTATGAAAATCGGAATTGGAAATGATCATGCTGCAGTAGATATGAAGAATGAGATTTCAGAATATCTGAAAGAGAAAGGATATGAAGTAGTTAATTACGGAACAGACTCTAATGAGAGCTGTGACTATCCGGTATATGGAGAAAAGGTCGGTGAAGCAGTAGCGCATGGTGATGTGGATCTTGGTATCCTGATTTGCGGTACAGGAGTTGGTATTTCTCTGGCTGCTAATAAAGTAGAAGGTATCCGTGCAGTTGTCTGCAGCGAGCCATATACAGCTAAACTTTCCAGACAGCACAATAATACCAACATCCTTGCATTTGGAGCAAGAGTTATCGGTATCGAGACAGCTAAGATGATCGTAGATGAGTGGCTGAATGCAGAATTCATGGGCGGAAAGCATGAGAGACGTGTGAACATGCTGATGGATATCGAGAAAAGAAAAATCCATGGTGACAAATAATCAGTAAGAATCTCGTGATAAACCAGAGGATTACAGTACATAAGCCTGATTGTTTCGGAAGGAACAGTCGGGCTTTTTAGCATTTCCGATGTTGTGGCATATTCTGATATAGAGTGGATAAAAAGGATATGGTAAATATGGCTTATTCAATTATGATGGATGCCGGTCACGGAGGTCGTGATCCGGGTGCAGTATACAATGGACGACAGGAAAAGGATGATACTCTCAGACTTGCATTGGCAGTGGGAGAGAATCTGCAGAATAACGGAATTGATGTGGAGTATACTCGTACAACGGATGTATACGAAACTCCTTATGAGAAAGCAATGGAAGCAAATGAAGCAGGAGTAGATCTCTTTATTTCCATTCATCGCAATTCCTTTCCGTCGGATAATACAGCGTTTGGAGTGGAATCGCTGGTGTATGATCTGTCTGGACTGAAATATGAGATTGCTGAATCGGTCAACCAGCAGCTTGAGGCAGTAGGATTCCGGAACCTTGGAGTGAAGGCACGACCGAATCTTGTGGTGCTCAAACGGACAAAGATGCCGGCAGTGTTGATTGAAGTAGGGTTTATTAATTCGGATGTGGATAATCGGTTGTTTGATGAGAATTTTAATGACATTGCATTGGCAATTTCGGATGGAATATTGGATGTCTTGAGGGATAACAGTCTCATATCTGAATCAGAAACAGATCCTGGATCAGATACGGAGCACGCTCCTGATATGAAGCCTGAGCCGGAATATCGGGTACAGGCAGGCGCATTTCGCAACCGTATGTACGCAGAGCGTTTGCTGGGTGAACTACTGGAGCAGGATTATCCGGCGTATATTGATGATTCCGGCGCATATGCGAGAGTGCAGGTGGGACGATATACAGATATGAATCAGGCAGTAGCGATGGAGCGGAGATTGAAACGGGACGGATATCAGACTGTTCTTCTGAAACAATAGTGGCAGAAAAGAAGACGATTTTGCTTCCTGTACAGAAAATCTTCCATATGCAGAGAGTGGGTTATGTGCTACAATAGGAGAGATAAAAAATTGAGATACTTTTATGAGGAGGAAATGAGATGGGAGAACGTAAAATTATCCAGGTCGAGGATAAAGTGCCTTTTAATCTGCTTGTACCGCTGAGTATCCAGCATATGTTTGCAATGTTCGGTGCATCCGTGCTGGTGCCGTTCGTGTTCGGCATTAATCCGGCAATTGTACTGTTTATGAATGGTGTGGGTACATTGATCTTTATGACCGTAACAAAGGGTAAGGCTCCGGCATACTTGGGATCCAGCTTCGCATTCCTGGCACCGGCGGGTATCGTTATCAGCAAGATGGGATATTCGTATGCACTGGGCGGATTCGTAGCTGTTGGATTCTGTGGATGTGTATTATCGTTTATTATTTACAAATGTGGAACAGAATGGGTAGATGTTGTGCTTCCGCCGGCAGCGATGGGACCGGTAGTAGCATTGATCGGACTGGAGCTTTCAAGCTCTGCGGCCAGCAATGCAGGACTTCTGGATGATAAGATCGATATGAAAAATGTAATCGTGTTCATGGTAACGATCGGTGTGGCAGTATTTGGCAACGTATTATTCCGTGGATTCCTTTCTGTTATCCCGATCCTGATCGCAGTTATCGCAGGATATATTGCAGCGCTGTGCTGTGGTATTCTGGATTTCTCGCAGGTAGTTGCAGCACCATGGTTTGCAATTCCGAATTTCCAGATGGCGAAGTTTGATCTGGGCGCGATCCTGATGATACTTCCGGTACTTCTGGTTATTACGTCGGAGCATATCGGACATCAGGTTGTCACTGGTAAGATCATTGGCCGTGATCTGTTGAAAGATCCGGGACTTCACAGATCTTTGTTCGGAGATAACTTCTCTACCATGCTTTCAGGATTGATCGGTTCTGTGCCGACCACTACTTATGGTGAGAATATCGGTGTAATGGCGGTAACAAAGGTGTATAGTGTGCGTGTGATCGCAGGTGCGGCAGTGCTGTCTATTATCTGCTCTTTTGTCGGTAAGCTGTCTATGCTGATTCAGACAATTCCCGGACCGGTAATCGGTGGTATCTCGTTCCTGTTATATGGTATGATCGGAGCATCCGGTATCCGTATTCTGGTAGATTCCAAAGTGGATTATGGTCGTTCACGTAACCTGACACTGACATCGGTTGTATTCGTAACCGGTCTGTCAGGTATTGCTGTGAACTTTGGAGATGTACAGCTTACAGGTATGGTACTCGCATGCGTAGTAGCCATGATCCTGAGCCTGATTTTCTATGTACTGGATAAATTCCATCTGACGAATGATCAGGAAGGATCACAGGAATAAGAGAAGAATATCGAGAAGTAAGAAAAGGAAGCAGGCGTTATTCGCCTGCTTCTTCGTCTTTTTTTTGCTCCGGCAGATACATATGTACCTGCTCGATTCGGTTTTTATCTAATTTTTCGACAATCATGCGGATACCATCTTCGGTAGTGATCTCATCGCCTGCTTCCGGAAGACGATCCAGATGCTCAATAATCAGTCCTCCTACGGAATCATAATCATCGGAAGAAAGGTCAAGATCTAAGCGGTCATTAATCTCTTCCAGATTTGTAGAGCCTTCTACCAGATATTCATGTGGTCCGATCTCTTTGATAAAGTCTTCCTCGTTATCATCATATTCATCTCGGATTTCACCTACAATCTCTTCCAGCAGATCTTCTAAGGTGATCAGTCCGGCAGTCTCGCCATATTCGTCCAGAACAATGGCGATGTTAAATGAAGATTCTCTCATTTCCAGGAGAAGTTCGGAAATGTTCTTATATTCGTAAGTGAAATATGCTTCTCTGAGGATATCCCGCAGATGAAAGTCTTTTTTGTTATCATATAACAGCAGATCCTTCATATTGATCGTGCCGATGACGTTATCGGTGGTGTCCTCAAAGATCGGGAGACGGGTAAATTTGTCTTCCCGGAATATATCGATCAGTTCATCGTAAGTACTGTTCACATCCGCAAATGTCACGTGTACACGTGGCACCATAACATCCTTTGCTTTGGCATCACCAAGGTCGAATACGTTATTGATCATTTCCTTTTCTTCTGATTCGATCACGCCGTCTTCGTGGCTGACATCTACGATCGTACGCAGGTCATTCTCTGTCATCACGTTCGTGTTGGCATTCGGATCAACGTGCATGATCCGAAGAATAATATTGGCCAGGCCATTGACAATGAAGATTACCGGAGTCATCAGACGGATAAAAATACTGATGACCGGGGCATAGAGAAGAGAAATCTTCTCAGAATGTATCGTGGCCATGGTCTTTGGCGTAATCTCGCCGAAGAGCAGGATCAGCAGGGTAAGGATACCGCTGGCAATTGCTACCATAGAACCGCCCAGCCCATAAGCTAAGGAGGTGGTCAGTGATGCGGCAGACAGGTTCACAATGTTGTTGCCAATCAGGATGGCGCTTAAGAACTTCGCCGGATCATCTGTGATTTTTAGTAAGGTTTTTGCCCGCGCATTGCCATCATCAGCAAGGCTGCGGATTCGGATTCTGTTGACGGTGGTCATTGCGGTCTCTGCGGATGAAAAAAATGCAGAGAGAAAAAGTAATACTAGCAATATAATCAACTGTATGACGTCACTCGAGTCCAATGATATGTTCACTCCTTCTTGTGATTAAAATTTGTACAGCATTGCTGTACATAACATTGGAATTAATATACCTTATTTCTGGGAATAATGCAAGTGTAGAAGTGGCGATTTGACAGGCGTTACTTTACATTGCAATCCTTTTAGTGTATGATTTACAATGAATAAAAAAGAGGGGTAAATGCGATGAACGAGATTTTATATAAAAGATTATGTGAGGCAGTTCCGGCGGACAGAGTGCTCATAAATGAGCCAATGAAAAAGCATACGACATTTCGGATCGGAGGTCCGGCCGATTATTTTGTGATACCTGTTTCGTGGGAAGAAGCAGAGCTGGTGATCAGCATTTGTAAAGAGTTTCAGACACCTTATTATATAATAGGAAATGGAAGCAACCTTCTGGTATCTGACCAGGGTTATAGAGGTGTGATCATACAGTTATATAAAGAAATGAGTCAGGTAGAGGTAGAAGGAAATGTGATCCGTGCACAAGCGGGAGCATCGCTGGCACGTATTGCAGGAGCAGCGTTGGAAGCAGGACTTACCGGATTTGAATTTGCAGCAGGAATTCCAGGTACACTTGGCGGTGCGTGTGTGATGAATGCGGGTGCTTATGGCGGTGAGATGAAGGATGTACTGGTGCGCGTGACAGTGCTGGATGAGGATGATAAGATTCATGTAATTGAGAAAGATGATCTGGAACTTGGATATCGTACCAGCATCATTGCGAAGAAAGGCTATACGGTACTTGGTGCAGAAATTGAACTGCGGGAAGGCGAGAAAGAAGCTATTCGTGCACTGATGAATGAACTGAAAGAGAAGCGAGTGACCAAACAGCCATTAGAATATCCAAGTGCCGGAAGTACCTTTAAGAGACCGGAAGGATATTTTGCGGGAAAACTTGTGCAGGATGCGGGATTGCGTGGATTTCGCGTGGGTGATGCCATGGTATCAGAGAAACACTGCGGATTTGTCATTAATGCAGGTGAGGCGACAGCTGCGCAGGTGGATGAACTGATGAAACAGGTGTCGGCAAAAGTCAGAGAGCAGTTTGGCGTGACACTGGAGCCGGAAGTTAAGAGACTGGGAGAGTTTTAGGAATGAGATTTGTTATCGTTACAGGAATGTCGGGGGCAGGGAAAAGCTCCGTATTGAAAATGTTGGAAGATGTGGGTTATTTCTGCATGGATAATCTGCCGGTATCATTGGTGCCAAAGCTTACAGAACTTTTGTCCATGCCGAATTCTTCTATTGATAAAGTGGCTCTGGGGATGGATATCCGAAGTCGGTATGGAGCTGGTGATCTGGGTGAAGCTCTGGATCAGCTGGATGAGAGGAACGTGGCTTATGAAGTGCTTTTTCTGGATGCAAAGGATAATGTACTGATTAAGCGCTATAAAGAGACCAGGAGAAGTCATCCGCTGTCAGGAACCGGACGCGTGGACCAGGGGATTGCCGAAGAACGACGGTTACTTGTGCCATTGCGGAATCGGGCGGATTATATTCTGGATACCAGCAGACTGTTGATACGGGATCTGAAACGTGAGATCACCAGCATTTTCGTGGAAGATAAGCAGTACAAGAATCTGTACATTACAGTGCTTTCGTTTGGATTCAAGTATGGTATTCCGAGTGATGCAGATCTGGTCTTTGATGTACGTTTTCTGCCTAACCCTTATTATATAGAAGAACTCCGACCGAAGAACGGTAATGATAAGGAAGTGCAGGACTATGTTATGCAGAATGAGAAGACCGGTCAATTTTTAAATAAGCTGACGGATATGATCAGTTTCCTGATTCCGAATTATATAGCGGAAGGTAAGACACAGCTGGTTATTGCGATCGGATGTACCGGAGGCAAGCACAGGTCAGTTACGATAGCCAATGCGCTGTATGGCGCACTGGAACAGTCGGAAGGAGACTACGGTGTGAAGATTGAACACAGAGATATAGAGAAAGATGCCATTACAAAGGCAAGGTAGGTTGATATGTCATTTTCGAGCAAGGTGAAAGAAGAGCTGGCAGAGCAGATTCCGGTGGCAAGACATTGTATGCTGGCGGAACTTGCGGCGATTACAGCAATATGCGGTCGTACAGAGACCGATGAAGCGGGAGAGAAGATCGTTCATATTCATACGGAAAATGCTGCCGTAGCGAGAAAATACTTTACATTACTGGAAAAAACATTTAATATAGGGAGTGAAGTTTCTGCGTATACTTCTGTTCGGAGTAATCCGGAAAAAGGAAGTAATATTTACTATCTCCTTGCTCAGGGCGAGGGGTTACAAGCAGTTCTGAATGCGTCAGTGCAAGCGGTATGCTGTAAGAGAGCATATCTTCGGGGGGCATTTCTGGCAGCGGGTTCTATAAGTGATCCGAGCAAGTCTTACCATTTCGAGATTGTATGTAATACAGAAGAGATGGCAGACTATTTACAAGGGTTGATGATCGGATTTGATATGGAAGCGAAGATTGTCAGACGCAAGAAGAATTACGTAGTATACTTAAAAGATGGAGCCGGCATTGTGGATATGCTGAATGTCATGGAAGCGTATGTTGCGTTGATGGAACTTGAGAATGTCCGCATTCTCAAGGAGATGCGTAATTCAGTGAATCGTAAGGTGAATTGCGAGACAGCTAATATCAATAAGACAGTATCGGCTGCAGTGAAGCAGATGGAGGATATCGTGTTTATCCGGGACACCATAGGCTTTGAACATTTGCCGGAAGGATTACAGGATGTTGCCCTTACACGTCTTGCATATCCAGAGGCGACACTAAAGGAACTGGGGACGTTGCTTAAGACACCGGTCGGCAAGTCCGGCGTGAATCACCGCCTCAGAAAATTAAGTGATATGGCAGAAAAGATAAGGGATAATCAGGGAGGGACAACATGATTAAAAAACCGATTACTCTGAAACTGCGGGACGGTCTGGAAGCGAGACCGATCGCTTTGTTAGTACAGGAAGCCAATCAATATTCAAGTACAGTGTACATTGAAGTTGAGAATAAAAAGATTAATGCGAAGAGCATTATGGGCATGATGAGTTTACAGCTTGGTAATGGAGAAGAACTTACGGTAGTTGCAGATGGCGATGATGAGGCAGATGCAATTCAGGGTGTAGAGAAGCTCCTGGTGACAGAATAATAATACATAGACAAAAAAGGGATGTATCGATAGATGCTCCCTTTTATTATATGTAATGCCAGGGGACGAAGCACGGAATAATCCGCAGGCATTACAATTATAGTGGATAGAATCAAACATTCAGAAGGAGGAAACTTGTAATGAAGAGAATGTTATTTGTATACAATCCACATGCAGGGAAAGGACTTTTGAAGCAGAAGTTATCTGAGATTGTGGATATTTTTGTGAAAGCAGAATATGAAGTCGTGATCTATCCGACGCAGGCATATAGGGATGCATATCGTAAGATCACAGAGATGACAGAGGATTATGATCTGGTCGTCTGCAGTGGTGGTGATGGAACGATTGATGAGGTGGTAACCGGCATGATGGAACGTGAGCATAAGATTCCGGTAGGATATATCCCAACAGGCACTACCAATGACTTTGCCAATAGCCTGAAGATTCCGAAAGATTTCCTGGCGGCAGCGGATAATGCGGTACATGGAAGTGCATTTCCATGTGATATCGGTCAGTTTAATGATGACGTATTCGTATATATTGCTGCGTTTGGACTGTTTACCGATGTGTCTTATGAGACAAAGCAGGAGATTAAGAATGTGCTGGGACATCTTGCGTATGTGTTGGAAGGCGCGAAACGTCTCTTTAATGTACCATCTTATAAGATCAGAGTAACGCATGATGATGAAGTGATCGAGGACGAATTTATCTATGGTATGGTGACCAATTCCAGATCTGTTGGTGGATTCCGTAATATGATCGGTAAAAATGTCAAGTTTGACGATGGTGTATTTGAAGTAACGTTGATCCGCCGCCCGAAGAATCCAATTGAACTGCAGGAGATCATCGCTGCACTTCTGATCGAGCAGGTAGATACTAAGCATATGTATTCTTTTAAAGCAAAGAAGATCACCTTTGAGTCACTGGAAGAGATTCCGTGGACACTCGATGGAGAATACGGTGGAAGTCATGATATGGTAGAGATTATGAACCAGAATAAAGCGATGGAATTAATGGTCCCGTCTAAATATGTCGACGAATTGTCGGAGGATGAAAAATAAATTAAAAAAAATTCACTTTCCTCTTGCATTTTGAATTAATATTTGATATATTAATTGAGCACGAGTTAAGTGACACGGCTCCGTGGTCAAGCGGTCAAGACGCTAGCCTCTCACGCTGGAATCCGGGGTTCGATTCCCCGCGGAGTCACTGATTAACCTGATGATCGAATGGTCATCAGGTTTTTTTGCTTTACAGGAAATTGCTTTCCTGTAAAGTAAAAAACGCTCCGCGAGGATACGCACACTGACGAAATGTCAGGAAAGTGACGCTGAACGAATTGGAGTGAAATGGATTTAACTCAACGAAATTACATTTATGATTGAGTTTTTAAAAGAAGTAGGCTATAATGTACACGTATTAAACATTAGCTAAGAACATTTTAAGGAAAGAAGGTAAAAGTTATGGGATTGGTAACAACAACCGAAATGTTTAAGAAAGCTTATGATGGCGGATACGCAATCGGTGCTTTCAATGTTAACAACATGGAGATCGTTCAGGGTATTACAGAGGCAGCCGGAGAGCTGAAGAGCCCGGTTATCCTTCAGGTATCTAAAGGTGCTCGTGCATACGCTAACCACACATACCTTGTTAAATTAGTAGAGGCAGCAGTTCAGGAGAATCCAGAGATTCCGATCGCTCTTCACCTGGATCACGGTGATAGCTTTGAACTTTGCAAGAACTGTATCGATGGTGGATTTACATCAGTTATGATCGATGCTTCTTCTAAGTCATTCGAAGAGAATATCGCTATTACAAAGCAGGTAGTTGAATATGCTCATGCTCATGGTGTAGTAGTAGAGGCTGAACTTGGAACACTTGCAGGTGTTGAGGATGAAGTAGTAGTTGAGCATGGTAAAGAAAGCTATACACGTCCGGAAGAAGTAGAAGAATTTGTAACAAGAACAGGATGTGATTCCCTTGCAATTGCTATCGGAACATCACACGGTGCATACAAGTTCAAAGCTTCTCAGTGCACAAGAAATGCTGATGGTATCCTTGTACCACCTCCGCTTCGTTTTGACGTTCTGGAAGAGTGTACAAAGCGTCTGCCAGGATTCCCGATCGTACTGCACGGTTCTTCTTCAGTACCACAGGAATTCGTTAAGATGGTTAACCAGTATGGTGGAAATATGCCAGATGCTATTGGTATTCCAGAGGACGAGCTTCGTCACGCAGCTGAACTGTCAGTATGTAAGATCAATATCGACTCAGATATCCGTCTTGCTATGACAGCTAATATCCGTAAGCACTTCGTAGAGCATCCAGATCACTTTGACCCACGTCAGTATCTGAAACCAGCTCGCCAGGCTGTTAAGGATATGGTTGCTCACAAGATCACTAACGTACTTGGAAGTGCTGGTAAAGCCTAAATCACAAGAATGTTATAATTTTTTGCTTGCATTTTAAAAAGTATTGATATATACTTACAGGCATAACAAGAACGAAGGCGTTCCGACTAAGGTTGGAGCGCCTTTTTATATCATGCGATCATCGGGGCTCGCTTTTATAAAAATGCCGGTACACAGTGCCGGGCGTTCTTGGTATAAAGCACTTGCGTAAACAGAAAGTTTGCTATATTATAAGAGGCAAGGGTTCCTGTTTGGACAAAGAAAGGAAAGGAAACAAGAATATGAGTGATGTAATAAACGTAGCAGAAATATTTGGTGAAGATGTATTTAACGATACAGTGATGCAGAGCCGACTTCCTAAGAAAGTGTACAAGGATCTTAAGAGAATGATCCAGGAGGGTCAGGAATTGGATCTGGCTACCGCTGATGTCATTGCGCATGAGATGAAAGAGTGGGCGATTGAGAAGGGAGCTACTCACTACACTCATTGGTTCCAGCCATTGACAGGTGTTACAGCAGAGAAGCATGATTCATTTATTTCAGCACCGATGGAGAACGGAAAGGTGCTTATGAATTTCTCCGGTAAAGAACTGATTAAGGGTGAGCCGGATGCGTCTTCTTTCCCATCAGGCGGTCTTCGTGCTACATTTGAGGCAAGAGGATATACAGCATGGGATTGTACATCACCTGCGTTTGTAAGACATGATGCAGCAGGCGCAACACTGTGTATTCCTACAGCATTTTGCTCCTATACAGGAGAGGCGCTGGATCAGAAGACACCACTTCTTCGTTCCATGCAGGCAATCAATGAACAGTCACTGAGACTTCTTCGTCTCTTTGGCAATACAACGGCTAAGAAAGTAATTCCTTCCGTAGGACCGGAGCAGGAGTACTTCCTTGTAGACGCTGAAAAGTTCATGCAGAGAAAAGACTTGATCTATACAGGACGTACACTGTTTGGAGCAATGCCTCCGAAAGGACAGGAACTGGATGATCATTATTTCGGAACCATCCGTCAGAGAATTGCAGGATTCATGAAGAATGTCAATGAAGAACTCTGGAGAGTTGGCGTAACAGCTAAGACACAGCACAACGAAGTAGCGCCTGCACAGCACGAGCTTGCGCCGATTTATGCAGAGTGTAATGTGGCAGTTGACCACAACCATCTGGTAATGCAGACATTGAAGAGAGTTGCGTGCCAGCACGGTATGAAGTGTCTGCTTCATGAGAAACCGTTCGCAGGAGTGAATGGCTCCGGCAAGCACAACAACTGGTCTATCACTACAGATGATGGTAAGAACCTGTTGGATCCAGGTAAGA
The DNA here is from genome assembly GCF_025567415.1 of Dorea ammoniilytica. Classification (NCBI taxonomy): domain Bacteria; kingdom Bacillati; phylum Bacillota; class Clostridia; order Lachnospirales; family Lachnospiraceae; genus Dorea; species Dorea ammoniilytica. Next base: position 75,848 of record NZ_JAOQJV010000002.1, read on the forward strand.
CACCTCACGAGAACCTGCAGTTCCTGCTTGTACTTACATGTGTTCTGAAAGCAGTAGATGATCACGCAGCACTGCTTCGTGAATCTGCAGCTGATCCGGGTAATGATCACAGACTGGGAGCTAATGAAGCACCACCGGCAATTATTTCCGTATTCCTTGGCGAACAACTTGAAGATGTGCTGGAGCAGATCATTGAGACTGGCTCAGCAACACATAGTTTAAAGGGCGGCGTTCTGGAAACAGGAGTAGATACACTTCCTGACCTTGTTAAGGATGCTACAGACCGTAACCGTACATCACCGTTTGCATTTACCGGTAATAAATTCGAATTCCGTATGGTAGGATCAAGAGATTCTATTGCATCACCGAATATCGTGCTGAACACGATCGTTGCAGAAGCATTTTCAGAGGCATGTGACGTACTGGAGAAGGCAGATGATTTTGATAAAGCACTGAGTGAACTGATTACGAAGTATGCAACTGAACATAAGAAAATTATTTTCAATGGTGATGGATATTCTGATAACTGGGTAGAAGAAGCTGAGAAGCGCGGACTTCCGAATATCAAGTCTATGGTTGAAGCAATCCCGGCACTGGAAGCAGAGAAGACGATCAAGGTATTTGAACAGTTCCATGTATTTACGGAGGCTGAGCTCAGATCTCGTGTAGAAATCAAGTATGAGAACTATGCGAAGGTAATCAATATCGAAGCAAAGACAATGATTGATATGGCAAGCAAGCAGATCATTCCGGCAATCATTAAGTACACCAAGACGTTGGCAGACACGGTTGTTGCTGTTAAAGCAGCAGGTGTAGATGCAAGCGTACAGGTAGAGACACTGACAGAAGTAAGTGTACTTCTTAAAGAAGCAAAAGAAGCACTTGCAGCACTGATCAAGGTGACAGATGAAGCAGCAACCAAAGAAGAAGGCGAAGAACAGGCTAAATTCTTCAAGTTCACAGTATTCCCGGCTATGGAAGCACTTCGTGCACCGGTTGATAAGCTGGAGATGATCGTGGATAAGGAAGCATGGCCAATGCCATCATACGGTGATCTGATGTTTGAAGTATAAAATTTAGAAAAACATTACAATTTCTTAAGAGCCTTGCGCTTGGAATCCATGGACAGGTATGGTATTCTAAGTGCAAGGTTTTTGTTATGATTATAAACATAGTTTTTAAAGCCGTGATAGTGGATGAGTAAAAGGAGAGTCCGATGATGACGAAAAATGAATTCATGATAAAATTGCAGGAAGCACTGGAGAACGATCTGGATGCGTCGGCGGTGCGTGATAATGTAAATTATTACAGTAATTATATTGATGACGAGATACGTAAAGGTCGCAGTGAAGAAGAGGTACTGGACGAGCTGGGAGATCCATGGGTGATTGCACAGTCTGTGATTGATATGTCCGCTCAGAAGAATGTGACAGAAGATTACGGTGGCAGCTATCGAAGTGCCGGAAGATCGTCAGAACGTCAGGAGAGTTCTTATAATGTTCATGGCTATACGATTGGAAGCTGGTGGCAGAAGCTGCTTCTGATACTTGGGATTATTGGAATTGTATTGATTGTTGTAGCGGTGATCGGAGGAATCATCTCGTTGGTAATGCCAATCGTGATACCGGTTTTGGTAGTGATTCTGCTAGTGAATTTTATCAGAAGGCTGAAAGAATAGGCGAAAAAAGAATAGAAAAGTAAAAGACCGATGGGGGAGCCATCGGTCTTTTGAGGGGAGTATAAATAATTAATAAGGGGTTGTAGAAAGGCTTGCTTTCTACATGATTTAGTATAATATAGCGCGTCGCAAAATGCAAGAAAAAATTAAGATTTTTTTAAAATAAGTAATATTCCGGATATGGATGTATAGTCTGCCGAAAAACGGCAACAATAAGCCTTGTAATCATTAAGGATTAGGAGGAAAAAGTCATGGCAAATAACCAGAATTCTTCAAATCAGAATGCATCAAACAGAAATGCATCTGATCGTAATGCATCAAACCGCAATGCGTCCAACAGAAACGCATCCAATAAGAATGCATCCAACAAAAATGCATCCAACAGAAATGCATCCAACAGAAATGCGTCCGATTGCAATTCGTCAGACAGAAATGGTATGAATTACAGCGACAGATAGTAAGATGTGAAAGGAACCGGTGTGTGAAACACACCGGTTCTTACGCTGTGAGAGGAAATTGGATATGGAATAAGCGGGAAAATAAGCGGCCAGCTTTCTTGACAAGTATGCTCTGCTACAAGTAATATGAATAGGTAATAACAGTAACCAGATAGTGATACATAAATGAGGAAATATATGAAGAAAATGGAATTGATCGCTCCCTGCCATTTTGGGTTGGAAGCGGTATTAAAGAGAGAAATTCTGGATCTGGGTTATGAGATCTCAGAAGTGGAAGATGGAAGAGTGACATTTTATGGTGATGCGGATGCAATCTGTCGTGCCAATATTTTCCTGCGCACAGCAGAGCGTATTCTGTTGAAGGTGGGGAGCTTTCGGGCGGTAACATTTGAAGAGTTATTTGATAAAACAAAAGAACTTCCGTGGGAAGATTATATTCCACAGAATGGCAAATTCTGGGTGGCAAAAGCGGCTTCAGTTAAGAGTAAGCTGTTCAGCACATCAGATATTCAGTCCATTATGAAGAAAGCCATGGTGCGCAGAATGCAGGAACGTTACTGTGTAGAGTGGTTCCCGGAGAACGGTGCGTCTTATCCGATCCGCGTATTTTTAATGAAGGATATCGTAACGGTAGGAATCGATACCACAGGTATTTCGCTACATAAGCGAGGATATCGCGAGGTGTCTGGTAAAGCGCCGATTACAGAAACGCTGGCAGCAGCGCTGATCATGCTGACACCGTGGAGAAAAGATCGTATTCTGGTAGATCCGTTTTGTGGAAGCGGTACATTTCCGATTGAAGCGGCTATGATGGCGGCTAATATTGCTCCGGGTATGAATCGGTCATTTTTGTCTGAAAAATGGGATAATCTGATTACTAAAAAGAACTGGTATGATGTGATCGATGAGGCTAATGATATGATCTGTGATGATGTAGAAGTGGACATTCAGGGATACGATGTGGATTCTTCTGTGATCAAGATTGCCAGAAGAAATGCGAGAGAGGCTGGAGTGGATCATCTGATCCATTTCCAGGAGAGGGATGTAAAGGATCTGAATCATCCGAAGAAATATGGGTTTATTATTACGAACCCGCCGTACGGAGAACGTCTGGAAGATAAGAAGGATCTGCCGGATCTGTATCGTGCGTTTGGAGAAAGCTTCAAAAGACTTGATTCCTGGTCTGCGTATATGATTACAAGCTACGATGATGCGGAACGGTATTTTGGACGAAAAGCGGATAAGAACCGTAAGATCTATAATGGTATGTTGAAGACTTATTATTACCAGTTCCTGGGGCCAAAGCCACCGAAGCGGAAAGAAAAATAGATAATAATTATAGAAAGAATGGTTAAAGAAAGTTATGGGAAAGATAATATTTGCAACAGGAAATGCGCATAAAATGGTCGAAATACGTATGATTCTTGCGGATCTTGGCATGGAGATTCTGTCACAGAAAGAGGCAGGGATTCAGGCTGATGTGGTAGAAGATGGAAGTACTTTTGAGGAAAATGCGATGATCAAGGCAACGGAGATCGCGAAGATTGCCAGTCAGATGCCAGAATATGCAGATGCTATTGTGATGGCGGATGATTCCGGATTGGAGATTGATTATCTGAATAAAGAGCCGGGTATCTATTCTGCACGTTATATGGGAGAAGATACTTCTTACGATATTAAAAATCAGGCACTTCTGGACCGATTGGACGGCGTAGAAGATGCGAAACGTACAGCGCGCTTTGTATGTGCCATTGCAGCTGCATTTCCGGATGGAAGTACAGAAGCGGTGCGCGGTACGATGGAAGGCATTATCGGACACGAGATTGCAGGAGAGAACGGATTTGGTTATGATCCCATCTTTTATTTACCGGAATATGGATGTACCAGTGCAGAACTTGCGCCGGAAAAGAAAAATGAACTCAGCCATCGTGGTGAAGGACTTCGGAAAATGCGTGCGGTCATTGAAGCACGTAATGCGGTTAAGTAGGTTGAGTGATAGAAGGGACAGACAGTATATATGAAAATATTGATTGTTAGTGATACCCACAGATATCTGGGTAATCTGCAGACGGCACTGGAAGAGGAAGAGCCAGTTGATATGTTGATTCATCTGGGGGACATCGAGCATCAGATGGCAGATGTGATTCAGATGGCAGGATGTCCGGTACATATGATTGCAGGGAATAATGATTTTCTCTGTAATCTGCCGGAAGAGGAAGAATTTGAAATCGGCAGCTATCACGTATGGATCACACATGGGCATCGATATGGTGTAAGCTTCGATACAGAAGAGATTAAGGAAGAAGCACGGATACTCGGTGCAGATATCGTAATGTTTGGCCATACGCATCGTCCGCATCTGGAGGAAGAGGAAGACCTTATCGCGTTGAATCCGGGTAGTATGACCTATCCAAGACAGAGCGGCAGACAGCCGAGCTACATGGTAATGACATTGGACAAAGAGGGAAAGGCATCCTTTGAGATAAAGTATTTGTAAGAACAGTAATATGAACAGGGTGAATGTGGGCAGGATGCCTGCGTTTACCTTGAAAAACTCCGCCGAAAAAGAAAAAATAAAAAAACTTAAAAAAGTTGTTGACATTTAGAAAAACATGCCCTATAATACATATTGTGTCACGGAGATGACGCAACATAAAGAAAACATCGGGGTGTGGCTCAGCTTGGCTAGAGCGCCTGGTTTGGGACCAGGAGGTCGCAGGTTCGAATCCTGTCACCCCGATACTTATGCGGGTGTAGTTCAATGGTAGAACACCAGCCTTCCAAGCTGGATACGTGGGTTCGATTCCCATCACCCGCTTTCTTAATCCGTAAAGGGTTAAGAATGTGAGTCTGTAGCTCAGCTGGATAGAGCAACGGCCTTCTAAGCCGTAGGTCGAGGGTTCGAATCCCCCCAGGCTCGTTGACGCGTTCAAAACGGTCATACTTGATGAACGGGTCAGTCCCAGAGCCTTGGCGTAATGAGCTGGTAGATGGACTTGATAGAATATGGTGGGTATAGTGCAGTTGGTTAACGCGTCGGATTGTGGTTCCGAAGATCGTGGGTTCGAGTCCCACTACCCACCCTTTTTTCTTTTAATGGGCTATCGCCAAGCGGTAAGGCACAGGACTTTGACTCCTGCATTCGTTGGTTCGAATCCAACTAGCCCAGTTATTTAATAGGGGCGTGTAGCTCAGGTGGTAGAGCACTTGACTTTTAATCAAGTTGTCCGGGGTTCGAATCCCCGCACGCTCACTTAAAAGAAAGCGCACACTATAACAGGTGTGTGCTTATTTTTCTATTATTAGCTCTGTTGAATAAGAGTACAGAGCGTTGAATAGTTATATTGTATACGCGGATATGGCGGAATTGGCAGACGCGCCAGACTTAGGATCTGGTGTCACCGACGTGCAGGTTCAAGTCCTGTTATCCGCACTAGAAAACGCAGTATGAGAAGTGATTTTCCATACTGCGTTTTTTATGTGCTATCGTATTACAAATCTTCTTATCAGGCAACTGATCGCTCCTGCGATGCAGATCGGAAGCAGCTTCTGGCAGAGACTTCCATACACCATCAGGCCGCCCTGTAATCCTTCCAGTGCTTCCGGAGATACCGGGATCATGCTGTATAGAATATAGGACAGGAAAGAAGTAACACCAATGAAGAGAAATGAGAATAATCCCCGTCCGGTATCTTGGTTCTGCCCATTATGCCCTTGCTTGCCGCGTCCCATCAGTACCCAGAAAAAGGTAATGATTTCGTAAAAAATGAGAACTCCGGCGGTGCCGAGATATGCCATTAATATATAATTCTTCTCTTCCGTAATCAACAGAGGATTACCATATGTACTGCAATTTTTACCAAAAGTAGATGCCAGTAGACAGATGATCCCTGCAATCAGGATCAAGGTAGCTGCTTTTAATATCATATTCAGTATCTTAAAGATTAGTCGAGTACCGGTCTTGGCTGCTTTGGCAGCCGGTGATACGACATTTGGAAGGCTGTGCTTTTTCTTGGACTTTTTAGAATCCTTTCGTTTGGACGACTTGGAATTGTTACGTCTGTTGTCGTAGTCATCATCATCAATATCGTAATCATCATCGATGTCATAGTCGTCATCAAATTCGTCGTCATAGTAATAATCATCCGGCTCGTCATCGTCTTCTATAAAACTGTTTTTCAGAAGATCATCCAGGTCGTCTTCATAGATTACTTCAAAATCATCATCAAAAAAATCCTGCGTATCGTTTTTTAGATTTTTACGTCTGTCTTTTATCTTTGCCATTATATAAATCCCCCTTATTCCAATCTATTTTAAAATGTGTATGCACGAGACACAATAGATGTCACAGAATTTTCATGAAGACATAAGGAAATCTTCAGAAATGATGATTTTGGCAAATGTTTGTGGAAGTGCTGTGCGAATTGTCAGAAAAATATATTCTCTTACGGTGATATGCTTGCGTAAACAGGGGAAACTGGTATAATGTTAGCATAAATGTGTAAATGTAGAGTTTTGTGAAAGACAGATTGCAGGAGGAAAGGCTTTGAAATATGATTTTACAACAGTGATCGACCGGCATGGAAAGGATTCGCTGGCATTAGATGGACTGGGAGGAGGAGACCATTTTTCACCTGATTGGCCGAAAGAAGGATTTGATGTAATCCCGATGTGGGTAGCGGATATGAATTTTCCGACTGTACCGACGATTCAGGAAGCAATCATAGAACGGGCAAAGCATCCGATGTTTGGATATTATCGCCCGACAAAAGAATATTACCGGGCAATTATTGACTGGCAGAGAACACGCAACGGTGTGAAGGATCTGCAGGTACGGGATATCGGCTATGAAAATGGAGTGCTTGGTGGTGTGATCTCAGCGATCTCAGCATTTGCATCACCGGGAGACAGCATTCTGCTGCACAGCCCGACATATATGGGATTTACCAGATGTATTACCGAGAATGGTTTTCATATCATACATAGTCCGCTGAAGCAGGATGAAAATGGAGTAATGCGGATGGATTATGAAGATATGGATGATAAGCTTCGCAGATACCATATTCATGTGGCGGTCTTTTGCAGTCCGCACAATCCATGTGGACGCGTGTGGGAGCGAGAAGAGATTGAAAAAGCGATGGAAGTATATCGGAAGAATCAGTGTATTGTAATATCCGATGAGATTTGGTCTGATCTGACATTGAATGGTCATAAGCATACGCCGACACAATCTGTGAGCGAGGATGCAAAAAATCGAACGATCGCATTTTATGCGCCGAGCAAGACGTTCAATCTTGCAGGACTGATCGGAAGTTATCATATTATTTATAATCCATTTTTGCGGGATCTGGTACAGAACAAAGCCAGCAAGTCGCAGTATAATGAGATGAACGTATTGTCTATGCATGCTTTGATCGGAGCTTATCAGCCGGAAGGAGCAGAGTGGGTGGAGGAACTTAGGAAGGTACTCACAGAGAATACGGAGTATGCGTGTGAACATATCTGGCAGAATTATCCAGGTGTGAGAGTGAACCGACCGGAAGGAACTTATATGCTGTTTCTGGATTTGAGTGAATGGTGTGAGACGAATGGGCAGACACTGGATGAAGTGATGAAAGCCGGCTGGGATGTGGGCGTGGCATGGCAGGATGGAAGACCGTTTCATGGTCCATGTGCGATCCGGATGAATTTGGCACTTCCAATGAGCAGAGTGCAGGAAGCATTTGACAGACTGGACAAGTATGTGTTTGCAGTAAAATGACAGGAGGACGACAGATGCTTCAGGGAATTGAACAGATATTTGATAATATTACAGAGATGATTACGGGATTAAAACGGACGACATATCAGGAAAAGTTTGAAACATTTCAGGCAGAATACGGATACTATTTTGAGGAAATGAGTGCTTATATGAAGGAAACAGAGAATCATGAAGCGGCGGCAGAGGCGGTTGGTATCCGTCTGATGCATGCGGCAGAGAAAAAATGTGGTAACAGACGTGGTAAGCTGGATGGAAGGACGCGATCAGAACTCAGTCTTTTTATGGTGTATTATATATTTCCTTCTATATTAAAGCAGGGAGGCGATATGGAGACACTCGCAGAGGGAGTGCTGAAAGTGAGCAGAAAGACGCTTCGTAATAAAGAGCTTCAATGTGCAGATTATGACACAATCTATTATGGATTCAGTGATAAAATTCTGGGTTTTATTACCCGGAGAAAATAATAACAGGGTTTTGAACCCAGATAACATCAATACGAATTGGAGGAAGACAAGATGGCAGAAAATAAGAAGATCCCTTACAAAATTTATCTGGAAGAGCGTGAGATGCCAACACAGTGGTACAATGTGCGTGCAGATATGAAGAATAAACCGGCACCACTGTTAAATCCAGCTACCTTGGAGCCGATGAAGCCGGAAGAACTGGAGCATGTGTTCTGTAAAGAGCTGGTACAGCAGGAGTTGGATGATACGACACCGTATTTCGATATTCCGCAGGAGATTCGGGATTTCTATAAGATGTACCGTCCGTCACCATTGGTTCGTGCGTATTGTCTGGAAAAAGCGCTGGATACGCCGGCGAAGATTTATTACAAATTTGAGGGAAATAACACATCAGGAAGTCACAAGCTGAATTCTGCGATCGCGCAGGCATATTATGCAAAGAAGCAAGGATTGAAAGGTGTAACTACCGAGACAGGAGCCGGACAGTGGGGAACCGCGCTTTCCATGGCTTGTTCTTATTTTGATTTGGACTGTCGTGTCTATATGGTAAAATGTTCTTACGAACAGAAGCCGTTCCGACGTGAAGTTATGCGTACTTACGGTGCGCAGGTTACACCGTCTCCATCTGAGACAACGGCTGTAGGACGTAAGATTCTGGAAGCACATCCAGGCACAACAGGAAGTCTTGGCTGCGCGATTTCAGAAGCTGTAGAAGATGCTACTACGCATGAAGGATACCGTTACGTGTTGGGATCTGTATTGTCGCAGGTACTTCTCCATCAGACAGTGATCGGTCTGGAGACAAAAGCAGCATTAGACAAATACGGCATCAAACCGGATATGATCATTGGCTGTGCCGGTGGTGGATCTAACCTTGGCGGACTGATCTCGCCATTTGTAGGTGAGAAGCTGCGAGGTGAGGCAGATTACCGCATTATCGCAGTAGAGCCGGCAAGCTGTCCAAGTCTTACCCGTGGTAAATACGCATACGATTTTTGTGATACCGGAATGGTATGCCCGCTGGCGAAAATGTATACGCTTGGCAGCGGATTTATCCCGTCACCGAATCACGCTGGCGGACTTCGCTATCATGGCATGAGTTCTATCGTATCACAGCTTTATGATGATAAACTTTTGGAAGCTGTATCAGTAGAACAGACAAGCGTATTCGAAGCGGCAGAGAGATTTGCAAGAGTCGAAGGTATCCTTCCTGCACCGGAAAGCAGTCATGCGATTAAGGTGGCAATTGATGAAGCATTGAAGTGCAAAGAGACCGGAGAAGAGAAGACTATCGTATTTGGTCTGACCGGAACAGGATACTTTGATATGGTAGCATATGGTAAATACAATGACGGTGAGATGTTGGACTATATCCCGACTGATGAAGATCTGGCAGTAGGATTTGCAGGACTTCCGAAAGTAGACAAGTAAAAGGCAGCATAGGAGAGAACAAGCATGATTAATAAACTTACTTATATAGAAAGTACAGGAGTGAATCCATATAAGAATCTGGCAATGGAAGAGTATCTGTTTTCCCATTGTGGAGAGGATGAGGCGATTCTTTACCTCTGGCAGAACCAGCATACAATTGTAATCGGACGAAACCAGAATGCATGGAAAGAGTGTCAGATCAGCCGGATTGAAGAAGATGGTGCAGTGATCGCAAGGCGGTTATCTGGGGGTGGCGCAGTATTTCACGATCTGGGTAATCTGAACTTTACATTTCTGGTAAGCAAAGAGAATTACGATCTGAAAAAACAGTTAGACGTAATCCTGAAAGCGGTACAGAAGCTTGGCATTCATGCAGAGGCATCCGGAAGAAATGATATTCTGGTGGATGGCAAGAAGTTCTCCGGCAATGCATTTCACGAGCACAGAGGACGCCGGTATCATCACGGTACACTGATGGTAAATGTCAAATTGGATGAGCTGAACAAATATTTAAATGTATCGAAGAAAAAGCTGGAATCCAAGGGAATTGCATCGGTACGTTCCAGAGTGACCAATCTGTTAGAGTATAATCCGGAGCTGACAATTGATGCGCTTAAGAAAGCACTTCGTGAAACCTTTGAAGAAGTATACGGATACGAAAGCAAAGAAATCAAAGAGACAGATCTTGACCAGAAAGAAGTAGATACATTATATGACAAATATTCTTCATGGGAGTGGATCTACGGAAGAGAATTTGAATTCCAGTATGAAGTATCCGAACGATTCGACTGGGGACAGATAGACATGCAGTTCCAGGTAGACAGCGGCATGGTGGTAGATGTAGCTGTATATTCAGATTCCCTGAAGCCGGATGTGATAGGTCAGATTCCGAAGCAGTTAAAGGATCAGAAATATAATAACCAGCTTATGGCAGATCAGATCGGAAGATTGCACAGTGAAGATGAGCAGGAAGAAAAAATGTTCCGGGATATCGAAGGATGGATCCGGAAGGTAGAGCTGTAAAGATAAGTAGCGGCAAGAGGTCTGTTGCTTGTGAAGAATGGATGAGAAACCGCCGTATTTGTGGAAAACTAACCATAGATACGGCGGTATTTATATATAAGATGTTAGGGTAAAAATCATGCTTGATTATTATATTACCGAAAAATAGTAATATTTAAAATAAATGTAAAAAATAAAATCTTTAATTCTACATAAAAACATCTTGCCTTGGTGGAAACAACAGGGAGGAATTAAAGGCTATGAGTGAACGGAATGAGTATATTCAATGTGCATATGAAGAATTGGAACGACTGAGCCTGGATAGGCAGAAACGATTAGAATACGAGACAAGACAGAAGAATATCAGAGACTATAACAGTCAGATGAAGAGTGCGCGAATCCAAGGCGAAGAAATAGGAATGCAAAAGGGAAAACAACAGGCCGAAGAGCAGATTTTAGCGTTGGGGAAAGCGTTGCAACGGGTGGGACGTTCAGAAGAAGCTATTAAAGCAATGACGGATGAGAAGTATTTGAAAAAATTGCTAAAAGAATTTGGCGTTTTGTGATATTTGAGTTCGAAATGCTAGAGTATATCAAACATTTATTTTTGGATATGAAGAGTAACTAGTATTGTTAGATTAAATTATTGATATCTGGGAAATTAGGGAGAAAGCAAAATGTTTTAAAATTGAATAGAATACAAAAAGAAACTGCTGCTTTACAGGTTGTTTTGTAAAGCAACAGTTCTTTTGGTTGATAGATATGGATAACATCCTGATGGATTTAAGTGAAATCACTGGTTGAAGGTGATTAAACTTCTTCATCTACTACGATTAATTCGGTGTGTCCGTCATTGGCTTCCTTTATATAACGGAAGTCAGGTGTTTTGTTAGTAATCACGGTCGAGATATCCTTCATTTCAGCAATGGTGTGAAGTGAAATCTTGTCAAACTTATTATGGTCTACGAGAAGTACGGAATTTCCGCTGATCTGAATGGCAACTTTTTTGACATCGCCCTCCACCTCGCTGGAATTGGTAATACCATGTGAGATAGCAATGCCATTGCAGCTCATAAAAGCAATATTAGCGTTCAGACCTTTGAGCTGGTTGATAGACTGAATTCCGCTGTAGGACATGGTGCCACGATTCAGCATACCGCCAATCATCATAACATCAATATTGTAATGAAATGCTTCTTGCATGACATATATGCTGTTGGTGATTACGGTTAAGTATTTAAAACCGCTCAAATGACGTACCATATGTGCGACAGTAACACCGGATCCCAGGAAAACAATATCATTATTGGTCACTAATTCGCAGGCTTTTTTTGCAATTCGATCCAAATTAGGTTCATATTTGAGCATTTCAATTGGCTGCTGTTCCTGTGCCAGCGAAGATGGATCACTTGGCAGCCTTCTGGCACCGCCGCGGATGCGGAGCAAACGTCCTTCGGCATCTAAAAAGTCGATATCTCGTTTGATAGTGCTCAGCGAAACGTCACAATACTCCCGTAGTTCTTCATAAGTGCAGATTTCATGATTTTTTAAGTAGTTTTGAATTTCATTCAATCTCTTTTCTTGCATAATAGTTCCTATTCTTTTAAGCCTTCAATCTGACTCCATACCGGATCCATTGCATCAATGATAGCGCAGTATGCAGCGTATTTCTTTTCGTAATAAGCGTGCTTTTCAATATCTGGCTCGTATATTTTTTTAATTTTTACCCATTTTTTGGCGGCATCCTGCAGAGAGTCAAATACACCTGCATTAACTCCGGCACAGAGGGCGACACCCATTGCTCCGAGCTCTTCGGCTTGTGAAATTTCAACACGGATGCCAAGAATATCAGCAAACATCTGCATCCAGACTTCAGAACGGGTAGCTCCGCCTGCCATTCGCACTACAGATGGATTGTCGCAGTATGGAAGAAGACGACTGATGTGCATTTTGTGGCAAAATACAACGCCCTCAAACAATGCGCGCATCATATCTGCAATGGTGTGGTCATTCTGAAGACCGATAAATGCAGCTTTGGCATCGATGTTTACATTGGAATCGTAGATGAACGGAAGGAAAAATACTGAGTTTTTATACAGTGTGGAATCAACCATTTTTCCGTAAGTTGCATATACATCTTTGGAGCGTTCCATAAAAGTATCGATAAACCATTCTTGTGTGGAAGCGGAAGTGGAACTTCCTTCCATGTAGGAAATATATCCTGGAAGACCGTAATAGTACTGCATGAAAATGTCCTTGTCATCAACAACATTCTTCTTTAGAATACTATTAATGCCCCAGGAACCGACAATTATACCCAGCTGGTTTTCTTCGACAATACCAGCAGAAAGAATCGATGCGCTGATGTCGAATAATCCACCAACTACAGGAGTTCCTTCCGCAAGTCCTGTGAGTCTGGCTACATCGGCAGTGATTGTGCCGCCGGTATCACAGCTTTCGATGATTGGTGGAAAGATGTGTTTGTATTCAGCAATTCCAAATGCTTCAAACAGATTGTCCGCGTACTGGCCGGTTGCCATGTCAACAACATTCCAGCTAGATGCTTCTGTGATTTCACATACAAAATTACCAGTTAATATGTAACGAATATAATCTTTGACGCTTCCGACGTGAGCTGTTTTGTTGAGGACTTCTGGTTCGTGGTCCTTAAACCAGGCAACAATCGGGCTTGTCTGTCCTGTCCAGAGTTTGTTCCGAATCTGTGGAAATACAGAATCAAATGTGCCATCGGTGAGCCATTTCTTGATGTAACCCTTAGAGCGGGCATCGCTACTGAGGATACCAGGCCATGTAGGAGCCCCATCCTTATCGACCATATAGGCACCGTTGCCCTGTCCGGTTATACCGATCGATAAGATTTCTTTTCCGTCTTGAATGCCGGCTTTTTCAATCACATCTTTGATTGCTTTTAAAGACATATCCTTCACTTCGTACATGTCACGTTCGTTTTGACCGCTATGCGGATAGGAAATGTGCAATTTTTCACCATGAACGGCAATTTCGTTACCGTCCATATCGTATATTGCAGCTTTAACCATTGTTCCGCCGATATCAATACCCATTAAATATGTCATATAAATTCTCCTCTCTTAGTTTGATGTGATATAAATGACATATAATTTATCTCAAGACTATCATAATCACGAAAAAAAGTCATTTAAATATCAAAAGTTATTCAAAATAAACAAAAAAGATTGAAAATGATATAAAATAATTCATTTTATGAACGATTATGAAACAAAAATGAACTAAACAACAATGCCGAACAAGTCGTCCGGCATTTCATTAATAAAGAATAAGCAAATATTGAAATTACTGTCCAACATTAGCCCAAACAGCTACACACTCAGCATTCTGTTCTTCTGTGAGAAGTGCTGGCTCACAAACGCCAGCAGCAGAAAGATAAGTGATGGAAGATGTTTCAAGATATACAGCAGCATACAATGCTTCATGCAGATCCTTTCCAACTGTGATAACGCCGTGATGTTTCAGAATGACTGCAAGCTTGTCACCGATATAGTCAACGGTCAACTGTCCCATGGAAAGATTTCCCGGTGGAGAGTAAGGTGCTACGGTAACTGCACCACGAGTAGCGTTGGCAAGGGTGGTCAGGCATGCCGGCAATTCGTCTGATACAAGTCCGACTGCTGTTGCATATGGCTGATGAGTATGCAGGATTGCATTGACTTCCGGCATATTATCAAAAATGTAAAAAAGTGCCGGAGTGTCAACCGATTGTTTACGAGTTCCCTCTATAATGTTTTTATCTTTGTCAAAGACGATCATATCGTCAGGTGTCATTATTTCATAAGACATACCGGATGGTGTAATGATAATATCACCGTTCGGCATACGGAGGCTGACATTACCTCCTGCGAGTGCGATCAGATTATTGCGTTTCATTTCCAGCGCAGTTTCGATCATTTCCTGTTTTTCTTGTTCGTACATTACTGGCTGCTCCTTTCATATTTGTCTTTGATGAAGCTTAAGGCGTCTTTCGCTGCCTTATAAGGATCTTCATAATTCTGTGCCCACATTTCAAGTGTCATTGGACCGCTGAAATTAATCTCGCGAAGTGTTTTGAAAAATTTGATAAAATCAACATTACCATTGCCAAAAGGAATATCCCTTACTTTGCCGACAACGGTATCCTTCACATGGGTAGCTACAAGGTGCTTCTTTGCAAGACGATACTGGTCACATGACCAAGTATTCCCCTTGCCTGTTGAATAAAGATTGGCAATATCCGGGAATATCTGTAGCCAAGGGGAATCTACATGTTCGATGATCTGCAGACCCTTCTCCAGAGAATCCATTGTATCGATATCCACATTTTCCAACGCTAACATGACACCGTAGGAAGCAGCTTCCTGTGTGAGCTTCGCCAAATTTTCAAGGAAAAGCGCATATGTTTTTTCGTTGCGAGTATTGTAATACTCGTCGTATGCCATAGGCTGAATGATGCGAAGACCAATTTCGGCAGAAAAATGAATGGCATCCCTGGTAAGTTTCATACCCTTTGTTGCAAGTTCAGGGTTCTCACTTCCGATCGGGCAGTTACGTGTACCACTCAGACACATGGTCATGATCGGCATGTCGTAAGCTTCGATTGCCTTTCGGATCTCAATGATCTCAGATTTATCTGAGGTAACGCGTGCCTGAAATTCTTCGCTTTCATCTGTGCTGAGTTCGAAATAATCGAATCCAAGATCCTTCGCGATACGAAGTTTTTCAGAAAGTGCAAGATCTCTTGGCAGTGCTTTTTCATAGAGACCAAATTTATGCTGTATCATAATTTCTCCTTTGAACGAAACAATTTCGTTAATTTTTTGAATATAATACATCTGGTTCATTATTGGTCGACTTCATTATTCACGTGCAAATAAATTCTAGCATGTGAAAATAAGGCAAGTCAATTTTCAAATATATTGCAAAAGTGTAGAAAAAAATGACCTGTTTTGACACGCAATCGGTATTATTAATCCAAACGAATCCAAATGATTCGAACTCATTGACGAAATGCACAAAAAAGAATAGAATCCAAACTAAAGTTGATCGATTTTCACAATAACGTGCGTGGTGAAAAGTGCTTTTGACAACAAAAGTAACAAAAGGGAGAAGAGAAAAAAGGAGGTTATTGTATGAAAAGAAAAATAATCGCATCGTTACTGGTGTTAGCGATGGCGGGATCGTTGCTGGCTGGATGTGGCAACAAAGCTTCAGATTCAGGAAGCTCTGATAGTTCAAAATCCAGCAAATCATCAGCATCGGAGCTGAAAGGTGATTCAAGTGAGAAGTACTATATGTGCGTACCGATTTCTGGTGTAGAGTATTGGTATCCGGTATTCCAGGGAATGAAGGAAGCGGCTAACGCACTTGGCGTACAGGCTTACTATATGGGAACACCTGAGTGGGATTCTTCAGCACAGGCAGATGTATTTAATCAGATCATGGCACTTGATCCAACCGGAATCCTGCTGCACCCGACAGACGGAGATGCATTTGTTGATCCAATCAACAGTGCAATCGCAGATGATGTTCAGGTTGTAACATTTGCAGCTGATTCACCAGATTCTAACAGAACAGCTTATGTAACGTCTGATAATAACAAAGAAGGTTCTACCGCTGCAAAGGAAGTAGCAGAAGAAATCGGTGGTAAGGGATCTATCCTTGTTATGAGAAATCCAGGACAGACAAATCACGAGACACGTGACGATGCTTTCATTTCTTACATTAACGAAAATTACCCGGATATTAAGATTTATGAAGAGAATTCCGGACAGAATGCAGACGCTACTTACACAGCAGTCATGACAACATATCAGAAAGATGCTAACCTCAAAGCCGTATTTACACCGGAAGCTTCTTCAGCAGTAGGTGCAGCTCAGGCAGGTCTTGAGATCGGTAACGGCGATCAGGCTCTTGTATGTGCATGTTGTGATACTTCAGAAGAGATTCTTGACCTTCTGAAAGCAGGACAGTTCTTCTCAGCAATCGCTCCTGATCAGTATCTGCAGGGATACATGGGAATGCTGGATCTGTTCTTTGCAGCTCATAATGAAGTTCTTGAACCAATGAATGGTCGTGCAGACGCTGGTGAGAACTTATGGCAGAGTCCGTTTATGGACAATGGTCTTTCAATCGTAACAGCTGACAATGCAGATGATTTCTATCTTGATGCATATGCAGAAAAGCTTGGCTACAAAGACAGTGAAGAAATCCTTGAGCCTTTGGAAGAGCCAGAAGGCTGTGGATTTGGTGATGGATCAGGCGAAAAGTATTATATGTGTGTACCAATCTCTGGTGTAGAGTACTGGTATCCTGTAATGCAGGGCATGAAAGATGCAGCTAAGGCTCTTGATGTAAGTGCATACTACATGGGAACACCTGAGTGGGATGCTTCAGCACAGGCAGATGTATTCAGTCAGATTATGGCTCTTGATCCAACTGGTATTCTGGTTCATCCGACAACAGCAGAAGCATTTGTTGATCCAATCAACAGTGCAATCGCAGATGATGTTCAGATCGTAACATTCGCAGCTGATGCACCGGACTCAGAAAGAACAGCGTATGTAACATCTGACAATACAAAAGAAGGTAACAGAGCAGCTCAGGAAATCGGTGAAGCACTCGGAGGAGAAGGCTCCGTACTCGTTATGAGAAATCCTGGACAGACAAACCATGAGAATCGTGACAACGCTTTCATCGCTTACATGGAAGAAAATTATCCGGACATCACAATTTACGAAGAGAATTCTGGACAGGATGCAGACGCTACTTATTCAGCAGTTATGACTACATACCAGAAAGATGCTAACCTCAAAGCCGTATTTACACCAGAAGCTTCTTCAGCAGTAGGTGCAGCTCAGGCAGGTCTTGAGATCGGCGGCGGATCAGAACAGGCACTTCTGTGTGCATGCTGTGATACATCAGAAGAGGTTCTTGACCTTCTGAAGGCAGACCAGTTCTTCTTTGCAATTGCACCAGACCAGTATCTGCAGGGATATATGTCTATGCTTAACTGCTACTTCGCAGCACACAATGAGATTTTACATCCTATGAATGGTCGTGAAGCAGCTGGTGAAAACCTGTGGCAGACACCATACATGGATAACTCACTTTCAATCGTAACGAAAGACAATGCAGATTGCTTCTACCTTGATTCATATGCGAAGAACATTGGATTATCAGGTGCAGATCAGCTCATTGAGCCTTACGAAGCAAAGTAAGTGTTGATTTTGGCGGTGGCTCCGGCTCCCGGAGCCGCCGTTTTGTTACTTAACAGTATGAAGAAAGGGTGAGATTATGGCATTACTTGAACTGAAACATATATCCAAAAGTTTTGGGCAGAATCAGGTTCTGAGAGATGTTAACTTCGAACTGAGACCTGGGGAAGTACATGCACTTTTGGGAGAGAATGGTGCGGGAAAGTCTACGATGCTGAATATCATCGGTGGAGTTTTTGAGCCAAGCGGGGGAACGATTCTGATTGATGGTGAAGAGAAAAAAATCACATCTATTCTCGATGCCAAAAATCTTGGAATTGGATTTGTGCATCAGGAAATTGAACTGTGTCAGGATGTAACTGTAGCAGAAAATATCATGATGACAAGTATTAGCGACAGTCACACATTAAAAGTTAATTTTAAGAAAATGGTAAAGGAAGCAGCGGAGATCTTGAGACCGATGGCAGGTGATACGATCGATCCAAGGGCATTGGTTTCATCGCTTCCGATATCTCAGCAGCAGGTTGTTGAGATTGCCAAAGCATTGGCATATAAATGTAGGATTCTTCTTCTTGATGAGCCAACAGCGGCACTTTCAGAGAGTGAAGCAGAAGCACTTTTTGAGATTGTGGGACAACTGAAAAAGGAAGGTATGGGAATTATTTTTATCAGTCACCGTATGGAAGAAGTGTTTGAACAGAGCGACCGGGTAACAGTCTTGCGTGATGGGGAGATTATCTCTACAAGACCGTCATTGGATGCACCTTTAGATGAGCTGATCCGGGACATGGTTGGTCGTGAGATCAGCGATATTTATCCACCAAAAGCAGAACATATTGATTATAGTGATTCGAACGTAATGCTTAAAGTTGAAAATCTTACGGATGCAAAGAACCGTTTCAGAGATATTAACTTTTCATTATACAAAGGAGAAGTTCTTGGCTTTGCGGGTCTGGTAGGCGCCGGAAGAACAGAAATTCTGCAGTCGATAGTTAATTTGAGAAAACGTTCATCAGGAACGGTTGAACTTCTTGGTGAAAATATTGATAAATTAGGTACTTCAAAAATTTATAACAAAGGTCTGGTATTGCTTTCAGAAGATCGTAAAAAAAGCGGATTGTTCCTTGATTATTCAATTGCTGAGAATACCAGTTCTACATATCTGGATTTGATTACCAATGGAATTATACTCAGCAAGAAAAAAGAAATGGAACTTGCCAGGGATAAGATTACTGAACTGAATACCAAGGCAGAAGGTCCTAAACAGGTGGTCGGAAGACTTTCTGGTGGAAACCAGCAGAAGGTATTGCTTGGAAAACTGCTTGCAAAAGTTCCGAAGGTTATTCTTCTTGATGAGCCTACACGAGGTGTTGATATCGGAGCGAAGTCTGAAATTGGAAAGTATATCAGAAAGCTGGCAGATGAAGGTATTGGAGTTATTTTGATTTCATCAGAAATGAATGAATTGTTGGGACTTTGCGATCGTTTGATCATGATTGATATCGACGGTGATCAGGTGCCGGAAGTTACAGGAGAACGTCAATTCGATTCAGATACGGTTGTATACTACATTTCTGGAGCATACAAATACGATAATAAGGAGGCACAATAATGGCAGCTAATAATGTAAGTACAAGAAAGGGAAAGAGTTTCTTCGCAAAACTTATGGAGAGACGAGAGGCTATGCTCGCATTAATCGTCGTGGCCATGTATATTGTTTTATCATTTATTACTCCAAGTTTTATGACATGGAGTAACCAGAAGGTAGTTATCTCAAGTATGGCGGTAGATGGTATCGTTGTAATTGGTATGACAATCAGTCTGATTTCCGGAGGTATCGATCTTTCTGTAGGATCGACATTGTGTCTGTCTATGACAGTAGCAGCGCTTTTGATGAGAAATGGTAATCATCCATGGCTCTGTTCACTGGCTGGTATCGCAGTGACAGCATTGATCGGTTTGATCATTGGATTACTTGTAACGAAGCTTCATCTGACACACTTCATTGTTACCTTATGTTTTATGGGAATTGCCAGAGGTCTTGTATACATTTTGACAGGTGGTTCTCCGGTATCTCTGGTACGTGTGTTTGCAGAGAACAAGGGATTTGCATTTCTTGGGCAGGGAACAATTGGTGGCGTATTCCCGATGGCTCCCGTTTGCTTCATAGTAATTGCAATCATAGCTGAATTGTATGTTCGTAATTCAGCTGGTATGAGAAAAGTATTCTATACAGGCAGTAACGAACAGTCAGCTCTTTATTCTGGTATTAAGGTTGACAAAATGAAAATTATTGCATGTGTTGCGTGTGCAGCACTTGCGGGTGTGGCAGGAATCATTTATATGATCCGTTATTCCGGAGTAGCAGTAAATGCCGGATCGGGAGAAGAAATGGTAGCGCTTTCAGCAGCTGTTATCGGTGGTGCAAGTATGAATGGTGGACGTGGTTCTGTTATCGGTTCAATCTTAGGACTTTTGTTTATCGTTATCATCCAGGATGCACTTACACTGATGATGGTTCCGTCATACTGGCAGGATTTCGTAAAATACGCGATTGTGCTGATTGCAGTAGCAATTGATGGTGTAACATATTACAGATCCTTAAAAGCATCACAGTCTTAAAAACTCCTTATACTGAATATAATATAGTGCGAAACGAAAAAGAGTGTGAAAGCCGTTATTGGCTTTTACACTCTTTGCGTTTAATGACTGCGATTAAGGATTAGGGCTGTTCATTTACAAGGTGTTATCATCCGCCAGTTCCAGCACTTTCTCGGCTGTCTGTACATCGGTGATCAGTGCATGCAGATAGTGTCCGTTCAGTGCACCCAGGATAGAGCGGACTTTTTTCTCACCGCCGCCGACGCCGATGACGCGCTTATGTTCCGGTAGATCCCGGATATCGATGGATATGATTCTGTTCTTCAATGTTGTGTTGCATAGTTCGCCGGTGGTGGTAAAGAAGTTACCACAGATATCCCCGGCCGCCTCAGCGTCCACCAGTTCGTTGATCGTAGCGGTGTCAAATGGATAATCTGACAGGTGATCTGCATCCCGGACAGGTGCCTCACCGATACCTACCAGAGTAACATCCAGATTGTGTGAGGCTTTTAATATAGAAGCAATCGTTGGTTCTTCTTTGATGGCAGAACAGAGTTCTTTACTCTGACACATAAATGGTGCTGTCAGAATGGTGGCGTGTCCATTGTATTTATCGATCAGATGTTGTGCCAGAATGTTCGGCTGGAAATCCACGCTCTGGGACGAACCGCCTACCAGTGTATACACGTGGATGTCCCGGATATTCTTATTCGGCGGCAGATTCTCAATCATGCTGTTCAGTGTACGTCCCCAGGTCAGACCTATTTTCATATTATTATGGACAAGCTGTTCAAAATAAGAAGCCGCTTCGGAACCAATCTTTCTGGTAAGTGTATCGGTATCAGCTCCGGAGCAGTCTACCAGTTTGATATCCTGCAGTCCGAAACGCTGGCGGAGCTTTTCCTCTAATTGAAGCGTCTTCATGGCACCGCGTACGTCTACGATCTCGAATTTGATCATACCTTCGGCTTTGGCCTCTTCCAGCAGACGGCTTAAGGTTACGCGGGAGATGTTGAGCTGCTTGGCAATCTCTGTCTGCGTGTAACCTTCTTCATATAAATAGTATAAAGCTTTCAGCTTCAGATAATATCTGTGCTCCTGAGAAATGGACAATGTAATCACCTTCTTCTCTTTACAATTGTAAGTTTAATATATTATAGAACGAAAATAGTGATTTGACAAGTAAAAGTTAACAATTGTAAAGCTGGAAATATATAAAATTACAAAAATAAACTAAATCGGTTGACACTGGCATGTCATAGTGCTATATTATGGACAGAAAGGCTTTGCAATAGAAAAGCAAGTATACAAATGTAAACATGGATATTTGGAAGGAGATAACTATGGAAGGATTTAATGTTAAAGACAAGAGCTTATTGGAAAACAAAGAATTTCTTCAAGAGTTGATGGAAAGAATGATGCTTGTACATACTTTTGAAGAGAGAGCATTCTGGTTGTTTGGACAGGGACTTGTACACGGAACTATGCACCTGAGCATTGGAGAGGAAGCAACAGGTGTTGGTACTTCAGCAGCACTTACAAAAGATGATTATATGCTGGCTACACACCGTGGACATGGACAGGCGCTTGGAAAAGGTGTTAATGTAAATGACATGATGGCAGAGATCCTTGGACGTGCAACAGGTACAAACCATGGTAAAGGTGGATCAATGCACATTTGCGATTTCGACAATGGTATCCTTGGAGCCAATGGTATCGTTGGTGGTAACGGACCTATCGCATGTGGTGCAGGACTCAGTATTAAGATGCAGAATATTCCGAATCGTGTATGTGCTGCATTTTTCGGAGATGGTGCTTCTAACGAAGGAGCAATTCTTGAGTCTATGAACCTGGCATCTGTGTGGGAACTGCCTGTACTGTTTATCCTGACAGATAATGGATATGGAATGTCTACAGCAAAAGCAAAAGCTACTAAGACAGTAGACTTCGGAAAGAGAGCAGATGCATTTGGATTTAAGGCATTTGAGTGTGACGGTAACAATGTTCTTGAAGTATATGAGACAGTTAAGGAAGCCCGTGAGTATGTAATGAACGAGCATGGACCGGTTCTCGTAGTTGAGAATACATACAGAACATCTGGACATTCTAAATCAGATAATAATAAATATCGTTCAAAAGAAGAGATCAAATATTGGGAAGATCACAGCCCGATCATCCGTTTCCGCGAATTCCTTGTAGAGAATAAGATCTTTACAAATGAGGAAGTTGACGCTATGCAGGCAACTGTTGATAAGAAGATCGAAGATGCAATCGAGTACGCTAAGGCTCAGCCACAGCCGGTTGTTGCAGATTTGGAAGCAGACGTATACGCAGAGTAGTTTAGGAGGAAAAGAAAGATGAGTGAAATGAGAAAGATTTCTTATAGAGACGCGGTTCGTGAAGCTATGGTTGAGGAAATGCGTCGCGATGAAAAAGTATTTTTAATGGGTGAAGATATTGGTGTTTACGATGGAGCATTTGGTGTTTCCAAAGGAATGATTGGAGAGTTTGGACCGGAGAGAGTTCGTGAGACTCCTATTTCTGAGCAGGCTTTCGTAGGAGCAGGTGTTGGTGCAGCGATTACAGGTATGCGTCCGATCGTTGAGCTGATGTTCTCTGACTTCATGACAGTATGTTATGACCAGATCATCAACCAGGCTGCAAAGATGCACTTCATGTTCGCAGGTAAGGTAAGTGTACCTATGGTTATCCGTACAGCAGCTGGTGGTGGTACTGGAGCAGCTGCTCAGCATTCACAGTCTCTGGAGCAGATGTATCTGCATGTACCTGGACTGAAGGTTGTGGTTCCATCTACACCATATGATGCAAAGGGTCTGTTAAAGCAGGCAATCCGTGACAACAACCCAGTCATCTTCCTTGAGCAGAAGAAACTGTACAATGTTAAAGGTATGGTTCCGGATGAGGATTATACAATCCCATTTGGCGTTGCTGATGTAAAGAGAGAAGGTACAGACGTAAGTATCTTTACATACGGAAGAATGGTGCAGATGAGTCTTGACGTGGCTGAGAAGTTAGCAGAAGAAGGAATCAATGTTGAGGTTGTTGACCTTCGTACTCTTTCACCACTTGATACAAATACAATTATTGAATCAGTTAAAAAGACACACAAAGCTGTAATCGTTCACGAATCTGTTCAGTTCGGTGGCTTCGGCGGTGAAGTTGCTGCACAGATCACAGACAGCGAAGCTTTCTACTATCTTGACGCTCCAATCAAACGTGTTGGTGCTTTGTACTGCCCAGTGCCATTTAACCCGACACTTGAGGCTGAAACATTCCCTACACCAGCTAAGATCGAAGCTGCAGTAAGAGACGTTTTATAGGAAGATAGTAAGGAGGAAGCATAATGGCAACAGAATTGACGATGCCAAAGAACGATATGGACATGGAAGAAGGTACTATCGTTAAATGGCTTAAAAATGTTGGCGATAAAGTAGAAAAAGGTGAGATGTTCATGGAAATCGAGACAGACAAGACTTCCATGGAGATCGAATCTCCGGCAACAGGAGTTCTCCTTGCTCAGTTCTATCAGGGCGGAGATGTAGTGCCGGTTAATACAGTTATGGGATATGTCGGAGAAGCCGGAGAAGCTGTTCCGGAGCAGGGCGCAAAGGCTGCTGCTGAGGAAGCTCCGAAGGAAGAGAAAAAGGAAGCACCTGCTGCAGAAAAAGCACCTGCAAAGGTTCTGTCTGATGCAAGTGGAATTCCTGCAACTCCATATGCTAAGAAGCTTGCAAAAGATAATGGAATCGATCTGAAAGAAGTAGTTCCGACAGGTCGTCACGGCGAGATCCGTGCAATTGATGTATTTACAGCAATTGAAGCTTCACCGGTTGCAACACCGCTTGCTAAGGCAATGGCAGCAGATCTCGGCGTAGATCTTTCAACTATTCAGGGATCCGGATACAGAGGAAAGATCCTCAGTGATGATATCAAGGCAGCATTTGCTCAGGCTCAGACAGCAGCAGAGGAAGAAAATGTTGCAGGCGCAATGAAAGAGATCGCAGAAGTACTTGAGCGTAGAAAACTTTCTTCTATGCGTAAGGCTATCATGAAGAACATGAACTCAAGTCATACTGAGATTCCTAGCGTAACACAGAACATCAAGGTTGATGTTACAGAGCTGCTTGCTCTTCGTGCTAAGATCAACGAGGGTAAAGAGAAGGCTGAGAAGGTATCTGTAAATGACCTGATCATTAAAGCTGTCGGCAAAGCTACAGCTAAGTTCGAGAGATTCCGCATGACGTTGGAAGGCAACGAGTATGTCGTCCACAATCAGGTTAATGTGGGAATGGCAGTTGGTATCACAGACGGACTGGTTGTACCGGTAATCAAAGACGTTGATAAGAAGACACTGCTTCAGGTATCTAAGGATGCAAAAGAACTTGCTAAGAAAGCAAGAGACGGTAAATTAAAATCAAGCGAAATGGGTGACGGACGTATTACCATTTCTAACATTGGTATGTACGGAACACACAGCTTTACACCAATCATTAATCAGCCAGAGGCTTCTATCGTTGGTGTATGTGGAACAGAGGATGAGCTTGCACTGGTAGACGGACAGGTAGTTGTACGTAAGAAGATGATGATCTGCGTAACATTTGACCACAGAATCCTGAACGGAACAGAAGTCTGCGAATTCGAGTCATACCTGAAAGAGCTGATTGAAAATCCGGTCACAATCTTGATTTAATCTAGGAGGATAATATGGCAACAGAATTAACTATGCCAAAGAACGATATGGACATGGAAGAAGGTACTATCGTTAAGTGGCTGAAGAATGTTGGAGATAAAGTAGAAAAAGGCGAAATGTTCATGGAAATCGAGACAGATAAGACTTCCATGGAGATTGAGTCTCCTGCAGCAGGAGTTCTTCTTGCTCAGTTTTATCAGGGTGGAGATGTAGTCCCGGTTAACACAGTTATGGGATATGTCGGAGAAGCCGGAGAAAAGGTACCGGAGCAGGCAGCAAAAGGAGATGCACCTGCAGCTGAGGAACCAAAAGCTGAGGCAGCAGCATCTGTAGCAGAGAAGAAAGAAAATGAATATGATGTAGCTGTAATCGGTGGAGGCCCTGCCGGATACGTAGCAGCAATCCGTGCTGCACAGCTTGGCGGAAAGGTTATCATCTTCGAGAAAGATACCGTAGGTGGAACATGTCTGAACAGAGGATGCATCCCGACTAAGACATATCTGAAGACTGCTGAGTACATTCATCATATCGAAGCAGCTGCATCAAGAGGCATTGTAGTTAATGCTGAGCACAGCGTAGACATGCCAAAGGTTGTAGCATATAAGGACAAAGTTGTAAAACAGCTGACAGGCGGTGTTGGAAGCCTGTTAAAGGGAAATGGCGTGAAGCTGGTATCCGGAGAAGCTTCTCTGGAAGATGCAACAACAGTTGCATGTGACGGCAAGACATACAAAGCTGACAAGATCATCCTTTGCGGTGGATCTAAAGCAATCCGTATCCCGATTCCGGGTGTGGATCACAAAGATGTTATGACCAGTGATGAGATCCTGGCTATGACAGAAGTTCCGGAAAGACTTGGTATCATCGGTGGTGGTGTAATCGGATGTGAAATGGCATCTGCATTCAGTGCATTCGGAAGCAAAGTTACCATCGTAGAGGCTATGGACCGCGTAGTATCTATGCTTGACAAAGACATTTCTGCAGAAGTTGACAAGACTCTGAAGAAAGGCGGCGCAAGCGTTAATTGCGGACGTAAAGTATTAGAGATCAAAGACAATGGCGGACATCCGGTAATCGTAACAGATAACGGAGAATTTGAAGTAGATAAAGTCCTTCTGTCAATCGGACGTGCAGCAGACCTTGGATGTCTTGGTAAGCTTGCTGATCAGATCAAGACAGAGAGAGGCAAGATCGTAGTAGATGATACGATGAAGACATCTGTTGATAATATCTACGCTTGTGGTGATATCAACGGACGTATCATGCTTGCTCACTCAGCATTCAAGATGGGTGAAGTAGCAGCTGAAAATGCAGTAAAGGGAACCGCAGTAAAATGTGACCTGAGCTATGTACCAAGCTGCCTGTACCTGTCACCGGAAGCTGCTTCTGTAGGTCTTACAGAAGAAAAAGCAAAAGAGGCTCATCCAGAAGGAGTTCGTATTGGCAAGTTCAATATGGCTGCTAACGGAAGAAGTGTTGCATCTGGAGAGACAACAGGATTTATCAAGGTAATCGCTGACAACAAATATGGTCAGATCCTTGGCGTACATATGGTAGGCGGCGTAGCATCTGAGATGATTGCAGAGGCAGTCGCACTGATGCAGATGGAGATTACAGTGAATGAAGTAGCTGAATCTATCATTCATGCTCACCCAAGTTATTCAGAGGCATTTGCAGAGGCATGCGCAGACTGCCTTGGAATGTGCATCCACCAGCCTCCGAAAAAAAGAAATAAGACAATTTCTAATTCCTTCTTAAAATGTTTATAGTGAGAAAAGCGCTTCTGTATGGGGAAGCGCTTTTTTCGTGTTTGAATTATTAACATTATTTTGACAATATTTTCATAGACATTTTAAATTCAGATTGTTACAATGTGAGTATGCATTGAAGAAGGAACGATATGCAAATATCGAAATGAGGTGTTAGGATGGAAGAGCAAAAGAAATGTGCGGTTAAGCGGATCGGAGTACTGACTTCCGGTGGCGACGCACCAGGTATGAATGCGGCTGTACGTGCCGTAGTGCGTACAGCACTCTACATGGGAATTGAAGTAGTAGGTATCCGTCGCGGATGGCATGGTTTGATCAATGGAGACATGTACCGTATGACAGCGGTGGATGTGTCGCATATTATCAACGAGGGTGGTACAATGCTGTACACAGCCCGCAGTGATGAATTCCGTACTAAGGATGGACGTAAGAAAGCATACGATAACTGTAAGCTGTTCGGACTGGATGGAATTGTGGCAATCGGTGGTGATGGTACATTTGCCGGAGCTTTGGCACTTTCTACGGAATATCCAATCTCTGTAGTTGGCATACCGGGTACAATTGATAATGATATCGGATGCAGCCACTATAGTATAGGATACGACACAGCAGCGAATACGGCAGTAGAAGCAATCGATAAGATCCGTGATACGATGCAGTCTCATGAGAGATGCTCGGTTATCGAGGTCATGGGACACAGAGCAGGTAATCTGGCACTGTATGTTGGTATTGCGACAGGTGCAACCGCCGTTCTGATTCCGGAAGAACCTTGGGATTTTGAGGAAGATGTTGCGGAGAAGATCCGTAATGCAAGACTTGCAGGACGTACCCATTTTATGGTAATCGTAGCAGAGGGAGCTAAGCGTAAAGCAGACGGAACGCTGGATAATGAAGTGGTTGGTAATGGTACTGCCGGACATCAGGTTGCAGATCTGATCCGTGCAGAGTTGGGACTGGATCCTAGAGTGACCGTACTCGGACATATTCAGCGAGGCGGTTCACCGACAGCACGAGATCGTGTGACAGCTACCCGTATGGGATATGTGGCAGTAAAGGCTCTGGCAGAAGGTAAGACGAATCGTGTAGTCGTGCGTTATTTTGGTGAGATCAAGGATGTAGATATGGTAGAGGCTCTGAAGCAGGAGAACCGGCTGGACGAAGAGGAAAAGCAAGTTCTGAGAGCAATGACATTCTCATTCTAGAGCGAATACAGTCAGCTTAAAGTATAAAGAAAAGTATAAAAAATGGGAGGTGTCGGATATGTAATCCGGTTACCTCCCATTTATTATATGAATCCTTTTGCGATTTTTATATTAACTGATTAGTCTGTCATTGCTCCGGACTTCTGCAACTCTTTCTGTGCCCGCTCTGATTCAGAAGGCATAGACATTTTCCGCGCATCGCGGAAGAATGTTGCGGAAGTGATGATCATAACCACACATACGATATAAGTCAATGTGGACAGTGACAGGAAGCATGCAACCTTATATGCAATGACTACACCGATACATCCGAAAATGGACAGCATAATCGTTGCGGTACGGTCGTATTTTCCTTCTTTGATGAATTTAAAGCAGGATGCGTTCATCAGGAATGCACAGGAACCCATCATGATCGGGAATGCAACTCCGATGTTCATGCCAAGTGCACCAACAAGTGCCATGCATGGAGCATACAGACCAACACCGATCATCATCAATGCGCCAAGGAAGAAGTTAATGACCACTCCTACGACTAATTTGATACCGCTAAGTCCGGTTGCAGTGCCGACAGCACCGAATGGACCGACGCCGGCGTTCTTGCATACAAGTGCAACAGCCAGAATTACCAGACCGACAGACAGAGCATAACGAACGGTTTTCAGATCCCATTTGCAGACGATGCCGGAACCAACGAGTGCGCCGATAGCAGCTGCGGCCAGCATGAGATAAAGAGTCAACGGATCAATGTCTACGAAAGTCATAAAGAGGATGCCCTCTAATGCAACGGGAATCGTGTTGCCGACATTTAATGTACCCGGAATAATCTCATCATTCGTTGATTTGGTGAATTTGAAACATGCAGACTGTGTTGCAAAACATCCGATACCCCAGGTATCCAGCATGTTGGTGAATAAACCGATCAGGGCAAGTGTAATACCCTTTTTGAAATGGATCTCGTCTTTGTGCTTGATCAGATCGACAATCAGAAACAAAGCAGAGCAGATTGTAAATGCGATCAAAACAATTCTTAGTAAAATTACTGCATTCATTTTAACCCTCCAGATAAATATACCAAAATATTGTGATAAACAGTTACCTGGCAGATGTCCACCCCGATAACCTTGGAAATCCGCCAGCATTTTTAATTTTATAACTTTGTCTTTTGTTAAACAATTTAAGAAAATTAAATGGGTCATTTAATATATCTAAAGAGTGGAGGAATTGAAGAAAAATGGTTATGATATAAAAAATATTGAATGGGTCGTTTAACATTTCTAATGTATGCGCGGTGGATGCGTCTTGCGTACTGGCTGCTGCAATTATATAATAAAAAAGAGTGTTACAAACAGGGAGCAAAAAAATGACAAAGTACGAAATGATTCTAAGCGTGTATCATACACACAGCATATCGGTTACAGCAGAAAAATATAATTATACGCAGTCAGCGATCAGTCAGGCAATTAAGAGCTTTGAGAAAGAACTTGGTCTTCCGCTGTTTAAAAGAACGAAAAATGGCATGCTGCCAATCTCAAATACAGAAGAAATTATCCGGGAATTGCGAACAATCTGCGATGCAGAGAACCGTATTGCGGATATCGCATCGAATCTGACCAGTCTGAAAAATGGTTATATACATATCGGAACGATCAAGAGTATTGCATATAACTGGTTACCTTCTATGGTAAAGAATTTTTCAAAAAAATATCCAAATATTCATTTTAAAATATCAATGGGAAGTTCTTCGCAGCTTCATGATAAGCTGGATCAGAATGAGGTGGATTGTATCTTTGTGTCCAATTATCTGCTTCCGGATAATCTGGAATTTTATCCGATGGATACGGATGAACTGATGCTCCTGACGGCGAGAAATCATCCGCTGGCAGACAAACTGAAGGTGAATCTGACTGATATTAAGGACGAGAATTATATTTATTCAGAAGATGGTTTTGACTTTGAAGCGGGTGGGATCTTTGAGCAGAATGACATTCATCCGACTGTGCTTTACCAGTTAGATGATGACGTGGCTGTCCAGAAAATGGTATCCGATGGGATGGGAATCAGTGTATTACCGAAATTATTGCTGTCCAATCCGCCATTTGACATCTGCATCCGCCCATTTACGGAGCATTACAAACGGACATTGGGCGTGGCATATCTGAAAGACAGCGAATTGGATCCGGCGACAGAAGCGTTCTTGGAATATGTAAAAGAATGGAAATCAAATAAAGGAGAACAGCGAAGATAGGATGAATATCAGAAAGACCAGAAAAGAAGATGTCCCAGTAATTATGGATTTGTATGAAAATGCAAAAGCATTTATGCGCAGCAAAGGCAATCTGACACAGTGGAATGACGGATACCCATCGGTAGAAATTATCACAGAAGATATCGACAACGGTAATTCTTATGTGTTTGTGGAAAATGATGAGATCGTAGGAACATTCGCGTTCATCATCGGTGAAGATCCGACTTATCAGGTGATCGAAGATGGCGAATGGCACAGCAGTAAGATCTACGGAACCATCCACAGAATTGCATCATCCGGTAAAGCGAAAGGCCTGGCAAAGACCTGCTTTGATTACTGCAGTGAAAAGATTGATTATCTCAGAATTGATACGCATGAAGATAACCAGCCGATGCAGGATGCGGTGCTCAGATATGGGTTTAAAAAATGCGGAATTATATACGTCAGGGACGGAAGTAAGAGAGTGGCATTTGATTATATAAAAGGATAGAGAATATGGGTATTCTTTCGTAACAGTAGCAATTCCATTGATTCTCGGTCTTTTATTTCTCTGGTTTGGGAAAAAACTGTGGAACAGAGCAGGTAAAAGAAATGAGGAATATCGACAGCGGTATACAGGTCATACCACACTTCGTGTGATAAGAGTGGCAAAGCACGAGCGGGAGGAGCATGATTCCAATGAACAGGCGGCGGAAGCTGCTTTTGGAGTCTGTTATGCTTTGGGATATGAAGGATTACTGCTGACGATGTAGAAGCAATATTGGGAGTAAACGAATGAAATGAGTCTCACAGGAGAAAATCTTGTGGGACTTTTTAGTTGTAATGAAAACTCAAGATTATATCTATATGTACACAAAATGGTAATCAAAGGTAATCAAACTCAAATGAGTAATAAAAAAGCGAGAAGCCTTGATTTACAAGGTTTCTCGCTCATTAGCTAGTGCGGAGAAAGGGACTTGAACCCTCACAGTGTTGCCACCACTAGAACCTGAATCTAGCGCGTCTGCCATTCCGCCATCTCCGCTTGCTGACAAAAGCTATATTACCACAGGCAATATGAATTGTAAAGAGTTTTTTGAAAAAAATAAAAAATTTCTTGTACAGGTAGTTTTTCAAGGTAAACAGGTCACCCTGTTGCATTTACTGTGAAAAGCCTGGTCTCATATTGAAAAAGGACAGTATTGGGAATACAATAGATAAAATAGGAGGTGCAGATATATGTACACAGAGGAAGTTGCAAAATTACAGAAAATTATAGATGACAGCAGCAGGATTGTGTTTTTCGGAGGCGCGGGTGTATCTACGGAGAGTAATATTCCGGATTTCCGGAGTGCGGACGGACTTTATCAGCAGAAGTATAAGTATTCGCCGGAGCAGATTGTAAGTCATAGCTTCTTTATGCAGAATCCGGAGGGGTTCTATGAATTTTATAAGAATAAGATGATGTTTCTGGATGCAGAGCCGAACCCGGCGCATAGAAAACTTGCGGAGATGGAGCAGAAGGGAAAGCTTACGGCGGTGATCACGCAGAACATTGATGGGCTTCATCAGCTTGCCGGAAGTAAGAATGTGTTGGAACTTCATGGAAGCATCCATCGCAATTACTGTATGAAATGTGGAAAATTCTACGATGCGAAGTATGTGAAGTATGCAGATGGCGTGCCAAGATGTGAGTGTGGCGGCATGATTAAGCCGGATGTTGTATTATATGAAGAAGGGCTGGACAGTAATGTGATCGATCGGAGTATTCGGGCGATCAGTGAAGCGGATACATTGATCATTGGAGGCACATCTTTGGTGGTATATCCGGCAGCAGGATTTATTGATTATTTCCATGGCAAGCATCTGGTAGTGATCAATAAGAGTGCGACGGCGAGAGAAGTGGGTGCGGAACTGACCATTTCTGCACCGATCGGGGAGATACTGAGTCAGATTACGTTATAATATGGTTGTGGTAAGTTCATGTGGATTTAGACCTTGGAACTCTGACAGCACACATAAGAAAAGACTGGAAAGAGCAGGTAGACAGATTTATGAATGAGATGAGACAGACAGCGTGGAGCAGAGAACATCGGAAGAAACCGTATGTGACCGCTGTGATATTGGCGGTATTGATTGTAGCTGAGATATTTATCCTGAGCGGCATACTTGGATATTTATTTGGAACGGCGGGAGTGGTACTTCATGAGATTGTGCTGGCATTGATCGGTGTATTAATGATTCTGATCATGCGGGGCAGAATGAAGACGGCATTTCCATTTCGGAAGCTGAAATGGTCTGGTATATTTGGCTCTTTGATCCTGTGGGGCGGTATCTTGCTGCTGACCAGCGTGGTGACACTTACGATGGCGTATTTTTTTCCGGACCAGATGCTGAATGCGAGTAATGGTGTAGATGAATTGATGTCTGCGACACCGATGTGGATCGACCTGCTGGTGGTTGCAGTGACGCCGGCAATCTGCGAGGAGATTGCATTTCGCGGAGCATTACTGACCTGTTTTCGTGGGACGCGGAGCAAATGGACTGGGATTATTATCGTAGGATTATTCTTTGGTGCGTGCCATGGCAGCGTGTGGCGTATGGTGCCAACGGCGATACTTGGACTTGTTATGGGATATGTTCTGTTTGAGACGGAGAACATCTTCTATTGTATGCTGATACATTTTACCAATAATGCATTTTCAGTAATACTGACAAATGCGCTCGTGTGGCTGGAGAGGCTGCAGGGAACAGGCGCACAGGCAGTTGATGTGGCAACAGACAGACTGCCGTTAGCATCTGTTGGCATTTATATGATTTTTGCAACGATAGCACCACTGCTCTTATATATAGGTAACTATCTGATTCACAGGGGGCAGCCGGGATATACGAAGGTATTCCCACGGGAGAAAAGAGGAGCGCTGTGGGGAATGCTTGGTGCCTGCGCAGTTCTTTTTGGATGTGGAGTCTTTCTGATATCCGCCGCTGTTGTGCTTCAGGTAATACTGGGGTAAAAAAAGGATTGCCTTTCTGGAACGAATTGCTATAATGGAGTATAGATTTAATATAGGATAGTAGGCTTGTGAGCCAGGCATGAGAGTGTCGATGGAGGATAAAATGAAGATATTGATTGCTGGTGATGGTAAAGTTGGAGCATCACTGACCCGGGAACTGACAGCAGCCGGGTATGATATTACACTGATTGATTCGAAGCAGAATGTGTTGGATAGTAGTATTGAGCGATTTGATGTGATGGCGATTCGGGGTAATTGCGCATCTATGGAAATACTGGAAGAAGCAGGCGTTAAGGATGCGGATCTTCTGATCGCGGTGACAAGTGCGGATGAAGTTAATTTGTTGTGCTGTCTTACAGCGCATGGTATGAATCCTGATATTCATACGATTGCACGTATCAGGAATCCGGAATACAGCAAGCAGATTTATCGGATGCGTGGGATATTTGCGCTGTCATTGTCAGTGAATCCGGAGAAGCAGGCTGCGATTGAGATTGAGCATCTGCTGAAATACCCGGGATTCCTGAAGAGAGATTCTTTCGCAAAGGGAAGGCTTGAGATTGTAGAACTGAGAATTGGTTCGGACAGTAAGCTGAAGGATCTGGCATTGAATGATTTGGATTCCGTAGCAAAATGCAAAGTACTGGTATGCGTTGTATTGAGAAAAGGCAAGGTAATTGCACCGGATGGCAATTTCGTATTGCAGGAAGGCGACCGTATCTTTGTTACGGCACCGACCGATAATCTG
Source organism: Dorea ammoniilytica (assembly GCF_025567415.1). Lineage (NCBI taxonomy): Bacteria > Bacillati > Bacillota > Clostridia > Lachnospirales > Lachnospiraceae > Dorea > Dorea ammoniilytica. Next base: position 110,158 of record NZ_JAOQJV010000002.1, read on the forward strand.
ACGATATTATTGAAGAATCTGGGCATTATTACGCATAAGGTACGTCGCGTTATGATCTGTGGCGGTGGTAAAGTCAGCTATTATCTTGCTGAGAGACTGAAGAAGAGTGGTATGATCGTGCAGATCATTGAACAGGATTATGAGAAATGTCTGGATTTGGCGAAGCGTTTGCCGGGAGCCAGCATTATCCATGGAGATGCCAGCAATCAGGCACTGCTGGAGAGCGAAGGCATCCAGGATTGCGATGCGCTGATTACGATGACTGGCATGGATGAGCAGAATATCATCATTTCTTTATATGGTAATAACTGTGGCGTGCCGCAGGTGATCACGAAGGTAGGACATCTGGATCACACCAAGATTATCGAGAATCTTCCTATAGGAAGTATTGTGAGTCCGAAGGAGCTGTGTACCAATGCAATCGTACGTTATGTGCGTGCAATGCATAATCAGGAAGGTGCTGCGATTACGGTGTACGGTATCGCGGATGGTCAGGCAGAAGCACTGGAATTTCTCGTGGAGAAGGATACCAGATACTGTGGAGTGCCATTGAAGAACATGGAGACGAAAAAGAATATCCTGATCGCAGGTATTTCTCATAAGGCGAGGACAGAGGTGCCGGATGGAGAGTCCAGCTTTGAGGTGGGCGATACGGTAGTTGTTGTATCCGGTCGTGACGAAGTACTATATCAGTTGGATGATATATTTGAATAGGTGAGGAGACGTCATTATGAACTATAAGATGGTTGGGCGTTTTCTGGCCCAGATATTGACTGTGGAAGGTTTGTTTATGATTCCGGCGGTGATCATCGGCTATGTATGCGGAGAAGATAATGCCATGCAGGCACTGCTTTGGAGTATTCTGATCATTGCAGTGGTGGTTGCGTTTTTAAGGCTTACCTGCAGGCATGCGGCAAGTGGATTCTACGCAAAAGAAGGTTTGGCGTGCGTAGGACTTGGATGGATCGGTATGTCATTATTTGGTGGACTTCCATTCTTTATCGCTCGCGAGATTCCGAACTATGTGGATGCATTATTTGAAATCGTATCCGGATTTACTACAACCGGATCATCCATTTTACCGGCAGTAGAAGACATGTCCCAATGTCTGTTGTACTGGAGAAGCTTCAGCCACTGGCTGGGCGGTATGGGTGTGCTGGTGTTCCTGCTTGCGATTGTGCCGGCAGGAGGCAAGGGCAGAGGCTATACGATGCACATTCTTCGTGCGGAAAGCCCGGGACCGGTCGTTGGTAAACTGGTTCCTAAGATGAAGGATACAGCGAAGATCCTGTATCTGATCTATATTTTGCTGACGGTCATTAATATTATTTTCCTGTTGGCTGGTCATATGCCGGCATTTGATGCATTTTGTACTGCGTTCGGTACAGCCGGAACCGGTGGTTTTGGTATTAAGAACGACAGCATAGCAGGTTATAGTCCGTATCTGCAGAATGTAACGACTGTATTCATGCTGTTATTCGGAGTGAATTTCTCCTGCTATTATCTGCTTTTGATCAGGCAGTTCAAGGCAGTGTTCTTTGATGAAGAATTACGGTTATATCTTGGCGCTGTGCTTGGAAGTACGGCGCTGATTGTGTGGAACCTGCGAGGATTCTACGGATCTCTGGGTGAGACTATACGGCATGCGGCATTCCAGGTGTCCAGTATTATTACGACCACTGGATTTGCTACGACGGATTTTGATAAATGGCCCGGATTTTCCAAGGCGATCATATTGTCGCTGATGGTACTCGGAGCGTGTGCAGGAAGTACCGGAGGAGGTCTGAAATGCGGACGCGCGCTGATCTTGCTGAAGAGTGCACATCGTAATATCCGTAAAGTTCTGCATCCACAGAAAGTGCAGGTAGTGCGCAACAACGGTCGTATGGTGGACGAGAAGATTGTGGCAAGCATCAATGCGTACATGGCTATCTATGTGATCATTGTGATCTTAAGTTTCCTGATGATATCCATTGACGGATTTTCGGTGGAGACGAATCTCTCGGCAGTGCTTGCATGTTTTAACAATATAGGACCGGGACTGGATGCTGTAGGACCGACCTGTAACTTTAGCGCATACAGCATTTTCTCCAAATTAGTACTGATCGGAGATATGCTGGCAGGTCGACTGGAGATATTCCCGATATTGATCCTGTTATCAAGATCTGCGTGGAGCCAGAGATAAGTGCATCATAACTGGATTTTGTTGCAATATTATATCAGCTGGGAGTCAATCCCCCAGCTGATATAGCCTCCGGCAGGATTGCAGAGGCATTCTCGAAAAAGTTTACCGTATAAACGGAACTGTATAGATACATTAATAAGGATAGTAAGGAGAAGAATTATGGGTAAGTATTTTGGAACAGACGGCTTCCGTGGTGAAGCCAATGAAGTGCTGACAGTGGAGCATGCCTTCAAAGTGGGACGTTATATCGGATGGTATTACGGACAGGAACATCGCGCAAGAGTCGTGATCGGTAAGGATACCAGACGAAGCAGCTATATGTTTGAGTACTCGCTGGTTGCAGGTCTGACAGCTTCCGGAGCGGATGTATGCCTTCTGCATGTTACGACTACACCGAGTGTGTCTTACGTGACAAGAACCGAGGATTTTGACTGCGGTATTATGATCTCTGCCAGCCACAATCCATTCTATGATAATGGTATTAAGCTGATCAATCACAAGGGACATAAGATGGATGCCGATGTTGAGGCGAAGATTGAAGCATACATTGACGGAGAGATACCGGAGCTTCCACTGGCGAAGAAGGATCGGATCGGACGCACCACAGATTACTCTGCAGGACGTAACCGTTATATCGGATATCTGATTTCTTTGGCAACCAGATCTTTTGAAGGTAAAAAGGTAGGACTTGACTGTGCAAACGGAAGTTCATTTATGATTGCAAAGAGTGTGTTTGATGCGCTGGGTGCTAAGACTTATGTGATCAATAACGAACCGGATGGTCTGAATATCAATACGAACTGTGGATCTACTCATATCAACGTGCTGCAGGAGTATGTACGTGAAAAGGGACTGGATGTAGGATTTGCTTACGATGGAGATGCGGATCGCTGTATCGCAGTGGATGAGAACGGCAATGTCGTAGACGGTGACCTGATTCTGTACGTATGTGGTAAATATCTCAAAGAAACAGGACGTCTGAATGGTGATGCGATCGTGACAACGGTAATGTCCAATCTCGGATTATACAAAGCCTGCGATAAAGTGGGCATGAAATATGAGAAGACCGCTGTTGGTGACAAATACGTATACGAGAACATGGTAAAGAATAATTATTCTCTGGGCGGTGAACAGTCCGGACACATTATTTTCAGCAAGCATGCGACGACCGGAGACGGTATCCTGACTTCTCTGATGATTATGGAAGTTATGCTGGAGAAGAAGATGACCCTTGGCCAGCTTACAGAGCCTGTACGCATTTACCCGCAGCTTCTGAAAAATGTGCGTGTTACAGATAAGAAGACTGCCCGTGAGAATCCGGCAGTGCAGGCAGCAGTTAATGCAGTGGCAGAGACGCTGGGTGATGACGGACGTATTCTGGTGCGTGAGAGCGGTACAGAGCCTGTGATCCGTGTCATGGTAGAAGCAACGACGGATGAACTGTGTGAGAAATACGTAGATCAGGTGATCGATGTGATTCGCGCAGAAGGTCTGGTTGTGGGATAGAACGAACGGAATCTGGAAATAATACCTCCTGTAATAGGAGGTATTTTTTATGGATAAATATGTACCGATCAGAGATGTATATGCGAGAGAAATCCTTGATTCGCGAGGGAATCCTACGATCGAGGTGGAGATACTGGCTGGAGAGAAAACCGTGGGGTGTGCAAGTGTACCGTCGGGTGCGTCCACCGGGAAATATGAAGCAATCGAACTGCGTGACGGAGAGGCACGTTACATGGGAAAAGGTGTGGAGCACGCGGCTGACCATGTGAATGCACAGATCGCGCCGGAGATCGTGGGGATGAATGTACTGGACCAGAGAGGGCTGGATGAGGTGCTGAAGAGACTTGACGGCAGCAGGAATAAAGGGAAACTTGGCGCTAATGCAATTCTCGGGGTGTCGATGGCAGCGGCGAGAACGGCAGCAAAAATATCCGAACGTCCATTGTACACGTATCTTGGCGGTGTACAGGCGAGAACATTGCCGGTTCCGATGATGAATATTATGAACGGTGGCAGGCATGCGGACAACACGATTGACATTCAGGAATTTATGATCCTGCCTGTGGGTGCACCGGATTTCCGGGAAGGTGTAAGGATGTGTGCGGAGATCTACCAGAGCCTGAAAGCGCTGCTTGGGCAGCGCGGCTGTAACACGGCGGTAGGAGATGAAGGGGGTTTTGCACCGGATCTTCCGGATGCGAAAGAGGCACTGAGCATGTTAATGGATGCCTGCAAGATGGCAGGGTATCAGCCGGGAAAGGATATGTTGTTTGCGCTGGATGTGGCAGCGTCTGAGCTCTATGATGAGAAGCTGAATGCTTATGTGTTTGACGGCGAGAGCCGGATGCATGGACAGAAGGTTCTGCGCACGACAGATCAGATGATCGCGTATTATGAGGAACTGCTTGCGGAGTTCCCGATATATTCGATCGAAGATCCGCTAGACGAAGAAGATTGGGAAGGATGGGTCAAGATGACCGCGCATCTTGGCGAAAATGTATATTTGGTAGGAGATGATCTGTTTGTGACGAATACCGAACGTCTGAAGAAAGGGATAGAACTTGGCGCAGCCAATGCGATCCTCGTGAAGATCAATCAGATCGGAACGTTAAGCGAGGCATTTGATGCGGTGGAAATGGCACACCGGGCAGGCTGGCAGGCAATCATATCCCATCGTTCGGGAGAGACTGTGGATACGATGATTGCGGATATTGCGGTCGCATTTAACACGGGGCTTATCAAGTCCGGTGCACCGTGCAGATCAGAGCGTGTAGAGAAATATAACCGCCTCATGAGGATTGAGGAAATGTTGGGAAAGACAGCAGATTTTCCTTGCTATATGGACACTCCTGTGCTAAAATAATTATGTTTAATCCGCAGGAGGTGTGAATCGTGGAAATTTTGAAGACCGTATTAATGATTTTACTTGCAATCGATTGTATTGCACTGACAATAGTTGTATTATTACAGGAAGGTAAGTCGGCAGGACTCGGAACTATCGGAGGTATGGCTGATTCTTACTGGGGACAGAACAAAGGACGTTCTATGGAAGGTACTTTAGTGAAGGTTACCAGAGTGCTCGCAGTATTATTTATCCTGCTTGCGCTGGCATTGAATCTGAAGGTATTTGCATAAGAAGATGAATTTGGATGTAAGGCACTCTTGTAATAAGGGTGCCTATTCTTATGTGCAGAAGTTAGGAGAGAAGATGGACCAGACATTTGAGAAGAGAAAAAAGATTATATATGAATTTATATGTGATGATATGTATGTGCCGATGAAGCTGAAGGAGCTTGCTATTCTGCTGCAGGTGCCGAAGGAGCAGCGCAGTGAGCTGAAAGCGGTCATGGATGCACTGGAGGCAGAGGGCAAGGTGCATGTATCTCAGAAGGGAAAGTATCTCAAGGGAGTAGGACGGACGCTGCGCGGTGTCTATCAGGCACATCCGCGAGGATTTGGCTTTGTAACGATAGAAGGGGAGACAGATGATATCTTTATCCCGGAGAAGGAGACCAATGGAGCACTTCACGGAGATACGGTGGAGATTCTGTTAACTGCTTCGCCGGAAGGAAAGCGTAAGGAAGGCAAGATCGTGAAGATCACAGAGCGCGGTACGGCAAAGATCGTAGGTCTCTATCAGGTGGCAAAGGGCAAGCATTACGGATTTGTGATCCCGGATAACCAGAGATTTCTGCAGGATATCTTTGTACCGGAGGAACGCGCAAAAGGCGCGGTAGACGGTCATAAGGTGGTCGTGGAACTGACGTCTTACGGTTCAGATAATGCCAAGCCGGAAGGTAAGATCGTAGAGATTCTCGGTCATGTGAATGATCCGGGCGTGGACATCATGTCGATCGTAAAGAGCTATGATCTGCCGGTGGAATTTCCGGAGAAAGTGATGAATCAGGCAGAGCGTGTGCCGGAAGAGGTCAGTGATGCAGATATGGCGGGTCGCAAGGATCTGCGTGAGTGGGTGATGGTCACGATCGATGGCGAAGATGCGAAGGATCTGGATGATGCGGTATCGCTTACGCGGACAGAAGATGGCAAGAACTGGATTCTGGGCGTACATATCGCAGATGTGGCGAATTATGTGCAGGAGCGGAGTGCATTGGACAGAGAAGCACTCCATCGTGGAACCAGTGTCTATCTGGCAGATCGTGTGATCCCGATGCTTCCACACCGTCTGTCGAATGGTATCTGTTCGCTAAATGCAGGCGTGGACCGTCTGGCAATGAGCTGCATTATGACAGTAGATGCCAAAGGAGATGTAATCGATCATGAGATCTGTGAGTCTGTGATTCGTGTTAATGAACGTATGTCTTACACCAGCGTCAAGAAGATCCTGGAAGATCATGATGAGGAAGAGACGACGCGTTACATTGATCTGGTGCCGATGTTTGAGGAAATGGAGCAGCTTGCCGGTATCCTTAGAAACCGCAGACATCAGCGGGGTTCGATTGACTTTGACTTTCCGGAGAGTAAGATCATGCTGGACGAGGAAGGACATCCGATGGAGATTCATTCTTATGACCGCAATGTGGCAACGAAGATTATCGAAGATTTCATGCTGCTTGCCAACGAAACGGTAGCAGAAGAGTACTACTGGCGGGAGATTCCGTTCGTATACCGGGTACATGAGACACCGGATGAAGATAAGATCAAGAAGCTTGCAATCCTGATCAATAACTTTGGTTATTCCCTGCATATTTCCGATGAAGTGCGTCCGGGGCAGATTCAGAAGCTGCTGGCGAAGATCCAGGGCACGCCGCAGGAGACGATGATCAGCAGACTGGCACTGCGCTCGATGAAACAGGCAAGATATACGCCGGAGAATGATGGACATTTCGGACTGGCGGCGCGTTATTATACGCATTTTACATCCCCGATCCGCCGTTATCCGGATCTGCAGATCCATCGCATTATCAAGGATGATCTGCGTGGTAGAATGAACGAGAAAAAGATGGAGCACTATCAGACGATTCTGCCGGAAGTAACCAGACAGGCAAGTGAGACAGAACGCCGGGCAGAAGAGGCAGAGCGGGAGACCATCCGCCTGAAGAAGGCTGAGTATATGGAAGCACATATTGGCGAAGTATTTGAGGGTGTGATCTCGGGCATTACCAACTGGGGCATCTATGTGGAGCTGTCTAATACAATTGAAGGACTGGTTCATGTTGCAAATATGTACGATGACCATTATGATTATTATGAGGATAGATACGAGATGGTTGGCGAGCACACAGGCAAGACGTACAAGCTCGGTGAGACGGTGTATGTGCGTGTGATCGATGCCGACTGTCTGACAAGAACCATAGATTTTGAGATGGCTGATGAAGGAGATATGGAAGATGGCGAAGAGTAATGGCAAGCTGATTGCCAATAATAAAAAGGCATATCATGATTATTTTATTCTGGATACTTACGAGACAGGCATTTCGCTGGCAGGTACAGAAGTAAAGTCCTTGCGTATGGGTAAATGCAGCATCAAGGAGTCGTTTGTAAGAATTGAAAACGGCGAAGTCTTTATCTACGGTATGCATATCAGCCCGTATGAGAAAGGCAATATTTTCAACAAAGATCCGCTGAGACCGAGAAAGCTTCTGCTGCATAAATATGAGATCAATAAGCTGCTTGGTAAGACCAAGGAAAAAGGTATCGCAATTGTGCCGCTGAAGGTATATTTCAAGGGAAGTCTGGTGAAGGTAGAGATTGGGCTTGCCAAAGGTAAGAAGCTGTACGATAAGCGTCAGGATATTGCTAAAAAGGACCAGCAGAGAGAAGCAAGCAGAGACTTCAAGATCCGTAACTTCGGATAGTTATCTGCTGAAAATGCGCTGAAACAGCCAGTGGCTGAACGGCGCTGCGGCAAACATATTCCAGAAGATCAGACCGAAGACAGTTCCCTGTAATTTGTTCTTTGGCATAAATATAACCTCCTGTTATATAAAAAATAAAGGCGTAAATCCAGAGACAGAATACGAATACGTATCTGTAATCTGGACTTACGCCTTTTTGCTGCTCGACTTAATTATTTTATAACTGTAGAAAAAGAAAAGTCAAGAGGAGGTTTCGACAATACATTTTTCGAATAAATGTTAGTACTGAAAATATGGTTGCCTGCCTGTTACCAATATGATAATATACAGACAGGGAAACCAAAGCCAGGCGGCTACCCTTCTTTTTCGGAGGGATAAAAACACCCTCCAGACGAAAGAAAGGAGGGCGATAAGATGATTACATATTCTGATCTGATTCAGTTTTGTATATTCATAGTTGCCCTTGTTGGTCTCTGTTATGAGATATTCAAGGGAAAACGGAAATAGCCGCCAACTACCGCAAATAGTTGACGACTATAAAAATTAGTTGACAATTACAATCGGGTAGCCGCTTGCGGTTTCCCTCTTTGTATGTTCAATATAGCACATCTGGCAGCAAGACGCAAGAGGATAAAGCAGTCCTGTTTGTGGACGTATCTTTATCTTCCATAATCTGCATTGCCTTTTCGCATCATTCATTTTCACAAACACATCCACACCATATCATAAAAATAACGGCACTGTATATGATATTCACACACAGCACCGTTATCATTTCGTTCTACTGAACAAGGATTGCATATCGAGTCCAACTTGTTCAGTCTTAGTGGAGCTGTGCGCTCAATATCCGAACTCGAGATAGTGAGCGTATTGTTCCCCGAAATGTTGAAAGTCAACACGAGCTTGCGTCCTTTGTCCCCATCATCGTACACATAAACCGAGTTGACAAGCGTGTCGATGATACGCCGCTGATACTCAACATCTTCTATATCACCCCTCTTGAACGATTCGAGCCAATACATGATTCGCTCCTTCGTCAAGAGGGGCTTTTTCATTTCCTCCCGGGCAATCTGCCCTTCGAGGTCTCTGCGTTCTTCTTCCAGCTCCTCAAGACGTTCCTTCGTTGTTGGTGTGATAATGCCTTGCTCTATTGCAGACATGAGGTTCTTGATTCTCTTATTGGTCTCCTTCAATCGTTCCTGTAAACCTATGAGAATGGAGGTGTCTTGAAGCTCCTTCTCAATCAGCTCCATAGCTCGAGTGGATATTTTTTCTATGTTTTCATCGGTGAGTACCTGTTGCACCGTGAACTCAACGACAGTCCGCTCGAGCCATTCTTTTTTCTCGACTTTCTTCTCGCAGTTATGCTTCCTCTTACGATTTACGCACTTGTAGTAATGGTGAACCTTCCCGGTCTTTGAAGTGCCACTCTCACCCACCATAGGCTCGCCACAGTGACCGCAGAAGACCTTTGTAGTGAGTAGATAGTCCTCTATGGCTTTGGCTTTTGCCCGGGCTGTATAGTTGTGCCGGAAGGTTGCTTGCACCTTATCGAACAAGGTCTTGTCGATGATAGGAGGTACTGCGTCCTCCAAGACTACATCATCGTATCGGTACACTCCAATGTATTTATCATTTCGCAGAATCCGGGACAAGCTGTTCTTATTGAAAGCATTTCCTCGGGAGGTCTTAAACCCATGCTCATTCAGCCAATTCACAATCTGCGTTTTGGACTTACCCTCTGCGTACATCGTGAAGATGGTTCTGACGGCTTTTGCACCCACTGGGTCAATCTCATACTGACGGTCGTTTCCTATCTTATATCCAAGCACAGGACTTCCCATAGCGATACCGTGGAGAGCGTTCTCTTTCATACCTCGCTTGATACTCCGGGCAAGATTCTCGCTGTAATACTCCGCATATCCCTCGAGGACTGATTCAAGAATGATTCCTTCCGGGGTGTCCGGCATTGGCTGTTTGGCGTAGAAAATCTTCACACCATTACGTTTGAGCTTTGCTTTATAGATGGCACTGTCGTATCTGTTCCGGGCGAAGCGGTCAAGGGTGTACATAATCACAGCGTCAAAATGCCCCTTCTCGCTGTCCTTGATAAGCCGCTGGAAGCTCGGTCGGTTGTCTGTCTTGCCGGAGATAGCCCGGTCGATATATTCGTCTACGACAATGAAGTCGTTCTTGAGGGCAAACTCGTGACATTCACGAAGCTGTCCCTCGATTGATTCTTCTCGTTGGTTGTGGCTCGAGTAACGAGCATATATTACCGCTTTGATAGTCTCACCTCCAATATCTTCTTTCTATATACCAAAGCGAAGGGAATGACCTTATCACACTGCCGCAGTTGTTCCCTTATCCCCCTCAAGCTCCTCACGGTTCTCAAATTCATAAGCCATAGACATGAACTCATGCTTCGCTCGCCGGGACAGTCCTCGGTAGATACGAAGAATGTCTTCCTCGTCTTCGTTGGCTGGTTTGGTCTCTTGTAAGTCTTCCTCGTCTGCGAAGAAGTCCATGACGGAACACTCAAGCAATTTTGCCATTTCCAGCATTTCGGATTCCTTCGGTAATGACCCTTTGGTGTTGATGGCTGTTGCGAAAGAACTTGAACCCTTAACAGCTTTGACAATGGCGGTCAGATTCGTGCCTTTTTCAGCACAGATACGATTGATATTCTCTGCGAATGTCATAGTGATTCCTCCTCTGCAAAAAATAAATTCGTAAAAACCGAATTTTCCTATTGACAATTCGCATAATAAGAATTAGAATAAGAACACGAAGTTCGGAAAATGCGAATTGGCAATAAGAAAGCGACCTCTCGAAAATGGCAGTTTTCGGGAAGTTATAGTTATTGATGGTCTTATAAGAATAATAACAATAATTCGCCTATTTGTCAATGGCAATTCTGATTTCAAGAATTTATATCGTGAAGGAGGTAAGAGATTCGTGGACATTAAAGAGAGAATGGCAAATGTGGGAATGACACAGGTAGACATGATACTGGAATTGCAGAAGCGAGGTTATGCAGTTCAGCCGCCTATGATGTCAAGTATTCTCCGAGGGGTTTATACCTATCCCAAGGCAAAGCAGATTCTCGCTGTTTGCAAAGAAATTCTCAAGGAACGTGAGAATGAATGAGCCTGTCAGAAGTACAGGTAAATGACCTCGCAAGACCCTTAGTGGGTATCATCACAAAGTTTTACGCAGACCCTAAGAATGAGGAGGATTTTCAGAAATGGCTACGCAATGTAGAGGAACGAAAACAAAAAGAATCAACAGACATAAGCTCGCTGTGATTCAAGCATATATCATCATCGGTACGCTGGTACTGATTGGCTTTATCGGTGGTCTTGTCGTAGGACGAGCTACCGCTCCGAAGAAACAAGTTACCGTAACGGAGACGGTTGAAGTTCCTTCCTACGAAGCCAATTCCCTCCCGGTTGCCGAAGAAGTTACATACTTCGATGTACCACTTTCACACAGCTTGCAGAGATACATCTACGAGGTGTGTGCGGACGAAAATGTTCCAGTGTCACTCATTATCGCAATGATAGACCAAGAGAGCAAGTTCAACCCGGAAGTGGTTAGTAAGACCGGGGATTACGGTCTCATGCAGATTAACACCATCAATCACGAATGGCTGGCAGAGGAATACAGAACAGCAGATATGCTTGACCCATATCAAAATGTTTTCTGTGGAATCAAGGTCATTGGTTCGTACATTCAGAACTACAATGACTACGGTTTAGCTCTGATGGCATACAACATGGGTGACTACGGTGCTAAGAAAGCATGGGAAAACGGTATCAAATCCACCTCATACAGTGAGAGCGTTCTTGCTCTCATGCAAAAGTATGAACAGGAGGTGAATGTAAATGCCACAAATGCTGACGCTAAGTAACGGCAGACCCGAAACAATCCTATCCCCGAAGGATTTTGAGGATTTGATTGATAAGCACATGGGTATGGATTGTGCCAACTACTATCAGAATCAGATAAAACAGCTTTCAGAACTCATTCGAGACCTTGACAGTTATGTGGACGATAAAGACGTTCACTCGACCGTCAAGGAGGTGCTGAAAGAACATGGCTACTAACCGAAAAATCGGTAACAGTTTTGAGACCGAGTTCTGTGAGCTACTGTTCCAGCACGGATTTTGGTGTCACAACATGGCGCAGAACGCCGCCGGGCAACCAGCAGATGTTATCGCTGTTAAAGGCAAAACGGCGTACCTCATTGACTGTAAGGTGTGTTCAAATAACCGATTTCCTCTCTCGAGAGTGGAAGAAAATCAGCATTTTGCTATGGAAACATGGAAAGCCTGTGGAAATGGCGAGGGCTGGTTCGCACTAAAGGTTGAGGACGAAATCATTATGATTCCTCACTTTTCAATGGTGGCTCTCTCCTATGAGAAGTCAGCTCTAAATCTGACAGACATTCGAGAGTATGGAACGCCGCTGGAAAGGTGGTTGAAGAAATGCTGATTGAAGTCTCAAACACACTGACGGTCGAGAACCCTACCCCGGAAATGGTGCTGTGGTGCAAGAGAAATCTAACCATACCAAACCCGGAATATGCGAAAAAATCTCGCATGAACTTATGGCTCGGCAACACGCCGAAAGTCCTGTCACTCTATGAGACCCGAGGAACAACGCTGGTGCTTCCGTTTGGAACACTCCGGCTACTACCGAAGGACATATCCGATAAGGCATTGTTCTTGAGCGAATTTGTTGCCCCTGTGGAGGTAAATTATAACGCCGATGTTCCACTCTATGACTACCAAGAAATCGCCGTACAAGCGATGGTAGCCGCCAAGTATGGGATATTACAGAGTGCCGCCGGAAGCGGTAAAACGCAGATGGGTATTGCCCTCGCCGCAAGGCTGGGACGGCGTACATTATGGCTCTGCCACACACTTGACCTTATTAAACAGAGTAAGGAACGAGCCAAGCTCTATATGAGCGAAGACCTCATGGGTACTATCACGGAAGGAAAAGTCAATCTCGGTAAGGGAATCACCTTCGCCACGATTCAGACCATGTGCAAGCTCGACCTCGCACAGTACCGGGACTACTGGGATTGCGTAATCACAGACGAGGTACACAGGGTCAGCGGCAGTCCTACCGCCGTGACACAGTATCAAAAAGTGCTGAACAGTTTATCGGCACGACACAAATACGGTCTGTCAGCAACGGTACACAGGTCAGATGGAATGATTAAAGCTACCTACGCCCTTGTTGGTGAGGTTGCCTATAAAGTCCCGGACGAAGCTGTGGCTGACAAGATTATGAAGGTAGGTATCTACCCTGTTGGTACAGGGGTGCAGATAAGCCGGGAAGCCCTTAACACGGACGGAACGTTGAACTACACCAAGCTCATTACATATCTTACCGAAAACGCCGCCCGGAATCAGCTTATTGCAGATTCCATTGAGCAGAGACCTTCTCTGATTCTGTCGGACAGGCTGAATCACCTTGAAACATTGATAAGTCTTCTCCCGGTTGATATGCAGAAGGACGCTGTGATGATAAGCGGCAAAATGACAACTAAAAAGGGCAAGGCTGAACGAGAACTGGCTCTTGAGGACATGAGGAGCGGCAAGAAGAAATACCTCTTTGCTACATATTCACTGGCGAAGGAAGGGCTGGACGTACCACGGTTGGAGCGTCTGTACCTCACCACCCCACAGAAGGACTACGCTGTGGTGACACAGAGTATCGGGCGTATCGCTCGTACCTTCGATGGAAAGTCAGACCCTATCGCCTACGATTTCGTGGACGATATAGCTTACCTCGTGAAGTCCTATAAGAAGCGATGTACGACCTATCGAAAGAACGGCTGTTACTTCGTAAAGGAAGGAGGGACAAGCCCATGCGATTGATTTCTTATGACTGTGAGGTCTTCGCCTATGACTGGCTCGTAACCCTCAAGGATAAGGAAACAGGCGTTTACACCTGTATTTGGAACGACAACGAAGCTCTGAAAATGGCATTGTCCGATGATTGTATCTATGTCGGTTTCAACTCGAAACACTACGACCAGTACATCATCAAAGCGATTGCCGCCGGGTTTGCCCCGGAGGAAATTAAAAAGGTCAACGATTTCATTATTGCCGGAGGGCAAGGCTGGCAGTGTCCGCTTCTCGATGGTATCTACTTCCGTTTCAGTAATGTGGATATTCGAGACGATACGCAACAGGGGTTATCCCTTAAAGCCATTGAAGGACACCTCGGTATGTCGGTTAAAGAATCCAGCGTACCGTTTGACATTGACCGTCCTCTGACCCCGGAGGAAAAAGCCGAGACGGAGTTCTACTGTAAACATGACGTTGATACCGCCGAGAGACTGATTGACATTCGTAAAGACTACTTGAAGAACAAAATCAACCTCGGTCGGCTGGCTGGTCTTGATGAAGTCAAGGCAATGGGTATGACGAACGCCAAACTGACTGCGGCAATGCTGAAAGCAACCAAGAAGCCACACGATGATGAACGCAAGTATGTCTACCCGGACAATCTGCGAAAAGAGTACATACCACCCGAGGTTTTCGCTTTCTTCGATAGAATGTATGACCTCTCCATTTCAGACAGTGAGCTTTTCAAAGGCAAGTTCAATCTGAACATCGGTGAGTGTCCTGTGACACTCGGGTATGGCGGTATTCATGGTGCAATCCCAAACTTCTTTTGGGAGGAAACCAAGGATAGAGGAATTTGGAATGAGGACGTAGGAAGCTACTACCCACACCTCTGTACCATCAATGGGTACACAAGCAGAAACATTCCGTCTCCGCAGATTTACGAGGACATTCTCGACCGCCGTATGAAAGCGAAAGCCGCTGGCGATAAGCACACGGCGAACGCTCTGAAACTGGTTTGCAACACCACCTACGGTTGCTTGCTGAATCAGTACAACGACCTCTACGACCCTCTCATGGGTAGGTCGGTCTGCATTTCCGGGCAGTTATATCTACTGGAACTTGCAGAGCATTGTTACCAAGAGATTGAAGGACTGCGAATTGTCCAGCTCAACACGGACGGTATCATGGTCGAGTGCGATAAGAAGGACTACGACACACTGACCGCTATCTGTGCTGAATGGCAGTCTCGTACAGGCTTTGACCTCGAGGAAGATACCGTTGTCAAGATAGCGCAGAAAGACGTAAACAACTACGTTGAGGTTCAGCCGGGCGGCAAAGCAAAAGCCAAAGGCGGCTATCTCGTGAAGGGTATCGCTCCGGCTGGTGCTTTCAATATCAATAACTCCTGTGTGATTGTGGCTACCGCCCTCAAGGAGTTCTTTGTAAACGGAGCACCTGTCGAAGACACCATCAATAGTTGCGATGATATTTTCCAGTTTCAGATTATCGCCAAAGCCGGGGCGAAGTACCGGGAAGCCTATCATGTGGTGGACGGTGAAAAGCAGTCCGTTCAGAAGGTGAACCGAGTGTACGCCACAGCGGACGAGAGATACGGAAAAATCTTCAAGGTGAAAGCCGAGGACGATTCCGAAGCGAAAATAGATTCTCTCCCGGAACACTGTATCATCGACAACGATAACGAGCTGTCCATTGACGAGGTAGACAGAAGCTTCTACATCGCAATGGCGAAAAAGCGAGTTGACGATTTCAAGGGTATCAAACCCGAAAAAACTAAAAAGCCAAGGAGGACAAAGAAAATGGCAACTACTACCAAGACCACAAATGTATATCAGAAGCTCCTTACTGCAAGGGCAAAGTTCCTTGAAGCGAACGTGGAGAAGACAGGAAAGAATATGCACCTGTCCTTCAAATACTTCGAGCTTGAGGACATTGTACCGACCGCTATCCGCATTTTCAATGAGGTTGGTCTTATCCCTGTGGTGAACTTCACCGCTGATGTTGCAACCATGAACATCATCAACACCGACAACCCGGAGGAATCCGTACCGTTCGTTGCTCCGTTCAATCAGATTGCTCCTATCGTGAGCAACGCTGGCAAACAGGCTACAAACGAAATGCAAGCTCTCGGTTCTTCCATCACCTATATGCGCCGTTACCTGTATATGATTGCGCTGGACATTTGCGAGAGCGATTCCATTGACGCAAATCTCGGCAATGGCGAGACTGCTTCCGCTCCGGCGGCAGAGAAGAAAGCCCCGGCTACTCCCGAGCAGAGACAGGAAGTGAAGGAGAATCTGACTGCTCCGGCTGACAATGCTTCTGCTTTACAGATTAAGGGTCTGAAAGCTGTTCTCAAGAAGCTCAAGGACGCTGACCCGAGCAAGGAGGAACTGATTGCGAACATCGCAGTACAGACCAAGGGATTCACGGAGATTTCCAAGTCCGATTGCGAGACGCTGATTCAGAAGATTACCGCAATGCTGGAAGGAGGGGCTAAGTAATGGCAGACATTAAGTGGCTCGAGGGCAATCGTATTCAGATTGCCCCTCCCAAGAGAACCAAGAAAATCACAGGTACTCGCTTCGCTACTATCCTCGGTCTGAATCCGTGGAGTACCGCATTTGAAATGTGGTGTGCGATTACCAAGACCTATGAGAAGCCCTTCGAGGACACTATCTACACGGTTGCTGGTAAGACCATCGAGCCGAAACAGGCTCGCTACATGGAGCAGTCCTACGGTATGGACATTGTTCGCCCTTCCGATGTGTGGGGTGAGGACTACTTCAATAAGACATGGGGAGATTTCTTCCCGGAGAGCAAACACCTCGGCGGTATGTGGGACTATCTGATGAAGGGTGAAGACGGCAAGACCATCGAAGCTGTTCTCGAAATGAAGACCACAAAACGTGCGGAGGACTGGCAGAACGATGTTCCCGAGTATTACGCATTACAGGCGGCATTATACGCTTACCTGTACGGTGTGGACGATGTGATTATGGTCGCTTCCTTCCTTGACGAGAAGGACTACAAAGACCCGGCGGCGTATCAGCCGACCGCAAGCAACACCATCACTGTTGAGTTCAAGGTCTCCGAGCGTTACCCGGACTTCGCAGACAAGGTAGCCGCCGTTGAGCAGTGGTGGGTTGATTATGTCGATACTGGTATCTCCCCGGAGTATGACGAGAAGAAGGACGCTGAAATCCTTGCGGCACTCCGCACCAACACCCTGTCTCCCGAGACTGACATTGAAGCTCTGATTGCAGAAGCCGAAGGTCTCAAGAAGGAGCTGGACGAGATTTCTGCTTCCACAGCAGACAAGGAGAAGCGTCTCAAGACCATCAATGACATTATCAAGGAACACGCTATGGGGCAGTTCCGTGACGGTGATAAGAAGGTCGAGGTCAAGGGTTCTACCTATGTGTGGACTGTCTCTCGTTCCGAGACTACCAGCGTTGATAAGGACGCTCTGAAAGCTGACGGCTTGCTGGATAAGTACAGCAAGAAATCTGAAACCTACCGTATGACGGTTAAATAAGGAGGACAAATTCATGGCAAACAGTAAGGAACTGACCGAACAGGTCATGGAACTGCATAAGAAGCAGACCGAGGAAATGAAAGCTCTCGAGGAACAGCGTGAGGAAGCTCTCAAGGTTGAGAAGTACGATGAAGCCGCTGTTGAGCTTCACAATATGTACAACAGCTATATCAAGGCTGGTTTCACCGAGGAACAGGCATGGAAGTTGACGGAAATCGTCTTCACCAACAGTACGAAAAAAGGAATTTTTTAAGGAGGACACTACAATGGCAAGAATCCCTATGACGAGCGGTTTTGTAATTATCCCGGAGGGAGAATACGTTTTCCGCATTTATGACGCAACCTATGACGAGGATTTCGGTCGTATCGAAATCAAGCTGGTAAACGCACAGGGCGCAACCCACACCGAGCGTTTCTCTATCAAGGATAAGAATGACGAGTACAACGAAAAGGCTCTGAACGCTTTCTCCTACTTCGCTAAGACGGCTATGAACGATTACACGATGGAGGACATTGACCCGGAACAGCTTATCAATCACTACATTCGTGCAGAGGTTGTTCACACCAAAGTTCCGAGCAACAAAGACCCGAACAAGGAAGTCACTTTCGCAAACCTCGGGGACAAGTCTCCGGCAGATGGTTTCGATACCGAGCCTGTCGCTCGTGCGCTCACTCTCGGTAATGGTAATAACGCCGCTCCGAAAGCCGCACCTAAGACACAGACCACTTCCGCTCCGGCTAAGACTGGACTGGATATTGACGCACTGTTGGGTTAAGCAATCAGCCGGGAGGGGCAAGCTCCTCTCCCGGATTTTTAATAGGAGGTGTCGCATGACAGATAATGTCAATCACCCGGCACATTATGAGACCGGGAAATTCGAGTGCATTGAGGTAATGCTCGAGACACAGGGCGTGGAAGCTGTTCTGAATTTTTGTCAGTGCAATGCTTTCAAGTATCTGTATCGTGCCAAGCGGAAGAATGGTCTCGAGGACATGAAGAAAGCCGTTTGGTATCTGAACAAATATATCGAATTGAAGGAGGGTCATAACTATGACGAAACGACAGTTGGTGAAATGGCTGGAAGCCAAACAGAGTGACGCAAAGGCAGAGGTCGAAATCCAGTACGCAACGGCTGAAAAAGCCTATTTTGCACAGAGAGACGAAGCTCTGAAAATCAATGAAACTGTGGACGAGGTGTTCCGTTTGATTTCGGAAGCTGATACGGTGGCGAACCGCTGGAAAGAAGCTCTCGAGAAGGTTGAAGGGATTGATACTACCTGTGGTTGGTACACCTCTTTGACAACGAAGCTCTCTGATTTGTCTGATAAAGAGAACATTCGTATGTACATTATGAAGGATTTCACGGACGGTACTGACGCTCTCCGTCAGTTGAAAGCAAAGCGTTCCGAAACCCTTCGTGAAATTGAGAAGAACTATATCAATGTGATTGCGAATGTGGAATCCATGAAGAACGCAAAGACGGCGGTTGAGTATCTTGAGAAGCTGGGTTCGACCTGTCCGCTCTGATTGAAGCTGACAATCACCCTGTTACTACCGCACTCACTGTGGAGGTAGATACCAAGTTTCTGTTTATCGGAGGTGAAAAGAAATGACAATCAATGAGTATCAGACCGAAGCTCTCCGCACTGCGGCTGGCATGAACCACCCGAACAATGACGAGATTCTTCTCAACGGCGTTATGGGTCTCTGTGGTGAATCCGGCGAGTGTGTGGACATGGTTAAGAAGTACCGCTTCCAAGGTCACGAGCTGGACAAAGCTCACCTCGCAAAAGAGCTGGGCGATGTGGCGTGGTATATCGCAGTTGCCGCCCATGCTATCGGCTATGACCTCGAGACGGTGTTGCAGATGAACGTAGATAAGCTCCGCAACCGTTACCCGAATGGGTTTGAGAAAGAGCGCAGTCTTCACAGACAGGAGGGTGACGTATGACACTGGCAGAACGTATTGAGAAATTCAATAACCTCATGGGTGACATTGTTCCCCCGGAGGTCAAGAAAGACCTGTTGGAGAAGGGATTCTTCACCGCTCCGGCAAGCACCAAGTATCACGGCAATTACGAGGGTGGTTTGTTCGACCACAGCTACATGGTAGCTCACTACCTCAAGAAGCTCACCGAGGATTGCCGCCTTGACTGGCAGAACCCTCGCTCACCTCTGCTGGTTGGTATGTTCCACGACCTCTGTAAGATGGACAACTACCAGCACCCGGTCATTGCTGAAACTCTCGGCGGCGAGGAAATCAGAGACGATTCCAAGTGGGAATACGCTATAGACACTCTGCTCAAGGGTCACGGTGATAAGTCGGTTATGGTGCTGGCACAGTATTTCAAGCTCACCGAGGAGGAAATCATGTGTATTCGCTATCACATGGGAGCTTTCTGCGATAAGTCCGAATGGAACGATTATACACGAGCAGTGCATAAATATACGAATGTTCTGTGGACACACCAAGCCGATATGCTCGCTTCTCATGTAGAGGGGGTGTGAGGTATGGTGGCAAGAATCCCGAATTTGGAGCTTCTGCTCTATAAGGCACAACAGGCTCTCGCCCATGACCCGGATTTCGTTCAGAAGATTGCCGAGATTAAGGAGAATGATAGCCGCAAGAAAGTCTACCTCGATTTCAGTGTTGAGTGTTTCTCACAGATTTGGGGTAGCACCTGTACCGGGTTCGATGTGACCGAAGCTGGCGAGCCTGTTATGGCTGGTTCGGCTATGACCGAGGAATACACCACCATCGTACATGAGAAGACCACAGACACCTACTGTGTGTTCTTCGGAGACCGCCCTTGCTACAAGGTGGATAACCCGAGCAACGAGTTTTACGAGGACATGATGAAGCGTCAGATGGCAAGCCTGTCTCGAGCCAAGAACCGCTATTAAGGAGGAGTGAGCGATGATTAAATTTGAACAGATTGAGGTATGGGGAATCAAACACGCTATTCGTGGCATGAGAAATCCTCTCAATAGCTGGGAACGCTCTGACACCGTATTTGACGGTGACAAGATGTGTCTCGGGGAAAATGACGTTGACCTTATGACCCGGCTCATTCATGGCGGCGCACCTCACCGTAAGTTCCTCCGTCAGATTTTCGTATCGGTGGATATTACCGCTCCTCTCTACTGGTGGAAGGAGTTCGATACATACAAGGTCGGTACGACAGCTAATAGTTGTTCCACCATGCACAAGATACAGGCAAAGGAGTTCACCTTCGAGGACTTCTCCTGTGAGCATTTGGACGAGCCGAGCAAGGCGATTCTCGGTGTTGTGATTAACGAGCTTAACAACAATCGTGGCTGGTACAACGATTACAACAGGCTCGTAAGCGAGGGTGATTTCACCGATGTAGAGCGCAAGCAGTTTTGGTGGAATATGATTCAGCTTTTGCCCTCCTCTTTCAATCAGAAGCGAACGGTCACTATGACCTACGAAAACCTTCTGAATATGCTGGAATATCGCAGAGGTCACAAGCTGGACGAGTGGCGTATGTTCTGCGATTGGATTCTCACCCTCCCTTATGGTTCGCTCTTGAAGGAAGGTGTGGGTAATGAACAGAGCTGAACGGCGTAGACAGAAGAAAGCCGGAATTAAGGTACAGAAAGAACCCACTCTGAATCTGAAAGTCAGTGATTTCGACCACATGGTCTCTCATGCGGAGAAGTCAGCCAAGGAAAGAGCGACAGCGGCGGCAATTCACGAAATCGACCGACAGATTCTTGAGCATGACGAAGCCTATTCTCTCGACATTGACGCAATGGTGCTGTGGACGCTTCATGTTTACCTCGGGTTCGGTAAGAAGCGTCTCGAGAGATTCTACCGGGATATGTTGAAGGAACACATTCACATGAGGGAGGTCTACGAAATGGACGATACCTACCCGGAACGCTACAAACTCAAGGAGCTTTGCAATGTCGATGTGGAAGCTCTGAATAATGAATTTAAGGAGGTTATACACAATGTATAAGTTGAAGAACGTCAACGGCAGAGTGAACGCTCTGCTCCGCACCGGGAAGGACTTCGTAAAGAACAACCTCTCCGTGTCTGCGGCACAGCATATCATTGATACTGGTAAGCTGGTGAAATCTGACAACCCGGACTACCCTATCTGCATTGATAACCAGTGGTATTTCGAGGATGTTGAGGTCAAGAAGACAGCAAAGAAAGCCCAGTTGAGTTCCATGTATGGGGAAATGAAGGAGGACAAGTAAATGAGCCGAACTTTCTACTCCGAGTATGTGAATCATTGTCTGCGATTCTATGCTCGACACGACAGACCGAAGTTCCACTCGGAAGCAGACAAGCATAACTGGGCGGCGTGTGACAGCGCACTCAAGTCGTTCTCCGATAATGACCGAGCAATGCTCCTGTATATCTATCGTGAGGGCGATACCGTCCCGGACAATATCTATCAGTTGGCGAAGTCCAAAGGTATCTCACAGGACAGCATTTGGAAGCTCGTAAATGAGCTGGAAAGAAAGGTGGCAAAGCGGCGTGGTTTACTATGACAATATTCCCGAGGAATTAAAGAAACTCGACCAGTGGGTGTGTGCGAATGATGGAAGCAAAGTCCCTATGAAAGCATGGGAGAACGAAGCCGCTTCCTCAACCAACCCGGAAACATGGTCTGATTTCGAGACTGCTCTCGAATCG
This sequence comes from Dorea ammoniilytica, assembly GCF_025567415.1. Lineage (NCBI taxonomy): Bacteria > Bacillati > Bacillota > Clostridia > Lachnospirales > Lachnospiraceae > Dorea > Dorea ammoniilytica. The sequence continues at coordinate 132,267 of NZ_JAOQJV010000002.1, forward strand.
TACAACCAGCACTATTACGACTACTGCGGTTTCGTATTTGCGGACAATGGGTATGTCGGGATTGATATTGACGAGGGGTACGATGAAGACGGTCTTATGAGCGTCCTCGGGGCTGATATTGTCGGTAAGTGCCACAGCTATACGGAGAAATCCCGGAGTGGGCGTGGATTCCATATCCTACTCCGTGGAACTCTCCCCTTCAAGGGCAAGAACAATCTTGCTGGCGTGGAGATTTACAAGGCGGCTCGCTACTTCATTATGACCGGGAACACCCTTCTCTACCGAGAAATCATCGAGAACCAAGAAGCGATTGATTATGTTGTGGAGAAATACTTCCCGGAAGCTCGAGAGACCTCCGATAAGGTGGTTGTTGGGCGAGACAAGATATACGCCCCGGTATGGGAAGAACCTGTCGTGAATGGGCGTGTAAAGCTCCGTCCAGTATATCCAAGAATCCCGGACGGAAGCCGCAATATCTGTCTCACCTCCCTCGCTGGTATGCTCCACAATCAAGGCTACTCCAAGTCACAGATTTACGAGGAGCTGTTGTACGCCAATACGGTTGCCTGTGACCCACCTCTCGACCGAAACGAGTTGCGAACTATCTGCAACAGCGTCACGAGGTACAAGCGATGAAGATTAAGTGCTGTAAGGACTGCGTTGCTCCGAAGCGACACCCCGGCTGTCACGGTGTATGTCCCGAGTACCTATACGAAAAGGCACTGTGGGAGGAAGAAAAGAAAGTCATTCGTGAGGAACATAGGCGATTCAGTGAACTATATGAGCAACGCTCCGAGGGTGTGCGAAAAGCATTAAAACACAGAAGACGATAACTTGCACAGAAAAGATAAAAATTTATCTTTTAGGTATTGACATTCAATCTTGTATGTGTTATCTTATAATCACAGCAAGACAAAAACTTATCCAATAAAGATTAAGGAGGATTTTATCATGGAAGTTATGAGAAACATGACTATTGACACTGAACTGTTTGAACTGGGAGACATTATCTCCTTCACACTCACCACAGGGGAAAAGGTTAAGGCGAAAGCCATTCGTGAGACCCCGAACGGTATGCTTTTCATCACCGTTGACTGTCTCAAGGACGGGCAGAAAATGTTCGAGAATCCCGGCAGAGCCGAAAAGGTTGACTACGAACATTCCGACCTTCGCAAGAAGTTGAACGGAGAAATCTTCGAGAGCTTCCCGGAGAAAATCAAGGGTCGCATGGTTGGTATGCGAGTAGGTCAGACGAACTGCTTTGATATGCTCCGTATTCCTACCGAGCGTGAAATCTTCGGAGAGAACCCTTACGGTAAGGACGAGCCTGTATCTGTTAGACGCTTCTACGGCATGGAGAACCGCCATGAGCGTATCGCTTTCCAAGGCTCGGAGACAGGTACATGGGAATGGTACTGGTTGCAGAATAAGGTTGAGGATTCCGCTTCCAATTTCGCCCTTGTCGGCAACAACGGTGGTGCGAACTACTACTACGCTTCCGATTCTTTTGGCGTTCGCCCGGTCTTTCTCTTATCCTAAAATCTCGCCCCCTTGTGGGGCGAGTTCAATAAAGAACGGAGGTAAATGTCGTGCAGACAAGATGTGAAAACTGTAAGAAAAGATGTGTCTGCCACGCTTGCCCTCTACATAATCAATGCCGCTACGCTTTGAGGTGCAAATCCTCAAAGTGTTACTGCGGAAAATATAGGAGGTTATCAGAAAATGGAACAGAGCAAAATCTGTCCTCTCCTCACGACTAACACTGTCGTAGACGAGAATAACACCGTGAAAATTGGCACACAGCCTGTTTTCTGCGTAACCGAGCAGTGTTCGTGGTGGTTGGAGGATAAACAGAAATGTGCAATCGCAGTTATGGGAGGTAAGAAATAATGGCATATTACATGAATAAGAGCGTCCCGGCGAAGCGAGGAGATATTTTCTACATTTCCAACTCCAAGTGCTACGCCACAGACCCGAGTAATACAGAGGGAAGACCGGCAATCGTTGTCTCCTCTGATAAATTGAATGAACACGCAGATGTTGTCGAGGTGGTCTATCTCACCACCAAGGAAAAGCGTCTCATGCCTACTCATGCAGAGGTGCTGTGCAAGATTCCTTCAACCGCTCTGTGTGAGACCATCTACACGGTCAATAAGGACAGGCTGGGCGATTTCGTCCGTACCTGTACCGATAAGGAAATGGAGGGTGTCAATGCTGGAATCCTCTGCTCACTCGGTATCGCCGCTCCTGTGGTCGATGGTGAGCCTGTTGACAACTCTGTAACGGTCGAGAGGAATCTTTACAAGCACCTTTACGAAGACCTTCTCAATAAGGTAATGGCGAGGTGATGGATATGGGTAAAGGAGCTGATATGAGCTGGGAAGACATTCAGAATGAGTTCGACATTATGAACCGAATGTCGTGCCGCCCGGTTGGGTTGCAAAAAGTCCCCGGCAATCATATTTTCGATGAAGACCAGTCTGTGAAATGGAACAGAGAACAGGTCGAATTGAATAACAAGAAGTATCAGAGTGAAGTCGCTCGGCTCAACACCGAGAAGAACAAGGCTCGAGATTCCGTCTACAATCTGATTATCGAAAAGATTCAGTATGAAGTGGGTCACAGGCTCTCTCGCAAGAAAGCGGAAGCCATTTGGAATCGTGCCTATGAGGACGGACACTCTTTCGGATTCTATGAAATCCGTTGCCGCCTGTCAGACCTTATTGATTTGGCGATTACTCTGCTGGGAGGTGATAAGTAATGCAAGAGCTTTTCGAGACACGCAACGGTCGTGTCATTATGGACGAGGGCTTATCCTCGAAGATGTATCTGATTAAGCAGTATCACCCCGAGAAAGCAGACGAGACCAGCTCCGGGTTTGAGTGGTCTGAAATGGGTATGGCAAACCTGTTTGGCTTGCTCTATTCTCACGAAGCTCGCTACTGCCCGGAACACAAGAGCTGGTACACCTATCACGAGGGAGCATGGCGTAAGGACGAGGGAGCAATTCTCGTGTCCGAGAAGATTAAAGATTTCGTTCGTTTGATGATTCTCTACTGCGGAGAAATCGAGGACGATGATACCCGAAAGTCCTACACCGGGTTCGTCAATAAGATGGGTGACAGGCGTATGCGAGATAGAATCCTCAAGGACGCAACAGGTGAGCTTCGTATCTCTGCTGTGCAGTTTGACGCAGACCCCTATCTCATTAACTGTCTCAATGGTACATACGACCTTCGAGACTTCTCCTTCCGGGAACATAGCTGGAACGATTTTCTCACCATGCAGACAGCATTTAGCCACACTATCTCCAAGACGGTTAAGTGTAAACGCTGGGAGAAGTTCATTAAAGAGGTTACACAAAATGACGAGGACAAGGCAGACTTCCTTCAAAGAGCTTTGGGTTATTCCATGCTGGGTATGAGTAACGAGGAGTGTATGTTCATTCTTCATGGTAAGACCACTCGTAACGGTAAGTCTACTCTGCTCAACACCATCGAGACTATGCTCGGTGACTATGCCAAGGTTGCCCCGGTCGGTATGATTTGCCGTGGAGACCGTCAGAAGGACGCAGAAGCCGCCAGTCCTACCCTCGCCGGGTTGAAGGGCAAACGCTTCGTCACAATGTCCGAGAGCAACGAATACGGCAAGCTGGACGAGGAGAAAATCAAACAGCTTACAGGTGGCGAGGAAATCTCCGCTCGTGCGCTGTACCAGTCGGCAATCACATTCAAGCCGCAATTCACCTTATGGCTTTCCTGTAACGACCTTCCGATGGTGACAGACAAGTCCCTGTTCGCTTCCGAGCGTATCAAGGTGGTAGAGTTCAACCGCCACTTCTCCCCGGAGGAACAGGACACTCACCTAAAGGACGAGCTGTGTGAACAGTCCAGCATGAGCGGCATTTTCATGTGGTTGGTGCGCGGGTATATCCACTACAAGGAGCGTGGACTTGCAATGAGCGGCAGTCTGAAATCGGTTGTTACCAAGTACGAGCGTGATAACGACCTCGTATTGCAGTTCCTCGAGAACCGCTGTGAGCGTGTCCCGGAGGAAAGCTCGCCAACCGTTATCAAGGCGAAAGACCTGTACAACGCTTTCAAGATTTGGGCGAAGTCCGAGGGTGCTTATATCCTGTCGGCTCGTAAGTTCAATTCTGAAATGGAGCGTCACCCGGAGTGGTTCGACAGGAAATCGACCTCGAGCGGCTATGCAACCTATTGTGGTCTGAAATTGAAGGAGGTACTGTGATGAAGTACATGAGCGTTATCACGAACTTTGGGTGTCACTACAAATGCCCCTACTGTATCGTGAAGGAGAATAATCTCCATATCCCGAGAACGACCCTCTCCGGGTTGGATAATCTCGAGGAAGCCTTGAAAGAGAATAACTGCGACATTGTTTCTATCTCCGGCGGTGGAGACCCACTCCACGAGTACGAGAAACACATTGACTGGTATCGAAAGTTCTTCGGTATTGCACACAAGCGCAATGTTTTCTTCAACGGTAGTATGCGCCCTATTCCTGTGGAAATGCACACCAGCTACATGACTGACGAGACCGCTTTTCCATTCTATGATTGCTACCGGGTTGTGTACCATGCAAACAGTATCGACCAGCTCTCGCAAATTCGCCGGACTGGTAATGAGATTGTTCGGGCAGTATTCGTGGTAACTGCGGACTACACCATCGCTGACATCATGGACATTGCCCTGTTCGTGAAAAACAGCACGGGGATTGACGAGTTGAGCTTCCGGCAGTTGGTTGATGATAAGTACACCGAACAGCACTACCTTGAGGACTATCTCCGCATGGGTCACAAGAAGCTGTGGTGGTACATCGAGCAAAATGACTACAACCTCTACTACGCAGAGAATGAAGTCAGCGGTAGATACAGGGATTTTGAGAAGGAGGTGCTGTAATGACTTTACAGGAAAAATCAGAGCTGGTACGGCTCTTGAACCTATACCAAGCTGACCTTCTCAATCAGAATCGGAAGAATATTGAGAACGGCAGAACCGAGTATTTTGTTCCCGGCGTGAAAGCACAGTATGAACACGCCCGAATTATCAGCACGAAACTCTCTGTCGAACTCGGCAAGGGTATTAAGTCATGGTGGGAGGTATAACTATGAATATGGTTTGCAAATGCGGCGGCAAGGAGTTCTTCACAGAGGAACACGGCAATCAGACAGGGCTTTACTGCTCCGCTTGCGGTAAGTGGCAGAAATGGCTCAAGAAGGACGAGATACGACTTTTCAATCGTGGTATCAAAGTAGAGAACGCTTCTCTGCTGGAACGTCTCAAAGCTCGTATCGAGGAAAGCGCAATCAAGGTATCTACCGTCAAAGCTCCGCATACCTACATGAAAGCTGTCGGCACGAGAGAGCTTGAGAAGATTCTCGAGGAGGAGTTGGGAAATGAAGACACGAAATGACATACTTGCCGAATACGTCCGCAGTCGTTACCCCGAGATTGAGAAGACCTTCGACTTTGCCGCCTACTCTGCTGGTGTGGCTCTCAAAGAGTTCGGCAGATGTATTAAAGAAGCGTTCGGAGGTACTGGTAAGGAGGTAGACGATGTTTGCGATTCAGAACATTAAGACCGGGAAGTTTTTGTATGGCACAGACTACCGATACCTCCCTCCTCACCAGCGTACCAGCAACACGAAAATGCTCACTTATAGCTCTATCGCAGAAGCCGCACACGACTTTTGGGTTAAGAGGAAGTGCGGCAAAGATTACAGAATCGTTGTGCTGAAATCGGTTGAGGTTAAGCGAGTGATTGACTACTACGAGAGCAAAAACTTCATTTAACACAAAGTGGATAAGTATTTATCAAAAACGACATTTACCAAACTATCTGAAAAGGATTGAAAAACAATCTTTTCATAAGAACGAGTTATTCTTATTATTACAGTAGTTAAAGTAGCTGTTCTCAAGGTATTGCGTGTAACTTCCTTTATATAGAAAAATCCCTATATATAGAAGTTATACGCAAAAACCGATTTTCAACTACTTCTACTACTGCAATAAGAATAAGAAGAAAGGAGACCGAAATGGATATAGATAAACTGTTAGCAGACAGTTCCGAGGAGACTGTTGCGACTAAGGAGACTGTTTCCAGCGAGGAGAATGTCGGAACGAAAGCCGTTGCGACTACTGGAAAGAAAGAAACGAAGCCTAAGAAGAAAGGCAAACCGAGGGGTGGCAACTCTCCTGTGATTGGTACGAATGGGTTCAACCTTGACGTTGGGGATAATGCGAAGTTCTTGAGCGTCAACATGGCACTGTTCAATATGCCAAACATTGATATGGAAAGTGAATCGGAGGTTCAGCAACGACTTTCCGACTATTTTGCGTTGTATGCGAACGCTGATATGAAACCGACTGTTGCTGGTATGGCGATGGCATTGAATGGCATGAGCAGACAGACGTTGTGGGCTATTACACATGACGCTCCGTTGGGTGGGCGTGGAAATTATAGTACGTTGCCGCCGAGCGTGACTGACACCATTAAAAAGGCGTACTTTTTGCTCGAAAATTTGTGGGAATCCTACATGAACTCCGGCAAGGTCAACCCGGTAGCTGGTATCTTCCTCGGCAAGAACAACTATGGCTACCAAGACAAGACCGAGTACGTTCTCACACCGAACCAGCAGAACGACAACGACTATTCCGCTGATGAAATCAGAGAACGCTATATTGCAAGCGACCAGCAGAAGCGACTTTCAGCAAGCAACTCTGACGAGGACACGAGCGACTAAGCGACTATCTCTCCCCTCTCCTCTCTTCGACTATCAGCCGAGCGACTTTCGACTATCGACTATGAAACTGCTCCGGGATTTCCCGGGGCTTTTTCTATGCAAAAATTCACGGAAATTTTCAGAAAATCAGCCGGACACGGCACTCACCTCTTTAACACTTTAATACAATAAAGCAAAATGCAACCCGGGCGGCGTGGGTGAACGTGTCCGGCGGCGTTCCTTTCATATAATGCGAATTTTGCGCCCGGTGCAATTCGTAAATTTAGAATTTAGGTGTTGACAATTCGTATAATAAGAATTAGAATAACAATAACAACACAAACAAGATAAACCGCCAACACAAAAAAGATAAATTTTTATCCGAAAAGTATTGACAGACAATCTTGAAAGTGTTATCTTATAATCACAGCAAGACAAGAAACAACACTAAAAAGATTATATGGAGGTTTTCAAAATGAAAAGATATGAATTAGCACCGAACGGGACACAAAAAAGTTTCTATGGAAAAGCCGTTGTTGAAATTGACAACGCCGGGAATGAAACGCTTTACAGCTACAACACCCCTATTATAAAGCGGCTTGCAAATGGTTCACTTGTTAAATTGTGGGGCGGTTGGAGTAACACAACCGGGAAACATATAAAAGCGTTTTGCGGTTTGAATAAAGCCGGATTCATGAAGCTTGAACATGAAACAACGCCACAAGAAAAAGCGGCGGCGTATAACGGTACACTTTACAGATAATAGAATGGAGGAAACGAAAATGAAAGTTAAAACCACAAGAAAAGCTATTGTAAACGGTTCTTATAATGTTAAATGTGCCGGGTATTGTGATTTGTCCTATTTGCTGAACAATCATTCACCCATTGCGTACACTTGCGGCGTTTACGGTTGGAATTTTGACGTTTATGAGGTTTACGGCGTTACGATTTGCACAGGTTATAGAAATATGCCGGGTGCAAGGCTTCAAAAAATTAGTGAATACGAGGAAAAAGCCCGGGCTATTTTGAGTTGGGAAGATAAACGCCCATTTGAAGAAAAGCAGATAGCCGTTGAAAACCTTTTGAAAGAATTTTGTAAATTGAATGGGGGCGTTATTTATGAATAAATACAGCTTTACGAACAAAGGCAAAACGTGGGAACGTATCACGAAAAAGCAAGCCCGGGCGGCTTATAACAACGATTTAACCGTTCTGTTTTGCCCGGTGAATATGCGCCCCTTTACGCCGTGGCATTTAGAAATTGACGTAAACAAGAATTTTGAAGGTTATAACGGCGTTACTTTTGAAAAAGCCGTGGACGCTTTTGAAATTTATAATTGTACCGACAACGAAACCGGGCGCTATACGGCGTTTTATATCCCGGTTGCAACGGTTGATAGATTCACCGGGGAAACGCCCACGGCGTACACGTTGGGAACGGTCAAACAATATGATTATAGCGTTATGGAGGGCTGAAAAATGAAAAGATTTGAAAGTTTGTGCAATGAATACCGGGAAAATAAGCGTTTAATTGAAGAATTGCAAGCTATGAACGATTCTATAAAATCGGATATTCTTGCAATCATGGGAAACGATGAAATGCACGTTGAAGGGGCGGCAAAAGCCACTAATAAAACGGTTGTTTCAAGTCGTTTTGATTCAAGCGGATTCAAAAAAGAATACCCGGATTTGTTCACCGAATACAGCCGGGAAACAAGTTATAAACGTTTTTGTGTACTGTAAAGGGGGTTTTATTATGACGCATTATAAATTTGTTTCGTGGGACGTTCCCGCATTTGAAACGATTTTAACCGGGCGTATTCCGGCGGCGTTGCTTGCCGCTGATAATGGAAATTTACAGCCGTTGAAAGATTTACACATTGCAACACAAACCCCGGTTTATAAATGTTCCGGTTGGTGTATTCCTTTTGCGGAATATATGCGCCGCTTTTGGGTAAAAACAAAATATTACGGCATTATTGAAATGTACGCATTGAATAAAACAGATATTAGAAAAGAGTTGAAAAGCAATGTGATTGAAATTATGGAGGTCAAAAAGAATTGATAATATTATGTGTTCTGATTTTTCCGTTTGTTGTATTAGCGGATTTACTGAAAATGAATAAATGATTTTATAGCCCCGGTTATATACCGGGGCTTTTTTGTACGTGTACCGCCGCCCAGTAAACGTAAAACATAATCAAGAATAGCCGCCCGGGGTGAACGTGGCAAGCCTTGAACGCTTGTGAACGTGTCCCGGGCTTGTGTCGTTCATGGGTGTTGGTGCATTGTGTCCGGCGTTCATCGTGTCCGGCGGCGTGGGTTGTTCGGTTGTTCGTGTCGTTGTGTCCGGCTTGCGTTGTGGGGGCGTTGCGGGGCGTTTCCCGGGGCTTTTGTGCGTGGGTGTATGTGTTTATATGGGTTCACCGTTTCCCGGGCTTGTGGCGGCGTTTTGGGGGCTTGTGGGTACACCCCCGGGGGGGATTGACAAGGGGCGAAACCGGGCGAGGGAGTACGCTGAATATTCTCAAAAAATAAAAAGACCCTATAAAAGATAATTTCTTATCCTATCAGTGTTGACAATCTTCCTTTCTCGTGCTATACTCGTATCACAAACAACATATAGGAGGTCAAAACATGGTTAAGAATAACATTGAAGTTGATGTAAAGGTGAAGCTCCTCGAAGCTGGGAAGACACAACAGCAGTTGGGTGAAGAAATCGGCACTACTGGACAGTACATCAACCGAGTTCTCAAGAAGAATGGTGGAATCGTGAACGATACCTTCGTGAAAATGATGGACGCTCTCGGTTATAACATCGTTCTCACCTACGAAAAGAAAGATTGAAGTAGTTAAAGTAGTTGAAAACAGCATTTTGCGTGTAACTTCCTCTTAGTACACGCATATATAGCAAAAGTTACCGCAATTTTTGATTTTCTACTACTTTTACTACTTGAGGAGGTGAATATCTCGTGAAAGCGATTGGTTATATCCGTGTATCTACGGAGGAACAGTCTGCGGACGATAAATACGGTATCGAGGTGCAGAAACAGGCGATTTCTGATTACGCCGACAGGAATGATTTTGAAATTGTATGCTGGCTGACCGATACAATCAGCGGTGCGAAGGACAACCGCCCGGAACTGGACAAGATTCTCTACAATGCAGACCAGCTCCCGGCACATGAAGCCGTGATTGTATTCAAGAACGACCGTGTTGCTCGTGACACAAAATTGTATTTCTATTACTTCTACACGCTCGAGAAGCGGAATGTGAAACTGCTCTCTACCGAGGAGCATTTCTCGGAAGGTGACGATTTCGCCAACATCTACCGCTCTCTGCTGATGTTCGTTGCGGAACAGGAGCGAAAGAACATCGCTCTGCGTACCGGGCGTGGACGGTCTCTCAAGGCACAGTGCGGTGGGTACTCCGGCGGCAACAAACCGTATGGTTATTACTGCGTAGACGGTATGCTCATGCAGAACCCGGAAGAACGCCCTATCGTGGAGACGATATTCCGAGAGCATGACGAGAATCACACCTCTTTGCTGGACATTTGCGAGATTCTATACGATGGTGGGTATCGAACCCGAAAAGGCAAGAGATTTCAGCCGTCCACCATTCGAGGAATCCTATCTAATCGCCCCTTCTATGAGGGCAAGTACAAATATGGAGACATGGGCTGGGTACAGGGCGTACACTCCCCGATTCTCCCATTGGAGGTGTAGAAATGAAGAAAATGCTATCTATTATGCTTGCCGGAGTGCTTATGCTGGCGGTCTCCGGGTGTGGAGCTGAACCACAACACAAGGTCTCGTATGTCAGCGGAGAAAAGCTCACTGTTCTCGAGCAGTACGATTGTGTGGCTGTCTATACGCAGTACACCAACGACAGCTCCGAAACTGCTGTCCCGGCTGATGAAGTGTCGGTCAAAGCATTTCAGAACGGTGTCGAATTGTCACCGCTTGTCCCGACAGGTGACAGAACTAACGGCTATGTGCAGTGTGATTCCAATGTGCAGAGCGGCACGACCGCTGATGTGGTGTGGCTATTCGAGCTTGACGATGATTCTACCGTATCGGTGGAGCTGTCCGGCGGCGAGAAAGTCGAAATCCCATTGACAGAGGAATGAGCCTATGTGGGTGCTGGCAATATTGATATTTCCCTTTGCGTTACTCTATGAGATTGTGAAGATGAATGAGCAGTCTCACCATCGAGGGAAACGAAAACGAAGAAAAAGATTTTAATGACGAGGGTGCGTTATCGCACAGAGATTTAATTCTCTGAACGGTGACGCACTCTCTTTTTGTTCGGAGGTATTTATGAAAGAGTTACTTGAAAAAATTCTCGGGCAAATCAAAAAGACCCCGGAAGGGGTTAGAGCCTATGAGGATTTATACCATATCTGTCTCGAGACACAGAAGACAGACATTCCCCTATCCGTGGAGTATTTGAAAAAGCTGTCGGACATTATCGAGAATCGGATTCCACAGTCTGAAACAGACAAGGAGCTTCGCTCCCTGTTCATGCTTCACAAAAAGGTTCTGCTTGCCGCCGCTCCTTTTGATTTTGAAAGCTATCTGCTCTATGTCGAATGGGAACGTGAGCCGGACAAGAAGTTCTATGTCCCTCGCCGTGAGGTCATGCACCCTGTCGTACAGGCAATGCAAGATTTGATTGACGATAGGCTGGATTTACTTACGATTTCCATGCCGCCCGGTACTGGTAAGTCCACTCTCGGTATCTTCTTCCTGTCGTGGGTCATGGGTCGATTCCCGGATTCACAGTCCCTTGCTTCTGCTCACTCGGGTATGCTGACACGCTCCTTTTATGACGGTGTGTATCAGATTATCACCGACAGCGAGTACCTGTGGGCTGATGTGTTCCCGGGAGTAAAGATGGCGGCAACGAACTCCAAGGAGGAAACCATTGACCTTCACAAGAAGCACCGATTCTCTACACTCACCTGTCGAGCAATCAATGCTTCACTGACTGGTGCTACCCGATGTGACAAAATCCTCTACGCTGATGACTTGTGTTCCGGCATTGAGGAAGCTATGAGCAAGGAGCGATTGGATAAGCTGTGGAGTGCCTACACCAATGACCTTAAATCTCGAAAAAAGGAAGGTGCGAAGGAAATCCATATCGCTACCCGATGGTCTGTCCATGATGTTATCGGTCGATTGGAGAATCAGTACGGTGGTGATTCCCGAGCGAAGTTCATTGTTCTTCCGGCACTGGACGCAGACGGTGAAAGTAATTTCAATTACACCTACGGTGTCGGATTCAGCCGCCACTATTTCGAGGATATGAGGAACAATCTTGACGAAGCGTCTTTCAAGGCTCTGTTTATGAATCAGCCTATCGAGCGTGAGGGTCTGCTCTACGATGTGGACGAACTGCGCCGATATTTTGAGCTTCCAGCAGAAGACCCGGACGCTATTATCGGTATTTGTGATACCAAGGACAAGGGTTCTGACTACGCTTTCCTCCCGGCGGCGTATGTGTACGGTAATGACTACTACATTGACGATTGTGTCTGTGATAACAGCTTACCGAACATCGTTGACGCTCGATTGGTGGACATACTGCTTCGCTGTAAGGTTAAAATGTGCCGTTTTGAGAGCAATTCCGCTGGTGGTCGTGTTGCCGAGAAGGTACAGAACGAGGTCAAGAAGCGTGGCGGTATCACTCGCATTACGACCAAGTTCACTACTGCCAATAAGGAGACAAAAATCATCGTAAACAGTGCATGGGTTAAGGAACACTGCCTGTTCAAAGACGATAGCCTGTATAAACGTCAGAGCGATTACGGTCGTATGATGGATATGCTCGGCTCTTACACTGTGGCTGGTAAAAACAAGCACGATGATGTTCCCGATGGTATGGCTATGCTGGCAGAGTTCGCACAAAGTCTGTCCGGCGCAAAAGTTGAAATCTTTCAGAGACCGTGGTAACACAAGAAGTGTTACTTATCCACACTTTCCACACAATTATCAACATATTGTATGCACTATGGTGTTGACATACACTATATAGTGTGTTACAATGTAAAGCGTAATAGTGAGTAATTTATGCTCACTCAAATTTTAGAGATAAATGGGTGCATGATTGCACGAGGTAATTTAGACCTCGAGCAGTCATGCACCCATTTTTTGTATGCAGAAAGGAGGAAGGAACGTGGCACATCAAATTGACGAGAGCAAGCCGAAGTATCTAAGTCAGACACGATTTATGAGCGGTCGGCGCATTATCAAGACCAGCGTGACAGAAATCACGGACGAAAACGTGGTTGATGTTCTTCGTAAGGCTCTTGCTACTCACGATTTGAACCGCAGTGAGATTGACTACCTGTGGAAGTATTACCGTGGAGACCAGCCAATCAGAAACCGTGTCAAAGACGTTCGCCCCGAAATCTGCAATAAGATTACCGAGAATCGTGCAAACGAAATCGTGTCCTTCAAGGTTGGGTATCTGTGTGGCGAGCCGATTCAGTACGTTAGCCGTAATGGTGGCGAGGAAATCGTAAAGCAGATTAACACCCTCAACGAGTATATGTTCGCAGAGGACAAAGCCGCTCAAGACCAAGAGCTTGTCGAGTGGCAGATGATTTGTGGTACAGCGTTCCGTCTTGTCCTTCCCGATGAACCGGGTGAGGAAGACGAAGCTCCTTTTGAGCTTTACACTCTCGACCCGAGAGACACCTTCGTTGTGTATTCAAACGAAATCGGTAACAAGCCGCTGATGGCGGTTAAGTACAGCAAGGACGATAACGAGATTTTCCACTACTCGATTTACACCGAGAATCGCTATTACCTCGTGGACGGAGACATTTTGGTGGAATCCAAACCTCATGCCCTCGACATGATTCCGATTATCGAGTACCCGGGAAACAATGCTCGTCTCGGTTCTTTTGAGATTGTGCTTCCTCTACTGGACGCAATCAACAATGTGGAAAGTAACCGTATGGACGGTATGGAGCAGTTGGTACAGGCTTTTATTAAGTTCATTAACTGCGACATTACCAAGGAGGAATACGAGGAGTTCTTACAGCTCGGCGCAATCAAGGTGAAGTCCGTGGACGGACAAGCCGCTGATGTTGGTGTAGTCACCACAGAGCTGAATCAGACACAATCGCAGACCCTCAAGGACGATTACTACAACGCAATGCTCACCATCTGCGGTATGCCAAACCGTAACGGTGGTTCTTCCACGAGTGATACTGGTTCTGCCGTGTTGCTCCGTGATGGTTGGTCTGACGCAGAAGCTCGAGCAAAGGACAGCGAGAATGTTTTCAAGCGAGCAGAAAAGAAAATGCTCAAGCTGGTTCTTCGTATCTGTCGAGACCTCGGCGGTCTCACGCTCAAGTTGAGTGATATTGATATGAAGTTCACTCGCCGTAACTACGAAGCCATTCAGAGTAAATCTCAAGTCCTTATCTCCATGCTTCAAGAGCCTAAGATTCACCCACAGTTGGCGTTCCAGCATAGCGGAATGTTCTCTGACGCTGAATCTGCTTACACCATGAGCATGAAGTATTACGAGGAGCAACAGGAGAAAGCCGCTGAACTGGCTAAGAAGACCGCTCCCGATGATTCCGGGGGCGATGATAATGACCCGGACAATAACGATATTTAAGCGGTAAGCCGCTGTGAATATAGGCAGAGAAGCCTTAAATCGCAATAGTCAGAGAAGACTTAAACCGCAAACATTGTCACAGAAGACATTAAAAGACAGGAGGATTTCAACATGGCAAAAATTGACATTAGCAAGATTGACGGCTATGCCGACATGACCCCGGAACAGAAAATTGCCGCTCTTGAAGCGTTCGAGACAGAAGACCCCGATTACAGCGGATATGTAAAGAAGGATATTTTCGATAAGACAGCTTCCGAGCTTGCGGCTAAGAAGAAGGAGCTGAATGAAAAGCTCACTGAGGACGAGCAGAAAAAGCAGAAGGAACAGGAGGAACGTGAGGAGTTGCAGTCCAAGTACGACAAACTGCTCCGTGAAAGCGAAGTTTCCAAGTTCAAGGCAAAGTTGCTCGGCATGGGTTACGAGGAGAAGCTGGCTGACGCTACCGCAGAAGCAATGGCTGATGGTGATACCGAGAAGGTCTTCGCCAATCAGAAGAAACATCTTGAGAATGTCGAGAAGAAGGTTCGTGCGGAAGCCCTTAAAGATACACCGAAACCGACCCCGGACGGAGATTCCAAGACAATGACCCTTGAGAAGCTCCGCAAAATGTCTCCACAGGAGCGTTATGACTATTCTGTGAAGAATCCCGAGGACTACAAAGCCCTCTACACCAATAACGATACAGGAGGTAATGAGTAATGGCTCATAAGATTTATGACAATTTCTATCTCTCCAACGAGGTAGAAGACCAGTTCAATTCCCACCTCGATTTACAGCAGTTCTGTACTGTTGATAACTCTCTCGTGGGTACTGCTGGTATGAAGCGCAAGATTAACGTCTACAAGGCTACCGCTGGTACGGAGAAGCTGAAAATGGGCGAAGGTAACACCAAGAGCATTGAGGTTTCTTTCACCCCGGAGGAGTACGAGATTCAGCTCGCACAGAACAAGTTCCAGTATTATGACGAACAGGAAATGACTGACCCTATGCTCGTTCCTGTCGGCACTCGTCACATGGGTACTGATATGTTCAATACCGTAAACGGCGATGTGTACGGCGAGTTCAAGAAGGCTACTATGGTCGTTCCTACTGCGAAGATTGACTTCGCCGCATTTGTGGACGCTGTTGCCAATCTGAACATCGAAAGCACTGACAATCAGCCGGAGAAGGTTGCTCCGCAGACTTTCGCTTTCGTACACCCGGGCGATACTGCCGAGCTTCGTAAGAACCTCGCGGAAGACCTCAAGTATGTGGAAGCGTTCGCTCGTGCTGGCTACATCGGTACTGTTGGCGGCGTGAACATCTACACCAAGAAGGACGCTACGAAGGGTACTATCGTGGTTGCTACTCGACAGGCAGTTACCATCTTCAATAAGAAGGGTGTCGAGGTTGAGACTGACCGTAACGGCGATATTCGTCAGAACACTATTTGGTCTCGTAAGTATTACCTTGCGGCTCTGACTGACGCTACCAAGGCAGTCAAGATTTTCAAGGGTACTGCTACTGCCACTGCGGACACTACGGTTTCCGAGGGCAAGGTTTACTACGCTAAGACCGACAACGGCTACATCGTTGGTAAGCCTAAGACCAACCCGAAGACCGAAGGTTTCTACGAGATTGCCTAAGTAAAGGAGGTGGACAACATGACCGAGGAAGAAAAGCTGATTGCTCTCAAAGCGATGGTCGGTGGTTCGGACAGTGACGAAGTGCTGTCCACCTATCTCAAACTGGCTGGTCGTAAAATCATCAATCGAGCATATCCGTATGATTCCAGCGTAACGGAAGTTCCGGCACAGTATGACACTCTCCAATGCGAGATTGCCGCTTATATGCTGAACAAGCGTGGTGCGGAGGGTCAGACCTCTCATTCCGAGAACGGTATCTCCCGAAGCTATGAAAATGCTGATATTCCTTCCTCAATGCTCAAGGTGGTTACTCCTCATGTGGGGGTGATTAAATGAGAATGATGGAACGAAACAAGAGCAAATTCTTCTACGCTCTGTACAAAGAGAAAGTCCCTAAGACGGACGAATACGGAAATGTTACAGGGGAATATGAAATCATTCGAGACAACCCGGTAGAGTTCTCCGCTAATATCTCTGCCGCCAAGGGTGAAACAAGCACCCGACAGTTTGGAGAAAGCGAGAGCTATGACAAGGTAATTGTCATGGGGACAGACGCTCCCCCTATTGACGAGTACACAGTGCTATGGGTCGATAAAACGCCACAGGTTGATGAAACCGGGGCTTTGGTTACGAACGATGATGGTGAGGTCATTACTCCTCACGATTATATCGTCAAGAAGGTAGCCAAGAGCTTGAACAGCGTATCGGTTGCGATAAGCAAGGTGACTGTCAGTGGGTAGAAAAGTTATCTCATTCGGATTGTCAACGAGTGAAATCAACCGAGCTATGAAAGAGCTGGCTGATTACAAACAAGAAATCCTTAGAAAAACAGAACTCCTCCGAGAGAAAGTAGCCGAGAGGCTGGCTGATGAAGCGAAAAGCGGATTCAGCGGTGCAATCGTTGACGAGCTTATTCTCAAAGGAGGGCAAACTTCTCCACGATACGCACAAGTCGATGTGTCGGTTGACAATCGAGGGTCGGTTACTGTCGTTGTCGCAAGTGGTGAAGACGCTGTGTGGGTTGAGTTTGGTGCTGGTGTCTATCATAATGGCTCTCCCGGTTCGTCCCCTCACCCTCACGGTGCGGAACTGGGAATGACAATCGGTGGATTCGGTAAGGGTAACGGCAAGAAAGAAGTTTGGGGATTCTACGAAAATGGCGAATTGAAGCTGTCTCGTGGTACTCCGGCTCGTATGCCGATGGCTCTTGCAATCACCACCGTTTGCAATGATATTCAGTCTATCGCAAAGGAGGTGTTCGGGTGATTGACATTGAGACAGAGGTATTCAGTATCGTGTCCGCAGAGGTGCGAAAGAAATACCCGAAAATCTATATGACTGGCGAATATGTCAAGTCTCCACCTTCCTTCCCTTGTGTCTCTCTCATTGAGACAGACAATCAAGTTTATCGAAACACTCGAGATTCCGGGTGTATCGAAAACCACGCACAGGTGCTTTACGAGGTCAATGTCTACTCTAACAAAACGAGTGGTAAGAAGACTGAATGTAAAGCAATCATCGCTCTCATTGATTCCAAGATGGAAGCACTCGGTTTCACACGAACCCTTATGAACCCTGTTCCCAACGAGGAAGACGCAACGGTTTACAGAATGGTGGCTCGATACAGGGCTATCGTCTCTAAAAACAAAACTATTTATAGGAGGTAAACAAGCATGGCTATTAGCACTTACAAGATTTTTCTCATGCAGAAGAACACTTCCGCATGGGAGAAGCTGATTGACATTAAGGAGTTTCCCGACCTCGGCGGTGCGCCGGAAATGCTGGAAACTACTACTCTGTCTGACAAAATGCAGACTTACATTCCGGGTATTCAGTCCCTCGATTCTCTTGAGTTCACTGCGAACTATACTCTCGAGGAGTACAAGAAGCTGAAAGCACTGGAAGGTACAGAGAAGGAGTTCGCCGTTTGGTTCGGTGGTACGGAAGCTGGCGATACCGTCACTCCTACTGGTGACAGCGGTAAGTTCAAGTTCAAAGGCTCTCTGTCTGTTTATGCTAACGGCGGCGGCACGAATGAGGTTGTCGAAATGACTATCACTATCGCTCCGTCTACTGTTATCAGCATGGACGCAGAGTAAGGAAAAATAAGGAGGATAAATCATCATGGCAAAGCAGTTGAAATTCACTTTCAAGGATAAAGAATATGTCCTTGAGTTCACTCGCAGAACGGTTACGGAAATGGAAAAGAAGGGCTTCGTTGCGGCAGAGGTCGAGAACAAGCCTATGTCCACTCTCCCGGCACTGTTTGAAGGTGCGTTCCTCGCACATCATCGTTTCGAGAAGAAGGAAGTTATCAACGAAATCTTCTCCCACATGACGAACAAGGAGGAGCTTATCGGTAAGCTGGCAGAAATGTACAACGAGCCGATTATGGCACTGGTCGAAGAACCCGAGGAATCCGAGGGAAACGTAAGCTGGACAGCGAGTTGGTAAGTGATTCGCTGTTGACAGATGAATCCGCTAACAAGGGGAGCGAGCGTGAGAATCGCTCTGCTCCCCCTTCTTATTCGGAGATTTTTCTCGCAAAGTTCCCCTATTACTTATCAATAGGCATGACGGAAGAACAATACTGGGATAGAGATTCTACTCTCGTGAAGTCCTACCGCAAAGCGGAGGAGCTTCGCAAAGAGAGGGTCAATCAAGAAATGTGGTTACAGGGTATGTATATCTATGACGCAATTTCTCGTCTGTCTCCGATTCTTCGTGCTTTCGCCAAAAAGGGAACGAAAGCCCAACCTTATGTTGAGGAAGCATATCCCATCAATAAAAAGACGGTGGAGGAAGCAGAACTCAAGAAGGAAAAGGCTAAGTCTGAAAAGGGTCTGCGCTATATGCAAGCGTATATGGTACAGGCAAATAAGCAGTTACAAGAAAGGAAGTGAGTTTTATGCCTACTACAATCGAACAACTCGAATTGGAAGTTCAGTCGAGTTCCACCTCGGCTGTCGCTGGTATAGACGCTCTTTCCGCTTCTTTGTCCAAACTCAAAAATGCAGTTAGGGGCGGTGTCGGATTAACAAGCGTTGCAAATCAAGTACGCAATCTCGATACCGCCCTTAAAAGCATGGATAGTTCCGGGGCAGATAAGATTGACAAGCTCGCTTCCAGTTTGGAAAAGCTGAAAGGTCTCGGCAGTCTCAAGATTTCGTCTTCCATCGGAAATCAGCTTCAAAATATCGGCAGTGCCGCCGCTTCCCTCACTGGTGTAGATTTCAGTGCTATGGAGAAGCTGGGTACAGCACTTCAACCGTTGAACAATCTGAACGCTTCCGGGCTAAAGTCCACTATCAATGCGCTCAATAAGTTACCGAAGCTGGCAGACACCCTCGACAACATGGATATGACTAAGTTCACCAGTCAGATTCAGCAGTTGTCTACGGCTCTTGCTCCGCTGACAAATCAGCTCAATGCTGTAACTGCGGCGTTCAATCGTCTTCCTACGAACATTCAGAGAGCTATTACCGTCACGAACAGAATCTCGCAAGAGAACAATAAGGCGGCAAATAGTTACATGAATCTGTATGCCAAAATCAAAATGGCTATGGGTGTTGTGCGTACTGGTGCGAGAGTAATCGCTTCGTGGATAACACAGTCCAACCAGTACATTGAGGATTTGAACCTGTTTACCGCTTCTATGGGTAAATACGCAGAGGAAGCACAGAACTACGCAGAAGCAGTCAGCGAAGCTCTCGGTATCGACCCGGGCGAGTTCATGCGAAATCAAGGTGTGTTCAACACCATCATTAGCGGTTTCGGCGTGGCGAGCGATAAAGCGTACCTCATGTCCAAGAACCTCACACAGCTCGGCTACGACATTTCTTCGTTCTTCAACATTTCGTTTGAGGACGCAATGCAGAAGTTACAGTCGGGTATCTCGGGTGAACTTGAGCCGCTTCGTAGACTGGGTTACGACCTGTCTGTTGCAAGACTGCAAGAGGAAGCTCTTGCTCTCGGTATCGAGAAAAAGGTCTCTGCTATGACACAGGCTGAAAAGTCGCAGTTGCGTTACTACGCAATTATGACACAGGTAACTACCGCTCAAGGTGATATGGCTCGTACTCTGAACGCTCCGGCGAACCAGCTTCGTGTTTTACAGGCACAGGTTACGCAGTGTGCAAGAGCTTTGGGTAATATCTTTATCCCGGCTCTGAACGCAGTATTACCGTATGCAATCGCTTTGGCGAAGATTGTCCGTATGCTGGCAAACTCTATCGCAAGTCTGTTCGGATTCAAACTCCCGGAGGTAGATTATTCCGGCATTTCTGCTGGTGCTTCTGCGGTTGGCGATTTGGCTGACAATGCCGGGGACGCTTCCGATGGACTGGGTAAAGCCGGGAAAGCGGCTAAGAAGCTGAAAAATGCTCTGCTCGGTATTGACGAGCTGAACGTCCTGTCTAAAGACGATAGTTCCAGTGGAAGCGGTAGCGGCTCGGGTGCTGGTATCGGTGGTGGGGATTTAGGCATTGACCTTCCTACCTACGATTTCCTCGGTGACGCAATCACTTCTAAGGTTGACGAAATCGTTCAGATGATTAAGGACGCTATGTGGGAAATCACGGCTGTTATCAGCGGATTCTTACTGGCAATCGGTACTATCCTTGTTGTCACTGGTGCGAACATTCCTCTCGGTCTCGGTCTCATGGCTGTTGGTGCTGTCGGTTTGGCGGCTTCGGTAATGGCGAACTGGAACGGAATGTCGGAACGGTTGGCGAAGGTACTTACCCTCGTTACCGGGGTACTGGGCGGCTTCCTGTTGGCTATCGGTGCTTTCCTTGTATTTTCGGGTGTCAATGTACCGCTCGGTGCTGGTCTCATGGTGGCTGGTGCGGCGGCTCTCGGTACTGCGGCTGTAATTAACTGGAAGTTCCTCAACGGAGACCTGTCGAACGCTCTGTCCATTCTCACGGCAATCGTGAGCGGTGCGTTGCTGGCTATGGGTGCATTGTTCGCCTTTACTGGCGTTGATGTTCCTCTCGGTATCGCATTGATGGCGGCTGGTGCTGTCGGCATGGTTACAGCAATCGGTCTTAACTGGGATTCGATGTCTGACCCTCTCCGTAGGACAATCGGTATGCTCGAAACCATTGTTGGAGGTGCATTACTGACATTCGGTGCAATTCTCGCTCTGACTGGTGTAAACGTTCCTCTCGGTGTTGCGATGATTGCCGCTGGTGCGGTTTCTGTCGCTTCGGCAGTAGCTTTGAACTGGAACTCCTTAACAGGTGATGTTCAAGAATCCGTATTAAGCATTGTGGCTATCGTGAGCGGTGCTTTAATCGGTGTCGGTGCAATCCTCGCTCTAACAGGAGTTGCAACCGGGCTGGGTATTGCGATGATTGCCGCTGGTGCTGTCGGTCTTGCCGCAACGGTCGGTTTGAATTGGAACAGTATGCCGGACAATATCAGAAAGGTTACTACGAAGATTCTTCTCATTGCTGGGGCGGCTTCCATTGCCATAGGTATGATTCTCGCTTTCACAGGAGTTGCAACTCCTCTCGGCGTAGGTCTTATCCTCGCTGGTGCGGCGGCTCTCGGTACGGCTGTGGCTCTTAACTGGGACACTTTGACAAACAAGCTAAAGGGCGTAACTACTAAAATACTTGCTATCGCTGGGGCGGCGGCTCTTGCAATCGGTATTATCCTGTGCTTCACCGGGGTTGGTATTCCTCTCGGTGTTGGATTGATATTATCGGGTGCGGCGGCTCTCGGTACAGCAGTAGCTATTAACTGGGAAACCATCAAAGAAAAAATCAAGGGAGTTTTTACCAAGATTAAATCAATGGCTGGTTCTCTCGGCAAACTCGCTATCGGTCTCATGCTGTGTCTGACAGGTGTTGGTATTCCTCTCGGTCTTGCTCTCATTGCAGATGGGGTCAAAGACTTCGCTACTGGAAAACCTGTTAGCTGGGGTTCGATGGTGAGCGGAATTAAGGAAGCTCTCGGAAATATATCTGACGAGTGGAACAAATTCAAAAAGAAGGTTAAGAACAGCAAGCCTGTTCAATTCCTTGCCGAAGTAAAAAACAATGCTTCGGAATGGTGGGACAACGTAAAGGGTTGGTGGTCTGACAAGACGAAAGACGGTCTATCTCTTGAAACTGGCGTAAAGCTCGTAAAAGATGGCTGGTCTTCTGTGAAGAACTGGATTGGTAACATTCCGGCTGTGAAACAGGGTGTCGGGCTTCTGAAATCCGGCTGGTCTACCGTGAAAAACTGGATAGGCAACATTCCTACCGTAGACCAAGCTGTCGCACTCGCAAAGAGTGGCTGGCAGACGGTCAAGGGCTGGATTGGCAATATCCCGGGAGTATCGCAAGCAGTAAGTCTTGCGAAATCCGGCTGGAACTCTGTAAGAGAGTGGGTCGGTAATATCCCGGTTGTCAGTCAAGGAATCTCGTTGCTGAAATCCGGCTGGACAACGGTTAAAAACTGGGTCGGCAATATTCCTACCCTGTCCCAAGCAATCAATCTCATTAAGAGCGGTTGGCAGACAGTAAAGGGTTGGATTGGTAACATTCCTACTCTGTCCCAAGCAATCAGCCTTATCAAGAGTGGTTGGACTACGGTTAAGAATTGGATTGGAAATATCCCGGTTCTTTCTCAAGGTATCAGCTTACTCAAGTCGGGTTGGACTACGGTTAAAAACTGGATTGGTAACATTCCTACGCTTTCGCAAGGAATCTCGTTGCTGAAATCCGGCTGGTCTACCGTAAAGAACTGGATTGGTAGTCTTCCTGTTATCGCTCAAGGTATTTCGCTTTTCAAGTCCGGGTGGACAACAATTAAGAACTGGATTGGTAGTCATACCGTAGGTGTCGGTATCTCTCTATGGAAAAACGGTTGGAGTTCTATCTCGAGCTTCGTTGGTACTTCGGTATCTGTCGGTATCTCGCTTTTCAAATCCGGCTGGACTTCTATTAAGAAGTTCTTCGGACTGGCGAACGGCGGTATCGTTGGTGCGAACGGCGGCGTGAAGATGTTCGCTTCCGGCGGTATCATCACTCCGAATATGTGGAAAGCAATGCCGAAATATGCTGGCGGCACGAACCGAGCGCATGGCTCTATGTTCGTTGCTGGTGAGAGCGGTGCAGAGTTGGTAGGTCATGTAAATGGCACTACCGAGGTGCTGAACCGATTCCAGCTTGCTTCTGTCATGCACAGCTCCATCGTAAGCGGTATGGCACAGTTCTCCGGGTACTGGCAGTCCATGTCTCGAGACATTGTGACTTGTGCGAACGGTATTATCAATGCCGTTGTCGTAAGTACCGCCGGAATCAACGATAACCTCGTGCTGGCTTCGGCAAGCGGTTATGACCCTTATAACTCGCTGGCACAGACGGTGTACGAAGATTCCAAGAAATCCTATGACGGTGCATATTCCGATGATTCGTGGTCTCGCAATATGCATGAGTTCTACCACGAGTATGTCGAGCCTACACTCAAGGAAATCGCTACCGATACCAAGAGACAGGCAGACAAGAAGGAACAGACCATCGTAAAGGTCGGCAACCGTACAATCAATGACGCTGTTACCACGCAGAAGGAAGCGAACGGTTTCAGCTTCACCGAGTAAAGGAGGTGTGTAGCGATGGCATATTTAGCGATAAATGGTTATGAGCTACCACCTTGTAAACGAGGTGTGAGCGTAGTCGTAACCACCGTGGTTGACAGCGGACGAGACGCTAACGGTGCTGTTGTAGGTCAAAGAGTTGGGCGAGACCAGTACAAGATAGATGGGCTTGAGTGGGCGTGGCTCACTGCGGCTCAATGGGAACGGATTCTCTCTATCTTGAGCAATTTCTTCGTCTATGTCGAATTTAATGACCCTGTGACAAATAAACGCAAAACCGTAAGAATGTACTGCGGAGACCGTACAGGAGAACCCTACTGGGTGACAGAAGACGGTACTCCAACGCATTATCGGAATTGCAAGGTAAATCTTATCGACACTGGCGAGTAAAGGAGGGGTTTTATGCAGAAAGTATCGAAAGCATACAAAGAAAGCATGAAGTCCTCTCTCCGTGAGAGAGCATACATTATGATTTCTTTCGGACTTGTGAACCAAGAAGCACAGGCGAAAGCTACGGTCGATAATGGCAGTTATGCCTACTACTCGAACAAGGACAATATCTTCGGAGAGCATATTGACGATACGGTCTATGCCACTCTCGAGGAGGAGTTCACGAAAGTAGATGGCTCTATGTTCTTTCTCCCTCGGGCTACCGAGGGAGGGAGATACTATGATACCGGGATTGTCTCGGACAAGCTGATTTCCGAAGCTCGATGTGAAGTGATTATCAGTTTGAACACAATCGCAACGGATTTCAAGGGTCTCACGATTAACTTCGGTGAGAATTACCCGGTTGATTTCGATATTGTCGGAAGTACCGGGCAGACCATTGAGTTTAGAGGGAATACAAAATCAAAGTGGAGTACCGAGGAAGTATTGGAAAATACAACCTATATCAAGCTGGTGTTCTACAAGATGAAGAATCCTCAAAGCCGTTTGCGTATCTACTCTATCATGTTCGGTTACGGACTTGTGTATTACAACGATTCTGTTATGAGTTCTGCTCTTGACAGTTACGTTTCCCCTATCGGGGCTGATGTTCCGCAGTTCGATTTTTCGGTAACGCTGAAAAACTACGACCACTACTTCAATGTGGATAACCCGAACTCGGCTATCAACTACCTCGAGACAGGACAGGAAATGGATATTATGTACGGTTATCAGACCCCGGGTTCTGACACTATCGAGTGGATTCAAGGAAACCACCTGTGGTGTTCCGAATGGGAAAGTGACGATAACACGGCTACAATCCGTTGCCAAGACATTTTCCGCAACATGGACGGCGAGTATGTGAAGGGTCTGTATAGTGCCGCTGGTAAAAGCTACTACGCACTGGCAGAGGAGATTTTGAAGGACGCTGGGATTTCCGAGTATTATATCGACCCACGTTTGAAGAAGCTCTACTCTAACAACCCGATTCCGAGAGTGAAATACAAAGAAGCATTGCAGATTATCGCAAATGCCTGTCGATGTGTTCTCACCCAGTCTCGAGACGGTAAGGTTCAAATCAAGTCGAATTTCATGCCGAGTGCTTCCATCGCAACCAACGGCGAGGAGACCTACTCCAATGCCGCAAACGTGCTGACGGACACACCGAAGGTCGAATATGCAACCCTCGCCGGGAATTATACCCCTACCGATGGGACGATGTTCTTCCTTCCGAGAAACGGCAAGGCGGCTCTGACAACCGGGTATGTCTCGAAGGAAATCTCCGGGGCAAACGGAACATTCACAAAGAATCCTGTCGTTACTATCACGATGGAAGCGATTCGAGCTTATTACGGTTTGAAGCTGGTCTTCGGTACAGCTCTCCCGGCGGCGTTCACAATCAGAACGTACAAGGGTGGCGAGCCTGTAAATGAATACCCGGTTGAGAAAGACGAAATCAACACCACTTCGATTATTCTTCGAGATTTCGATGATTTCGATGTGATGAAGATTGAGTTCACAAAAACCGCAGAGCCGTACAACCGTATCGTACTGAATTATTTCAGTTTGAGCGATGTTGTGGATTTCACCATGAATCGCCGGGACATGACCTCCTCCCCGAAAGCTATCAAACAGGAGCTTATCAAAGAGGTTATCGTCCCATGTTACACCTACCAAGAGAATAATCGAGAAGAAAACCTTGTCTATGAGGACATAGATGTAGTCGCTGGTGAGGTCGAGACTTATTACATTCAAGACCCTTCCTATGGTTATAAGGTGAAGCTCGATGAAGTCGAAGGTAAGGCAACCGTAGTGGCATGGAGTAACTACTTCGTTACCATCAAATTCAATGTCACTGGCTCGTTCAAGCTCGAGGTACAGGGTTATCGGTACAAAATCGTTGAGAAGTACGCTACGGTGTCTCTCAATGCTCGTGGTAAGACAGTCAAGTGGAAGAATCCTCTGATAAGTAATACCATGATGGCGAATGAGCTTGCCGCATGGCTGGCTGATTACTACACAGCCGGAATCGAGTACGAATACGATACTCGAGGAAATCCCGAGCTGGACGCTACCGACATTGTGTATCAAGAAAACGAGTTTCACGATGGTATGAGGGTAAATATCTACCGTCACACTGTCAATTTCAAGCAAGCATTTTCGGGTCGAGTAACCGCCCGAAGGATTGGAGGTTAAAATGTCGTGGTCTACACCGAAAACCGATTGGAACGGTGAGACTGTCGATGGTGTTTACACCGGGGACAGATTCAACGCCGTGGACTTCAATCGAATTAAGAACAACCTCGAATACCTCCGTGAGTTGGCTATCAAGATGTATGACGAGTTCGCTATTCAGTCTGTCGGAAGCGATAAGACCGTAAAGGACTACTTCTATGCTGATGAAATCAATGCACTGGAAGCGAACCTCGTTACCATCAATACCCACAGTCTCAAGAGGTCTTACGGCACTGCTCCTACCTATGCCGCCAATGGTAATACGATGGATTTCAAAGAACTCAATCGTTTGGAGGGAGCAATCCTTGACCTTTACGACAGGCTCACCAATGAGAGTGAGGGAAGGAGGACATTCACATGGAATTTTGGTATGAAGGGAGGGTTATAAATGGCGTGGAAATTACTTCCTACTGATTATACGGACGCTGTTTGGAGTGGTCTGAAAAGATACACACAGGTCGATAACTCCGATGGTACGGTATCGTTCAACGATGTTACGACCTACACCAATAAGGAGAAATCCTTCTTCGGTGCGAAAGACGCTAACCGTATGAACGAAGCTCTGAACTACATCATGTCTATGCTGGAAAACGGCACGAACTTGTATGAGGAGTTTCAGACCTACTTCACCACGCAGAAGGAGCTTTTCAAAAGCTCGGGTGATAGTTCTTATCAAGAGCTGACCCAGTATTTCGTCAACCTCAAGGCACAGGGCGATTCGTCTTTGGCACAAATCGAAAAGACCTATGAGGAACACATGACTACCTACGAGAGCGAGCAGACTGCGGCATTTAACACATGGTTTGCTGGTATCAAAGGTAAGCTGAACGAGGATATTGCCGGAAGTCTGCAAAATCAGATTACCGAAGTAGACGAGCGTTTGGCGGCACTGGAACACATGACCTTGAAGAACCTTTTCACTGTACCTGTTGCGATTGACAACACTGGTACTACGCTTCTTGCTGACGATTTGGGTAATGCAATCGTGGCAGATTGGAAATATAAGGAGGAATAAAAATGAGTGCAATCAGTATTGAAACCAAGAAAGTGACGGAACTCACGGCGTTCACCGCACCGACCGATTCGTGTCTGATTCCGATTCACGATGGCACAGGCTTGAAGAAAATCACCTTTGCCAATTTCAGAGCCAAGGCGGTTGAGGGTACGGAAGCGAAAATCGCTCCTCTGCTCTTTAACAACGCCGGGGCGCACAATGCAATTTACCGTGGTAAGTCGCTGGGTAGCACCGTGACTACCGCCCAGTATGCCGCTATCAAGGCTGGTACATTCGATGATTTATACATCGGTGACTACTGGACTATCGGCGGTGTCAACTACCGTATTGCGGCGTTCGATTACTACCTCAACAGTGGTGATACGAACTGTACTACCCACCATGTAGTTATCGTGCCGGACACTTGCCTGTACAACGCACAAATGCACAACACCAGCTCCGGCGGTTGGGAAAGCGGTGCGGCAAATACTACGGCTGGCGGCTATGTCGGCTCGGATATGTACAAGAGCAATCTCGAACAGGCTAAGACCACTATCAAGAGTGCGTTCAGCGGTCATGTTCTGAAACACAGAATCTATCTGACGAACGCTGTTGCGAATGGTCGTGCTTCCGGCGGCGCATGGTGCGATTCCGAAGTTGACCTTATGTGCGAGCAGATGGTCTACGGCAGTGGTATTTTCTCCCCTGTTTCTGACGGTAGCAATGTCCCGGCTAACTACCGTGTCGAGAAATCCCAGTTGCCGCTGTTCCAGCACGAGCCGAGCCGTATTTGCAATCGTGCGACATGGTGGTTGAGAGACGTTATTACCGCTTCCGGTTTCGCCCGTGTCGACTACAACGGTGGTGCGAACTACGCCAGCGCTTCCGATTCTTATGGCGTTCGCCCGGCTTTCTGTATATCTTAAATCTGCGCCCCCTTGTGGGGCGCACAAGGAGGTTTATTAACAAGTGTCTGTATTGAAATCGAAACGAAAACCGTCACAGTTTGAGGTATTTCACCACCTCAACAAAATGCGTAAGGAGGTCACGGATTTACTGCTCCGTGATTTCGGGTACGACCTCGACAAAGCCGTGAAGAAAGTTGAAACAACCTTCGGCGGCAGACCGTATGAGGAGTTATCACCCGATGAAAAAGTCCGATATGAAAAGCTCATGGAAAAGAACACTGCGTTTGCAGAATGGTTCATCGCAGACGAGCGAAAAGTGATTGTTGATTGTCTGCGTAATATCACCGAGGAGGTATATGTTGCAAACAGCATTTACCCAACCTACCGGGAAGAACTGATTGAGCGTAGAGTTCACCAAGACCGAGCAGTCGGACAGTGTTATAGGCTCACACAGGAATTGCAGTATGCTATCGAGACCCTTCCTGTCGATGTGAACAAGTACCTTCGTTTCGCTGAAATGATACAGACCGAAATAAACCTTCTTAAAGGTTGGAGAAAGTCTGACAACAAGTTCAAGTCGGCTCTCCAAGAGGGTAATCTCTGATTCCGCTTCCAATTTCGCCAATGTCAACAACAACGGTAATGCGAACTACAACAACGCTTCCAATTCTAATGGCGTTCGCCCGGATTTCGATTCTGTGATTGAGTAGCCTATCGAGCGTTTCACAGACAGAGAAAGGAGAGATTATCCTTCCGTATGGTAAATACTAAATGCGACACCTCCTATTACGATAGCCGAGGTTATAAGCGCAAGATATTTGATGGAAATGTTCTTTACGAAAGTAAAGCTAAAGCAATGAAAGGTAGTGATTGGAAACCACAGGTACAGAGGTTTAACATGACCTATCTGTTGGAGTTATCGAAAATGCAACGAGACCTTGAGAACATGGAGTATGAGTTCTTACCAACTACAAACTTCACCTTGCATGAACGAGGAAAGCTCCGGCGTATTACAGGCGAACAGGTTCAAGACAGAATCGTGAAACACGCTCTCTGTGACGAGGTTTTGAATCCTCTGATTGAACCACACCTCATTTATGACAATGGAGCAAGCGTTGTCGGAAAAGGTATCGCTTTCACTCGTAAGAGGTTGCTCACCCACCTTCGGAAATATTATGCACAGCATGGTAGCAACGAAGGGTACATTCTTCTGATAGACTTCTCGAAATACTACGACAATATCAGACATGATGTGTTGTTGAAGTTGTTTGAGCAGTATGTCGATGATGAACACGCCCTATGGCTTCTGCGAAAGACCGTAGAACGCTCAAGGATTGATGTATCGTACATGAGCGATGAAGAATACGAACACTGTCTCGACAGGTTGTTTGATTCTCTCCTCTATCAGTATATGAACCCGAAGCTGTTCACAGGCGAAAAGTTCATGGGGAAGCACCTTAATATCGGAGACCAAGTGGCACAGACCGCCGGAATCTCTTACCGAATACGAATTGATAATTATGTCAAAATCGTTCGAGGTGTGAAATTCTACGCTGGCTACATGGACGATAGTTATGCTATTCACGAGAGCAAAGAGTTCTTACAGGAGCTTCTTGAGGACATTATCGAGATAGCGAACGAACTCGGAATCACGGTCAATACCCGGAAGACGAGAATCTGTAAGCTCTCCGAGCATTGGCGATTTCTTCAAGTTCAATACTCTCTAACGGACACCGGGAGGGTGATTCAGAAAATCAATCCCAAACGGCTTACCGCAATGAGACGGAAAATGAAGAAACTCGCTCCGAAGCTAACAGAAAAGGAGTTTACGGACTTCTATAAGAGTTGGTTTAAGAATCATTACAAAATAATGAGTAAGAAACAACGAAGTAACATGGACACCCTATTCAATCAATTAAAGGAGGTAACGAAATGTACACTATCACCCTTGCCAATGGCAAAAAGCTGACCGGGCTGGATATGAACGGCACGAACTATGTCAGCAAAGAAAAGGTGGACGAGACTATTTTCAAGGATAATCTCTCTACCATGAAGGTCTCCGATGGAGAGACCGAGACTACCTACACTGATATGGTCTTCATTCAGCAGATGGAATGGGCTGACGGCACTTTCTATCTTGCGTTCCGTGAGAAGACCAAGGAGGAGAAGCTGGTAGCCGCTCTCAACGCAACCTCTAATAGTATCACCGATGTACAGGTGGCACTTGCGGAAGTATACGAAATGGTTTTAGGAGGTAACTATGGCTAAGATTTACGTTGCACTGATTCGCAAAGGTCTCAAGACCATTAACGATGTACCCGAACAGCTCCGAGAGGAAGTCAAGAAGCTGTTGGAGGAATAATCATGCTGTGGCGCATTTTGCTATGGCTCAACAGGAAGGAGGTGAAAAACATGGCTGTTATCTATGTGGCACTCATTGTCAAGGGTAAGCGTACTTACGCAAGCGTTCCAGCTGTTCTCAAGGAACAGGTAAAGGAAATGCTCATTGACCTTGAGCTGGAAGACCTTATCACTGAATAAGGCGGCATGAGGGAGGGTCGTTCCCGGCTCTCCCTCACATTCTAAAAGAGGAGGACAAGAAATGTGAACATTGAGTTCAATCAGATTCTTACCTTCGTCTCCGTTGTTGCCGCCGTGTACTTTGCTTTCAAGAGCAATAGTCGAGCCAATAATGACGAGGTGAGCAAGAAAGCACAGGTTGACGCTATTCTGTCTCAAAAGCTGGATTCTATCAGTGATGATACGAAAGAAATCCGCAAGGAAATCACAGACGTTAAGGTAAAGGTCAACGACCTGTCCGAGCGTGTCGTGATGGTTGAGCAGTCTACGAAATCCGCACACCACCGACTTGACCGATACGAGGAAGAAGAAATCTACCACGGTAAGCCAAGAAAACGATGGTGGGTATGAAAGGGGTGATACCCGATGAACCATTCAGATTTTGTCAAAACCGTTGCGGCGTATATCAAGAAGTACGCCCCGGTATACGGAATCGAGGTCGTGTCACCTATCATCGCTCAAGCGGTGTTGGAAAGTGGCTACGGCACTTCCGAGCTGGCTGTAAACGCTCATAACTACTTTGGTCTGAAATACCGGGAAGGTCGTTGTAAGACCTGTATCGGTATCTATCACATGGTGGGAAGCGAGCAGAACGCAGACGGCAGTTACACCAGTTCTGCTATGCAGTGGTGTAAGTTCAAGGATATGGAAAACGGAGTTATCGGCTACTTCGATTTCATCAACATTCCGAACTATAAAAATCTCAAAGGCGTTACCGACCCTCGGAAATACCTTGAGAATATCAAAGCCGATGGCTATGCTACGTCTCACAAGTATGTGGACAACCTCATGCGTGTTATTGAGACATGGCATTTAACCGATTATGACAAGAAGGAGGAAACAAAAATGAGCAACAGTCCTTTGGTGGTCTACACCAAGCTCTCCCCGAACCATTCCGGGCAGAGAACCCATTCCATTGACCGTATCACACCGCATTGTGTAGTAGGTCAGCTCTCCGCAGAGAGTATCTGTGGCTGTTTTATCAACACCTCTCGACAGGCGAGTTGCAACTACGGTATCGGTACTGACGGTCGTATCTCCATGAGCGTTGAGGAGAAAAATCGTTCGTGGTGTTCTTCCAGTCGTGAGAACGACCAGCGAGCAGTCACTATCGAGTGTGCGTCTGACAAGACAGCTCCGTATGCGTTCAATAACGCTGTGTATGCGTCCCTCGTGAACCTGTGCGTTGATATTTGTCAGCGTAACGGCAAGAGCAAGCTCTTGTGGCTGGGCGATAAGAATAAGACCCTTGCCTATGCGCCGAAGTCCGATGAAATGGTACTGACGGTACATAGATGGTTCGCTAATAAGTCTTGCCCGGGAGACTGGCTGTACAACCGTCTCGGCAACCTTGCCGCAGAGGTCACTAAGCGTCTCACAGGCGGCTCTACCGACACTGGTAAGGTAGATGTACCCTCTGACGGTAAAACGCTGTACAGGGTGCAGACAGGGGCGTTCTCGAAGCGTTCCAACGCTGACGCATGGGCGGCAAAACTGAAAGTCGCTGGCTTCGATACCTACATCGTACAGATGGATAATCTGTACAAGGTACAGGTCGGTGCTTACAGTCAGAAGTCCAATGCCGAGAACATGATGGCGAAGCTGAAAGCCGCTGGCTATGACGCTTTTATCACTACCAAGTCCGGCACTGCGGCTGGTACTGCGAAGAAATCTGCGGCTGAAATTGCCAAGGAAATCTACAATGGTACTTGCTCTGACGCTCGCTGGTCTTCGTGGGGCAACGGTGCAGACCGTGTAAATCGTCTGAAACAGGCTGGTTATGACCCGAGCGAAGTACAGTCCGAGGTCAATAAGCTGTTTTAACCCAAGTAGTAAAAGTAGTTGAAAATCGGTTTTTGCGTAAACTTTTGCTATATATGCGTGTATATAGAGGAAGTTATACGAAAAAAGCCAAGAACAGCTACTTTAACTACTTCAAACATCAATTTTAAGGAGGAAATCAACATGATTAACTGGAAAGTGCGTGTAAAA
Organism: Dorea ammoniilytica; assembly: GCF_025567415.1. NCBI lineage: Bacteria > Bacillati > Bacillota > Clostridia > Lachnospirales > Lachnospiraceae > Dorea > Dorea ammoniilytica. Next base: position 165,004 of record NZ_JAOQJV010000002.1, read on the forward strand.
AACAAGAGCTTTTGGATTGCTCTGATTCCGGCGGTGCTTCTGCTGGTACAGGTGATTGCCGCTGTCTTCGGTTACACCCTCGATTTGGGTGAGCTGGGGGACAAGCTGTTGGCTGTTGTCAATGCTCTGTTCGCAGTCCTCACGATTCTCGGTATCGTGACTGACCCGACCACTGCTGGCATTGGAGATTCCAAACAGGCTCTTACTTACGAGACACCTAAAAAAGAGGACGCAGTTTAACCTACGTCCTCTACTATGAAAACAAATCCGACACAGTGCTTCACGAAAAAGAATGAGTTCGGATTTGCACTATTTGGTGGACCTGGCGGGAATCGAACCCGCGTCCGAAAGCCCTTCCATTCCGGCATCTCCCATCACAGTCATTATACTGACATTCCCTCCGTCTCCCGCCTAATGACAGGCTGAAAACTTCAGTAGCTTCATAAAGTCTTCCATTCCCTCAAAGCTTTGGGAACGAAGTGCTCCGCCTCGTTGAAGCCGGTGACTCAGGCAGCGGATGACCCGAGGCCGACTACTGCCAAATTAGGCAGCGTACGCTAAATTATTATCTGCGTTTAAATTTAAATGGAACTTTTAACGTAGTGTCCCGCTACGGATGGCTTCCAGAACTTCTAAACCCCCGTCGAAACCAGTACAAGCCCGAATATAAAAGTGTACTGATTAGGCAGATGTTCTTTTGCGTATAGTCCATTATACGCAGTGGAAGGGGGAATGTCAAGGGGTAAACTGCATCATTCCTGACATGATACATCCACCTTTTGCTCCGCAGGAGGCGATTTCTGCAGCCTGATTTTGTGCAATCGTGTGTGTATCAGCATCCAACTGGATTCCGCCGATGGCATAGACCGGGATGGATACGCTCTTACAGACATTTCTTAAAAAGTCCAGTCCCCGAGGTGCCAGCCCCTTTTTACAGTCTGTGACATAGACGTGTCCGGCAGTTACGTAAGTCGCGCCAAGTCTCTCTGCTTCCATAGCATCTTCGACAGAGTGTACAGAAGAACCGATCTGTGTGAAATCGTTCAGTTCATGTGCATATTCTCGGAGAAGTGGAAGGGGCAGGTGGATAGAAGTGCAGCCAAGTGCCCGTGCGACATCCGGGTAGGTGTGGAGAACACATGGTACTTCATAGGAGTGACAGAGCTCCAGCACCTGTGCCGCCAGTTTTTCATATTCCTGTGCCGGCAGGTCTTTTTCCCGCAGAATGATAAACGCAGGATGTGTCTGACAGACCATTTCCAGCTGTTCCGGAAATGGCCTGTGACAGAGACTGCGGTTCGTGACTGCGACAACCTGCATTTCTTTAGACGTATACATAGTCGTTCATGACCGGCTGGAGATGGTTCTGAACCAGCGCCTGATAGACTTCATCTACGCTTCTTCCGTCAGAGATCTCGAACTGGTCGTCTCCTTTTTCTTCAATCTCATCGACGTGTTCACCGATTCCGGTGCTGACTCCGGCAGAAATTTTGGTAGCTGCGATCTGCACCAGGTTATCCCTTACGCGGGCACATTCTCTGGTAGAGATAGTGATACTTGCAAATGGCATCAGCAGCCGGTATGCGCAGACAACCTGCAACAGCTGTGCCTCGTGTACATCCATCGGATTGATCCGGTCATTGTTGATGATCGGACGGAGTCTCGGACAGGAAAATGCGATCTCGGCATGTGGGTATTTGCGCTGCAGGAGCCATGCATGATAGCCTGTAGCAAATGCGTCCTTGCGGAAATCATCCAGCCCTAAGAGAGCACCGAATCCGACACCGCGCATGCCGCCCATCAGTGCGCGTTCCTGTGCATTGACACGATATGGGAAAATACGCTTGTGTCCGGCGAGGTGGAGTGTTTCGTATTTGTCGGAATTGTAAGTTTCCTGGAATACGGTTACGTAGTCGGCTCCGCATTCGTGCAGGTAAGCATATTCATCGGAATTCATAGGGTAGACTTCTAATCCGATGACTTTGAAATATTTTCTTGCAATCTTACATGCCTCGCCGATGTATTTGACGTCAGATTTGACACGGCTCTCTCCGGTCAGGATCAGGATTTCCTGGAGTCCGGATTTGGCAATGGCAGCCATTTCCATGTCGATCTGCTCTGCGTTAAGCATCGCACGGCGAATCTTGTTGTGACAGTTAAATCCACAGTAAATGCAGTAGTTCTCGCAGTAGTTGGCAATGTACAGCGGCGTAAACATATTAACGCTGTTGCCGAAGTGCTTTCTGGTCTCGCGCTGCGCAGCCTGTGCGATCTCTTCCAGAAATGGAAGTGCAGCAGGGGAAAGGAGTGCGGCAAAGTCTTTCGGTGTTACCGGATCTGCCTGCAGTGCCCGGCGCACATCAGCAGCCGTATAGCTGTCATAGTCATAGTTTTTGGATGCTTCCACCACCTGATCCATAATGTCAGAACCTGGATCCTCCATACCTGGCAGGTAGGTCATGTGGTCAATACGGTTTTTCTTCTGATCTTCCAGAATTTCTTCGTTCAGAATACTTTCGTTCAAATGTTCTTCTGTTGCATGTTCTTTCATAATGCTCGCCCTCCTGACTTACTCGTGTAAGAATCCGGTCAGTGGTGAAGAAGCGCTTGCACCACGATCCAGAGTTCTTCCAAGACCTGCGAGATAAGCATTACGTCCGGCAATGATAGCGTCGCGGAATGCAGAAGCCATGAGAGCAACATCTCCTGAGGTTGCAATAGCTGTGTTTGCCATGATAGCTGCTGCACCCATTTCCATTGCTTCACATGCCTGAGACGGACGGCCAAGACCTGCATCTACGATAACCGGAAGATCGATCTCGTTGATCAGGATCTGGATAAATTCCTTGGTGCAGAGACCTTTGTTAGATCCGATCGGAGCGCCGAGAGGCATGATACAGGCAGCACCTGCATTGGCCAGATCTCTTGCAGCATTCAAATCCGGATACATGTAAGGCATAACAGTAAATCCTTCCTTTGCCAGCATCTCGGTAGCTTTGATAGTTTCGTAGTTATCCGGCAGCAGATATCTGGAGTCATGGATAACTTCTACTTTTACAAAATCACCGCAGCCAAGCTCTCTGGAAAGCTTTGCAATGCGAACAGCCTCCTCTGCGGTTCTTGCACCGGAAGTATTTGGCAGCAGGGTAACATTTTCTGGAATGTAATCCAAGATGTTAGCAAGTCCGCCTTCATTTGCACGGCGGATAGCCAGGGTAACGATTTCGGTTCCGGCATTCTCAACGCATGCCTTTACCAGATCCAGCGAAAATTTGCCGGAGCCAAGGATAAAGCGGGAGGTAAATTCGTGACCGCCCAGTGACCATTTGTCAGTTGTCTGATTCATAATAAATAACCTTCTTTCGTGAATAATATTGATGTTGGTTTGCTCATCTGAAGGCAGGTTAGCCACCGCCTACGAATGTTACAATTTCCAATGTGTCGCATTCGGTGAGCATGGTATCTGCAAAATGCGCTTTGGACAGAATCTTGTGATTCAACTCTACAGCAATGCGACCAGCCGAATACTGGTTCGTTTCCAGATATTCAGCAACCGACATTGGATGTGGAAGTTCTACATTCTTTCCGTTCACAGTGATCATAGTGCGCTCCTTTCCTGAGAGAGTTAATTCGTGCGACGTTTCAGAGCCTGTCTCGATTACGCTGTAAATCTGCATGGCTCTGAGACGTTACAAAAAAAGAGTCCACAAAAGAATACACCCGCGGTGGTGCACCCCTTCATGAACTCCTGTTCAATCTCAAAATCAATCGTATGCCGATAAAACATATTCGGTTTTACTAACCAAAAGTATACGGAGTTTTTGGTGGGATGTCAAACATTTTGTCACCAAATCTGGAAAAATACGGTCGCCATGGAATAAGAAGAAAAAATGGAGTCATACTACCATTGTTCATAAAATACAAGGAGGAGTTACCATGATATTATCAGAAAAAGAACGCACTACGATTGAGGATTTACAGACACAGGAGAAAAGTTGTATTGAGAAATACGGAATGTACGCCGGGCAGGCAAAGGATCCTGAGTTGAAGAAGCTGTTTCAGACATTGCAGAGTAAAGAAAGAGAGCATTACGATTCACTCGGAAGAGTCTTGAAAGGCACAGTACCGTCGTGTGACTGCAACGACACGGCAGGGCGTGATTATGAACCGAAAGCGACATATACAGCCATGAGTTCACCGGAAGAAAAAACAAAGGATGCATTTCTTGCAACGGACTGTATTGGAACGGAAAAACTGGTGTCAGGAGAATATAATACTAACGTATTTGCATTTGGAAATACAGAAGTCAGGAAGCTGCTGGCGGACATTCAGGTAGAAGAACAGAATCATGCAGAAATGCTGTATAAGTATAAAATGGTGAATGGGATGAAGTAAAAATGCCGGGCAGCGGAAGTGGATCATGATTAAGTCTGAAAAGTAGACTCGTCACCATGCAGTATCCGGATAAAGTCGCGGAGATAAGGCTTATTCCGGTAAGATTTGTAATATAATCCAAAAGAATATATATCATTATTACAGAGAGTGCGCTTCGTTAGGTGCTGATATGCGGGGAGGCGGATATCTGGAAGAAGCGCTACGCCGTATCCTGCATCAGCCAGAAGGAGCGCATTTTCTGTTGTTTCACAGTAATATAACTGGGACGGTTTCTTGTCTTTTGCATATTCCCATTGCCCGTTGTAGATGGTTGGGGAGATCACGCCCGGATCATACAGAATGATGGCATAATCGTTCAGGTCATCTGCGGTGACCTGATGCTTCTGGTTTAGTGGCAGCGTGTCCCGGAACAGACAGGCAAAGTGTGGACGGCATAACTCTTTATAATGAAGAGAATCTTTGACACCTGGAGCGTGGAATCCCACAGCAACGTCCAAAGCTTCCCTTTTCAGGGCATCTGGAAAATGTGTTTCCGGAAGAATGAGAACCTTTGGGTGGAGCATCGGATAAATGTCTTTCATCTGTTCCAGTGCATTAGAAAGTAATTCCATGTGCAGAGGATTGGCACAGCCAATATGAAAATCGATGATTTTAGACTCGTCCTGGCTGGCAAAACGCTGGACGGAACGTCTGGAAGTATTCACTATAAGCTGGGCATCTGACTGGAAAATACGTCCATTTTCCGTGAGTCGTACCATTCTTGTACTGCGGATAAAAAGTTGGGTACCCAGTTCTGCTTCTAATGTATGGATCTGTCTTGTAATGGCCGGCTGAGAGACATTTAACTGCGTAGCAGCCCTGGCGAAGTTCAGATGTTCAGCCACGGCCAGAAAACATTCTATTTGAAATATCGTCATGATATACCTCCTGAAAATCGAAAATGAATTATTATTAATTCGTTTCTGTTATTAATAATAGCATTTTTTGAATTCTAATACAAAGCATTCTGTTGTAAAATGTTTGATTGTATCTGAAAGACAATAAGAATGACAGGAGGAAAATGATATGCCGATGCATAAGAGAGAAAGTTTGATTTACACGATTATGATGTGTTTTACGATGGTGTTGTGGATGAGTATTTATAATGTAACATTACATATGGGAATTTTGAATGTGGAGACGATAAAGGAAGCGTGGCTTGGATTCCCGATCGCCTATGTCTTTGCGATGCTGTGTGACTGGTTTGTAGTGTCTGGTCCGGCAAAAGGATTTGCATTCCGTTTTCTGGTAAACCCGGACAGCAGTACGATGAAAAAAGTGATTGCAGTATCTTGCTGTATGGTAGTTCCGATGGTAATTATCATGTCGTTTTATGGCGGAATGGAAGCATGCGTGAGATCAGGAGAGTGGAGTGCACTGCCAATCATCTGGCTGACCAATATTCCGAAGAACTTTATTATGGCGTTGCCGTTTCAGCTGATCGTTGCGGGACCGCTTGTGAGAAAAGTATTCCGTACGGCATTTCCAGTAGGAACCATACTTGCGGAGTAATTTATAGAATATTAGGTTTATAGAAAGTTTATAATTAAATTAGCACTCATCTCTTTACAGTGCTAACAAAGTGTGTTATATAATATATATAGCAAATAAAACAAACACACTTGAGGGACGAAGATCCCGATAGCTATAGATGAGGAGGATGCTTTATGGTATTGGCTAACAGAGGTTATAACAGTTTATTTGATAATATGTTTCGTGATCCGTTTTATGGACGCAGTCAGGAGCGCACAGAGACGCAGGTAATGCGGACTGATATTTACGAGAAAGACGGCAACTATCTGATTGAGATGGATCTTCCGGGTTACAGCAAGTCTGATATTCAGGCAGATCTGAAGGACGGTTATCTGACAATCACGGCTCATAATAATGAGACTGATGAGGAGAAGAAAGCCAAAGGTAAATGTATTCATAAGGAGCGTTACACAGGCACTTGCAGCAGACAGTTTTATGTAGGCGAGGATCTGACACAGGAGGATATCAAGGCAGCATTTAATGATGGAGTGCTGAAGCTGATCGTGCCAAAAGAGATCAAGAAAGTCGAAGAAGAGCCGAAGTTTATTACCATTGAGTAATGAAATGCGGAAAGTTCGCACAATGAGTGCTTTATTATAGATGGAGATCGGAGATTCCGGTCTCCATTTTTTATGCCATTTTTTGCGGGAATGTGTTATAATGGGCGGTACGAAAAAGAGAAAGAATTGGAGGAAATGAGAATCAATGAAAAGAGAGAGCTTTAAGAGCCGTCTGGGCTTCCTGTTGGTTAGTGCAGGATGTGCGATCGGTATCGGCAATGTATGGAGATTTCCATATGTGGCAGGACAGAACGGAGGCGGTTTTTTTGTATTATTATATCTGATTTTCCTGGTAAGCATGGGACTTCCGGTATTAACTATGGAGCTTGCGGTAGGACGCGCGAGTCGTAAAAGTGCGGTTATGGGTTACAAGGCGCTTGAGAAGCCTGGCAGCAAATGGCATATTCACGGATGGTTCTGCATCCTTGGGTGTTATGTGTTGATGATGTATTATACAACGGTATGCGGCTGGATGATCAGCTACTTTTTTAAATTTTTGACAGGAGAATTTAAGCCGGGAATGAATGCAGATCAGGTAGGGGCAGTATTCGGAGGACTGCTTGCATCACCGGGACAGATGGGCGCATGGATGGTAGTATCTGTTGTGGCTGGTTTCTTTGTATGTTCTAAGGGACTGCAGGATGGTCTGGAGAAGATCAGTAAGTTCATGATGGTGGCACTGATGGTGCTGATCCTGGTACTGGCAGTACACAGCCTGGTGCTTCCGGGTGCGGGAGAAGGACTGAAGTTCTATCTGGTTCCAAGTGTGGATAAGATTCAGGAAGTCGGCATCCGTAATGTGGTAACCGCCGCGATGAATCAGGCATTCTTTACACTGAGCCTTGGAATTGCGGCAATGGAGATTTTCGGAAGTTATATGTCTAAGGATCACACCCTTCCGGGAGAGGCAGCAAGCATCTGCGGACTGGATACATTTGTAGCACTGATGGCTGGTATGATCATTTTCCCGGCATGTTTTTCATATGGAGTACAGCCGGATGCAGGTCCGTCACTGATTTTTGTGACGCTTCCGAATGTATTTGTAAATATGGCGGGTGGACGCGTATGGGGAGCACTGTTCTTCCTGTTTATGGTATTTGCAAGCTTTTCTACTGTTATTGCAGTATTTGAAAATATTATTTCATTCAGCATGGATATGTTTGGCATAGAACGTAAGAAAGCATCTGTGATCAACTGTGTGATCGTACTTGTTGCCAGTATCCCATGTGTACTTGGGTATAATGTATGGAGCAATCTCCATCTGATCGGAGGAAGAGATGTGCTGGACAGCGAGGACTTTATTGTCAGCAACCTGCTTCTGCCGATTGGTTCCCTCATCTATCTGCTGTTCTGTGTGACTAAGATGGGATGGGGATTTGATAAATATCTGGATGAATGTAATCAGGGAACTGGATTACGTTTTGGTAAATGGCTGAAACCATACTTCCAGTTTATACTTCCGATATTGATCCTGATTATTATCGTTCAGGGATTAATTTGATAAGTAACAGAAAGGTATAAACAAGCATGGATTATGAATTGCTGTTAAATGAGATCATTAATATAGGTAAAGAGATGATCAAGAGCGGTGCGGAGACGAACCGGGTTGAAGATAGTATGTATCGTATGCTGGAGAGCTACGATATTGGGCAGTGTAGCGTGTTCGCGATTCAGAGTAATATTCAGGTAACGATCAGATCGAAAGACGGAACGTTTATTACGCAGGTGCGCAGGGTCCACAGGACAGGATTTAACTATGATCGTCTGGATTATCTGAATAATCTTTCCCGCTATATCTGCAGGAACCAGCCGTCTGTTGCAGAGATTCAGGAGAAGTATGATGGGGTGATGAGCCGTAAGAAACAGCCGGCGTATATTGAGTACCTGGCTTCCCTCATGGGCGGTGTTGGATTTGGCGTGTATTTTGGATGTGATCTGGAAGATACACTTGTGGGAATTGTGGTTACTGTGCTGGTACTGGTGTGGTTTGGACGGCGCCTGAAACGCAAAGAGCATAATCTGGTCGCTTATAATCTGATCGTGTCGTTTGTGGCTACGGCGGGGATATTTGGAGCATATCATCTGGGGTTCGGCAATCATCCTGACCGTACATGCCTGGGGCTCAGCATGGTACTGATCAGTGGACTGTGCGTTGCGAACGGTCTTCGGGATCTGGTAAGCCGTGCATATCTGTCCGGATTTTTGAATATTATTCATGCTTTTGTCGGAGCTGTGGGGATTGCCTGTGGCGCGGAGCTTGCAATGATATTGTTTCGGGGAGAGATGTATGAAATGTGTCTGACTCCCAGTGTGCCGGTACAGCTGATATCCTGTGGCATTGCAAGTATGGGATTTGCATGGTTATTCAAGGCGGCCGATAAACAGGCGTTTTATGTTGGGATTGGTGGCAGCATGACCTGGGGAGCATATCTGATCGCACAGTATTTTCATGGGGATGCATTTATCTGCACGATAGTAGCGGCAGCTGTGGTAGCAGCCTATGCATTTATCATGTCCAGATACCATCGGGCACCGGCTACCATTTTCCTGACGACATCTATCATGCCTGTGGTACCGGGGGCAAGCCTGTTCTATATGATGTATGGGCTTGAGCAGGGAGACTATGTGATGGCAAATCAGCAGGCAATTACTCTTGCAACAACCTGCCTTGCTATAGCATTTGGCTTTCTGCTGGTAGATATTGCCAGTCAATATGTATACAAACAAAAAGAATAATAAAAGCATCAGGAAGAAGGAAAAATCAGAAAGGAGAATACAGATGTTATCATTTGAATGCGATTATAATAAAGGAGCTCATAAGAAGATCCTGGAGCGTCTGCTGGAGACAAACGAGGAGCCGGCAAAGGGATATGGCTTCGATCCATACTGCGCATCAGCGGCAGAGAAGATTCTGAAAGCATGTGAACTTGCCGGTGGTCAGGTGCAGTTTCTGACCGGAGGTACACAGACTAATCAGATCGTAATTGATGCCATGCTTGCAGGTTATGAAGCAGTAGTGGCAGCGGATACGGGGCATGTGAATTTCCATGAAGCGGGAGCAATCGAGTACACAGGACATAAGGTGCTGACAATTCCACATGTGAACGGCAAGCTTGATGCAGGAGATCTGGAACAGTATCTGAAGGATTATTATGCAGATGATAATCATGAACATATGGCGCGTCCGGGTATGGTGTATATTTCACATCCGTCAGAATATGGAACACTGTATTCAAAAGCGGAGCTGGAAGCCCTGTCTTCTGTATGCAAAACGTATGAGATTCCACTCTTCATGGATGGAGCAAGACTCGGATACGGTCTGATGAGTAAGGACACGGATATAACACTTCCGGATATTGCAAAGCTGTGTGATGTGTTTTATATTGGTGGCACAAAGGTGGGTGCACTGTGCGGCGAGGCGGTTGTATTTACCCATGGAAATATGCCGAAGCATTTCCTTACTACGGTAAAACAGCATGGTGCATTGAATGCCAAAGGACGGCTTCTTGGCGTACAGTTCGATACGTTATTTACCGATGATCTGTATTTTGAGATCAGCAAACATGCGATTGATATGGCAGAAAAGCTGAAAAAAGCATTCAGGGAAAAAGGTTATAAGTTTCTGATTGATTCTCCGACGAACCAGATCTTCGTGATCCTGGAAAATGATAAGAAGAAAGAGCTGGAGAAAGAAGCATTGTTTGGATTCTGGGAGAAATACGATGAGACCCATACAGTTGTGCGTATTGCTACAAGCTGGGGAACCACAGAAGAAGAACTGAACGCATTAATTGAGCTTATCTAAGTGTATGGAGGAAGAAATACAGCATGGGATATTCAAAATTAGAGAAGAATCTGATCGACCTGATGAAGGAAGAGCAGGCAAAGCTTGGTTATCGTAAGGAGGCTGTCAGATTGTACTATCCGCTGAGTTCGCTGAATCATCTGTTTGATGCAGAGGACAGCGTGGATGCTATGCAGGAAAGGCTGGCACATTTTCCGGAGGATATGACAGCGAAGCTTGGCATGCTTACAGTTACACACAAAGGCGACAGATTCTGCTTCCACATTCTGGAAGAAGGCAGTGAGTATGTACATGAGCATATGGGAGCCAATGAATTTATCAAAGAACTGGTAGAATTATTGTGGCAGCATGGTACAACAATGGAACAGATCCGCGCACTGTTTGACCGTCATGCGGATGGTGTGAGCTGTGAGAATATCGATAACGGAGAGTTCGATTATCTGATCCGTTTTCCGGAAAACGTTGGTGATCCGTATTATTATTGTTTTAAAGATGAAGGATGCCATATCATTTATCACAGATTTTTGCCGGAAGATTACGCGGATTTCGATTTCTAATAATACAAGACTTATAAACAAGACAGGGCTATGATTAATCAAAAGTGTTTGATTAATCATAGCCCTGAAAACATATATTTATTTTTTTCTTCTGTGGAAGAAACCATGTCTCTTCTTTTCTTTTTCTTCTTTTCCGATAGAAAGAAGTTCGTCGTATGCTTTGCGCATCTCTCGCTCCTGCTTTTCGCGGACTTCCTTTGGTGGAATATTGGCATAACGGAAATGGAATTCTACATCATCATCGTTATCTTCATCCGAACTCACTGGCTCGGTTCTTACCGGTGTGGTCTTCGCGGGTGCTGTGGTATGCTTTTTTGGAAGGCGGAACTTCTTACGGCAGCTGTGACACAGCATGTAATCAGGATTCTTTTTGCTAGGGGTTAATGTATCACCACAAATTGGACACTTCATAATAATCGTCTCCTCTTTTTTGATTCTACGGATATACTACCATAAAATTGTGAAAAAGCGAAGAAAAATTCACAAAAGCATCATAAAACTGTGCTACACTAAACGTAAGATACAGGGCAGAAATCCCCATTATGATACAAAGAGGGCAGGGTGGTTAGATGAGTAATATACAGATATTGGTAGTAGACGATGAGAGCAGAATGCGTAAACTGGTAAAGGATTTCCTTCAGAGAGAAGGCTATTCGGTATTGGAAGCAGGGGATGGAATGGAAGCGATGGACATTTTCTATGAGCAGAAGATCGATCTGGTGATTCTGGATGTGATGATGCCGAGGATGGACGGATGGCAGACATGCCGTGAGATCCGCAGAGACTCCACAGTGCCGATCATCATGCTGACAGCCAGATCTGAGGAGCGTGATGAGCTGCAGGGATTTGAACTTGGTGTGGACGAGTACATTTCCAAGCCGTTCAGTCCGAAGATCCTGGTGGCGCGTGTAGGTGCACTTCTGAAGCGTATATACGGAACAGATGCAGAAGAGAAGATGGAAGCCGGTGGTATTGAGCTTGACAAGGCGGCACATCAGGTACAGGTGGACGGCAAGAGTATCGACCTTAGTTATAAAGAATTTGAACTGCTGACATATTTTCTGGAGAATCAGGGAATCGCACTTTCCAGGGAGAAGATACTCAATAATGTGTGGAATTATGATTATTTCGGAGATGCGCGGACCATTGATACCCATGTGAAGAAGCTGAGAAATAAGCTGGGTGATAAAGGTAATTACATTAAGACCATCTGGGGGATGGGTTACAAATTTGAGGTGGAATAATGAAGCATTCGATTAAGAAACAGATGATCGTAATTTTCATCTCGCTTCTGGCGTTTATGTGTGTAGCGGTTCTGGCATGTAATGTATGGCTGCTGGGACCATATTATATCCACAATAAAGAAGCCAAATTTATCAGCATGTACGAAGCACTTCTGGATGCGGAACAAAATGACGAACTGGATACATCCGATGAGGAGACATACAGTGACCTGGTACGCCTGGCAGAGAAGAATAATCTGTTTTTTCTGGCAGTTAATCTGAAAGATCAGAAGATCATTACCAATGTGCAGCATACCATGGATCTGCAGCAGAATCTGGACGCGTTTATGCTGAACCGGACAGAGAAAAATGACCGGACATTAAAGAAGACAGATGAATACGAACTTACAGAGACCAGAGGAAAGGATGCGGGAACGGAGTATCTGATGATGCGTGGAACGCTCGGCTCCAAGTATATCTTCCTGATTCAGAGCCCGATCGAGAGTATCCAGCAGAGTGTAGCATTGTCTAATAAGTTTCTGATTGTTGTAGAGCTAATCGTGTTGGTCGTGGGAATCCTGATGGTGTGGTTCTTCTCCAAACGTCTGACAGAACCGCTGCGAGAGCTCGCGGGACTTTCAGAGAAAATGGCAGAGCTTGATTTTGATGCCAAATACACCAGTGGTGGTGACAATGAGATTGGTGTGCTGGGTGAGAACTTTAACCGGATGTCAGAGAAGCTGGAACGTTCGATCTCAGATCTGAAGAGTGCCAATAATCAATTGTTGAAAGATATTGAGCAGAAGGACAGACTGGAGCAGATGCGGAATGAATTCCTGGGAAATGTGTCCCATGAACTGAAGACACCGATTGCATTGATCCAAGGATACGCAGAAGGCTTAAAAGAGGGCGTGAATGATGATCCGGAGAGCAGAGAGTTCTACTGTGATGTCATTATGGATGAAGCCTCTAAGATGAATCATATGGTACGTAATCTGCTGGATCTGAATCAGCTGGAATTTGGTGATGAAAAGATTCAGTTTGAACGGTTTGACCTGACCGAGTTAGTGAAGGGTGTTCTGCAAAGCATGGAGCTTTTTGCAGAGCAGAAGCAGGCAAAGGTAAGCTTTCGCCAGACAGAGCCATTGTACGTGTGGGGCGATGAATATAAGATCGAACAGGTTGTGAGAAACTATGTAAGCAATGCATTTAACCATCTTGCGGGAGACATGGTGGTAGAAGTGAAGATTGAAGTGAAAGATGGCATTGCAAGGACGACAGTATTTAATACCGGCAAGCCGATTCCGGAAGAAGACATTTCGCACATCTGGGAGAAATTCTATAAAGTAGACAAAGCTCATACCAGAGAGTATGGCGGTAACGGTATCGGACTGTCTATCGTCAAGGCCATCATGGAGTCACTGCACCGAAAATATGGTGTGGAGAATTATGACAATGGGGTTGCCTTTTGGTTTGAGTTAGAGGTAAAATGATGCCATGGACTGCTGCGGAGCAATCCGTGGCATTTCCTTTTTGCAAAAATGATATGCAAGAAATTATTATGCAGTAAATTATTATGCAGTAAATTGTTATGCTTGAGAGGTAATACAGAAGAAAGGAACCAGATATATGGTCGCAATTATTGATTACGATGCAGGAAATATTAAAAGCGTGGAGAAAGCCATGCAGCTTCTTGGACAGGAAGTGAAGATTACCAGAGACAGAGACGAGATCATGGCAGCGGATCATGTGATCCTGCCGGGAGTCGGAGCATTCGGAGACGCGATGGAGAAGTTACATCAGTACGGACTGGTGGAGGTGATCCATGAGGTGACGAAGAAAGGTACACCATTCCTTGGGATCTGTCTGGGACTTCAGCTTTTATTTGAGCGGAGCGATGAAGCACCGGGCGTGGAAGGTCTCGGAGTTCTGAAGGGAGATATTCTGAAGCTGCCGGATAAGGAAGGCTATAAGATCCCGCATATGGGCTGGAATTCACTGGATTTTCCGCGAGAGGGAAGACTTTTTAAAGGATTAGGCGAACATCCATATGTGTATTTCGTACATTCTTATTATCTGAAGGCGGCAGAGGAAGAGATTGTTACCGCAACGGCGGATTACACGACGACGATTCACGCTTCTGTAGAAAAGGGCAATGTATTTGCCTGTCAGTTCCATCCGGAGAAGAGCAGCGACGTAGGACTTCAGATTTTGAAAAATTTTGTGGAGCTGTAGAAGGAGGAAGATGACATGCATACCAAGAGAATTATTCCCTGCCTGGACGTACATAACGGACGAGTGGTAAAGGGCGTTAATTTTGTAGATTTAAGAGATGCCGGCGATCCGGTAGAGATTGGCAAGGCATATGATAAAGCAGGTGCAGATGAGCTGGTATTTCTGGATATTACAGCTTCGTCTGACGCCAGAGAGACAGTTGTAGATATGGTCCGCAAGGTAGCAGAGACTGTATTTATTCCATTTACGGTAGGCGGAGGCATCCGTACTGTGGATGATTTTCGTGCACTGTTAAGAGAAGGTGCAGATAAGATATCGATTAATTCATCCGCAATCAATACGCCGCGTCTGATATCCGATGCTGCGGACAAATTTGGCAGCCAGTGTGTGGTCGTTGCAATCGATGCCAAGCGCAGAGCCGATGGAAGCGGCTGGAATATATATAAAAATGGCGGTCGTATCGATGTGGGTATCGATGCGGTTGAGTGGGCAAAGAAAGTAGAACAGCTGGGAGCGGGAGAGATTCTTCTGACCAGCATGGACTGCGATGGAACAAAGGCCGGATATGATCTGGAACTTACCAGAATCATAGCAGAAGAAGTATCAATTCCGGTGATCGCATCAGGAGGTGCCGGTACGCTTGAGCATTTCGAAGAGGTACTGACAGATGGCAAGGCAGATGCGGCACTGGCAGCATCATTGTTCCACTACAAAGAACTGGAAATTCGGGAAGTAAAAGAATATTTGCGTGAGAAAGGCGTATCGGTACGCCTGTAAAAGCACAGAGGAGAGGAAATGTATGGCAGCGATTAATAATGACTGGCTGGATGCCCTGAAGGGAGAATTCAGCAAGCCATATTACCGGGAATTATTTAAAAAGGTAAATGAAGAATACAGCAGATATCAGATATTTCCGCCGGCAGATGACATTTTCAATGCATTTCATCTAACGCCGTTATCGAAGGTGAAGGTGGTAATCCTGGGACAGGATCCATATCACAATGTGGGACAGGCACATGGACTCTGCTTTTCAGTAAAGAAAGGTGTAGATATTCCGCCATCACTGGTCAATATTTATAAAGAGCTGCATGATGATCTCGGATGTACGATTCCGAATCACGGGTGTCTGACAAAATGGGCAGAACAGGGTGTGCTGATGTTGAATACAGTATTGACGGTTCGTGCGCATCAGGCAAATTCACACCGCGGAATCGGATGGGAAGAATTCACCGATGCGGCGATCATGGCACTGAACAGTCAGGACAGGCCGATCGTTTTTATCCTGTGGGGTGGCCCGGCGCAGCGGAAGGCTTCGATGTTACACAATCCGAATCATCTGATCCTGAAAGCACCACATCCAAGTCCGCTGTCAGCATATCGGGGATTCTTTGGAAGTAAGCCGTTCAGCCAGACCAATGCATTCTTGGAAGCGCATGGTCTGGAACCGATCGACTGGCAGATCGATTAAAAGAGTGAATGTGAAGTATGGACTGAGAGCCAGGAGGTAATGTATGAATAACAAATTTGATCTGCTTATCATAGGGGCAGGACCGGGCGGCTATGTGGCTGCGAAAAAGGCCGCAAAGCTTGGTATGTCGGTGGTGATCATCGAGAAAGGACCAATCGGCGGTACCTGTATTAACCGCGGATGTATTCCGATGAAGGCACTGCTTCGTGCATCGACATTGTACCGGGAGATATTGGGATGCGGCAAATACGGATTATATGCAGATGATGCAGGGTATGACCTGCAGGATATGATCGAATATAAGAACCAGGCGACGCGTGAGATGCGGGAGAATCTGGAAGAAGAGTTCAAAGAACTTGGTATCCAGTCAGTACAGGGGACTGCGACAGTTATGTCAGGAAAGCAGGTGCGTGTCACATTTGAAGACGGAAGCAGCAGCTTTTATTTTGGCAATAAGATACTGATCGCAACAGGTTCTAAGGAAAGAAGACTGGACATACCGGGAGCGGATCTGCCGGGAGTTATGACCAGTGAAGCACTGATGACATCCGGAGGTAATAAATATCATAGCCTGATCGTGCTTGGCGGTGGTGTGACCGGTCTGGAGACAGCAACCGTATTCCGTAATCTGGGAGCGAAAGTTACGATCATTGAAGTATCGGATCATCTGATTCCGCGTATCGACAGCGAATTTTCCGACGAACTGGAACGTCTGATGCGGGCACATGGCGTGGAAATATATAAAGGAAGTATGTCGGAGCGGATTACCCGCGACGAAGAAGGAGTATGCTGTGAATTTGTCTGCGCGGAGGGTACGAAGCGTGTACATGCGGAGGCATTGCTGATGTCGGTGGGACGTATTCCGAATACCGATGGATTATTTGCACCGGAGGTGCCGATCAAGATGGATCATGGCAAGATTCTGGTGGATGAATTCTTCCGCACCAGCGTGCCGGGAATCTATGCCGTCGGAGATGTGACCGGCGGTATCCAGCTGGCACATGTGGCATCAGCGCAGGGCACTTATGTGGTGGAGAAAATGAACGATCTGACACCGTCCGTTATCGTATCCATGGTGCCGAGCTGTCTGTTTACACCGATTTCTATCGTGCCAAGCTGTCTGTATACCGAGCCGGAGATTGCATCCGTGGGACTGACTGAGACCCAGGCAAGAGAAAAAGGCGTGCAGATCCGGGTCGGACGTTATGATATGAAAGGCAATGGACAGCAGATCATTTCCAGAGAGACCGGAGGATTCATCAAAGTAATCTTCGCGGCGAACAGTGATGTGTTACTGGGAGCGCAGATCATGTGCGCCAGAGCGACAGATATGATCGGAGAGCTTGCGACGGCACTGGCAAATGGCTTGACTTCCACACAGCTCATGTATGCGATGCGTGCACATCCGACATTTAATGAAGCGATTTCCTGTGCGGTGGAGAACAGCAGAGATAATATAAAGGAATAATTATTACAAAAGGTGACGATAAAGGAGTGGATCGGAATGGACAAAGCGGCAAAACGGTTAGCGGTTATCTATGTCATATTGTTATCTCTTTGTGCACCGCTTATGGCGGTTCATTTTGAACTGTTTACATGGTTTATGGGTGTGGTGGATATGTCGTACTGGACACAGACGGTACTGTGGTTCCTGCCGATGCTTGTGTATGGCGGAATCCTGGTAATACTTGGCATCTGGAACATGGTCAAGTCATTCCAGATATACAAAAGGCAGGACATGCTTGGCTGTATCAACGGAATGCTGATCCATAAGTATGGTCTGGTCATCTTTTTCTGTGTGAACTTTATCGTACTTTTTCTGGTATATTTCATGCTCACATTTGGACTAGTCATGGGAACGAGGGGACTGGCACTTCTTGTTGCACCGGTCTGGCTTCCGTTTGTACTGGTGATGATCGGGTGGAGTGTTATTATGAGCTGGCTTGCGATCCTGCCTGGAAGTATGTACAGTATACAGGTGATCCGGGGGAGCGTCCGCGCCGGTAAGATCAGCGGAGGTGCAGCTGTGCTTCATGGGATTTTGCAGTTTCTGTTCCTGGCGGATGTGCTGGATGCGATGTATCTGGCAGCAGGCAAATGGGGACGTGGAAAGAAAAGTTCCGTGCTGGTGGCATTGGTGTATATAGCGGCAGTGGTTGGAATAGTGTGGATTGTATATAAATTGAAAAACTGAGATACAAATGATTGAAATAAACAATAAACAGGTAAGAATGGGCAGCCTTGTTGTGGGCTGCTCGTTTTGCTATAATAACATCATATAAAAAGGAGGCACAGTCTTATGAAGATCATACATTTGTCGGACCTTCACCTGGGGAAGCGGGTGCATGAGTTTTCGATGCTGGATGACCAGCGCTATATATTGAAGCAGATTCTGGAACACGTTGCAGAAGAACATCCGGATGCGGTGATCTTAGCGGGCGATATTTATGACAAGCCTGTACCTCCGGCGGAAGCAGTACAGTTATTTGACCAGTTTTTATGCGGGCTTGCGGAGCAGGGCGTGGAAGTTATGATCATCAGTGGCAATCACGATTCGGCAGAGCGTATTGCATTTGGCGGGAAACTGATGGAGCACAGCGGTGTGCATGTGTCTCCGGTCTATGACGGGGATGTGAAGCCAGTGGAATTAGAAGATGAATATGGTATCGTACAGTTCTTTTTATTGCCGTTTATCAAGCCGATTCATGTGAGGCGCTGTTATGCAGAGGATGAGATAGAGAGTTATACAGATGCCATGCGTACAGCTATTTCCCATATGGAGAGAAATGCGGATGCCAGACAGGTGCTGGTGACGCATCAGTTTGTGACAGGCGCGGAGCGCTCGGATTCGGAAGAAATCTCTGTGGGCGGCACCGACAATGTGGATGTAACTGTATTTGACGGGTTCGACTATGTGGCACTGGGGCATATCCACAGACCGCAGCGGATCATGAGAGACACGGTGCGGTATTGTGGGACTCCGTTAAAGTATTCCTTTTCAGAAGCCGGTCATGAGAAGTCTCTTACCGTTGTGGAACTGGCAGAAAAAGGAAATGTGTCGATTCAGCACATTCCTTTGACACCAAAGCATGATATGCGGGAGATCCGAGGCGCGTATATGGAGCTGACAGACCGGGCGTATTACCGGGATATGGACAGGGAAGACTATCTGCATATTACATTGACGGATGAGGAAGATATACCAGATGCAGTCAGAAAACTGCAGGTGATCTATCCGAATCTGATGAAGTTAGACTACGATAATGCGAGAACGCGCGGGAATCAGGTGTTACAGGAGATTGAGGCTATCGAAAAGAAATCTCCGATGGAACTATTTGCGGAATTTTATGAGACACAGAATAATCAGCCGATGGATGAAGAACAGTTCAGGCTGATGCAGGAGATTATGGAACAGGTGTGGGAGGATAAAGCATGAGACCAGTTTATATCCGCATGTCGGCATTTGGACCGTATGCGGGCATACAGGAACTGAATATGGAAGAACTGGGAGCAGGCGGACTTTATCTGATCACAGGAGATACGGGAGCCGGCAAGACGACGATCTTTGATGCCATTACATTTGCGTTATATGGAGAAGCCAGCGGTGACAGCAGAGAAGCGGGGATGCTCCGTTCCAAATATGCAGATCCGTCCGTGCCTACAGAAGTGGAACTTACATTTATCTATGGTGGCAAGACATATAGCGTATGCAGAAATCCGGAGTACGAGCGTCCGGCAAAACGCGGTACAGGCATGACGATGCAGAAAGCGGAGGCAGAGCTTGTTTATCCGGACGGCAGAGTGGTCACGAAGCCGAAAGATGTGACGGCAGCAGTGACAGAGATCATGGGTGTCAACAGAGAACAGTTCTGTCAGATCGCGATGATCGCACAGGGGAAGTTCAGGGATCTGATCGAGAAGGGAACGACAGAGCGGCAGAAGATATTTCGTGAGATATTCCGGACGGCACCGTATCAGCAGGTTCAGGATATCCTGAAAAGAAAATACCGCGCGCTGGAACGTGAATGTGAGACATTGCGGGAGAGTGTGAAGCAGTATATTCAGGGGATTCTCTGGAATAAAGATGCATCTGAAGAGACACCGGTGGAAGAAGTGATGGAACTTCTGACAGAACAGAATAAGGCAGATCAGGAGATGCAGGCAGGACTGTTTGAAGAAGTACAACAGAAAGAACAGGTGCTGCAGAAGATCCGGTCCGAGTTAGAACAGGATCGGGAGCGGAAGAAGAGGCAGAAGCTGTATCTGGAATTGCAGGACAGACGGAAAGCGCAGCGGGAGCAGATTGCAGAATTACAGCAGAGATATTGGGAAGAACAGGGAAAAGAGCCGGAGCGCAGACGTCTTGCAGATGAGATCAGCAGACTGGAAAGCCTGATGCCGCAGTATCTTCATTTAGAAGAATTAAAGAAGAATGAGAGGGCAGATCAGGACGAGCAAGAGAAACTGTCGGGAAAGCAGCGTCAGTATGAGGCAAAGCAGGAAGAGCTGAAAGGTAAGATCCAGGAAGGCAGAGAAGCTGGTGAATCACTTGCGGATGCGCCGGAGAAGTATCAGAAGCTTCTATATGAATCGGAGAAGCATCAGCAATATATGGAACGGCTGCAGAATCTGGCGCAGGATATACAGCAGTATGAGAAGCAGAGACAGAGTCTTGCGTTAAAGCAGCAGGAATATCGGACAGTGCGGGACAGAGTACAGAAAAAAGAATCAGAGTACCGCGTTAAGAATCAGGCGTTCTTAGATGAACAGGCAGGAATACTTGCTCAGACCTTAGCAGAAGATCAGCCATGCCCAGTGTGCGGTTCCATGCATCATCCGGCACCGGCAGAGCAGAATCCGGGTGCACCGTCCAAGGAAGAGCTGGAAAGGTTACAGCAGGAACTGGAACAGTGCAGAGCGGAGGAAGCGGAAGCCAGCAGAACAGCAGGGGAACTGCTTGGAAATGTGAGAAGCAGGGAAGAAAGTATCCGCAAGGAAGCGGAAGAATTGGAACTTGCAGGAAGTCTGGAAGATATGACGTATCAGCTTGCAAATCAGGAAAAGCAGGGAGAGGAAGCGGGAACGAGGTTACAGCAGGAGCTGAAGCTTGCATCAGAGAAGGTAAAGCAGAAGGATATGTGGAACCGACTGCTCCCGGAGCAGGAAAAAGCGTTGGAGAAAGTAACAGAAGAACTGCAGCAGATCAGGGAGCGGCAGGTCGCACTTGAAAGTAAGCAGAAAGCAGCGGTGGAGGAAATTCAGAGGCTGACGGAAGTACTGCCTTATCCTGGTCAGAGAGAAGCGCAGGAGAAGCAGACGGAACTTGTGCAGAAGCAGAATGTGATAAAGCGCCAATTAGAACAGGCGGAAAAAGCAGTTCAGACAGCAGAAGTGGAAATTGCCGGAACGGAGGGACGTTTGGCAGAACTGAAACAGCAGCTGGAAGAAGCGGTGGAAGCGGATACGGAAGCGTTACAGCAGAAGCAGATGGAGATAGAAGCAGAAAAAGCGGTATGCGAAGAACGCGGGAAAGAACTGCATCACAGAATACAAAATAATCAGTCCGTATTAAAGAATCTGCAGAATCGAAGCAAAGAACTGGTGGAGAAGGAAAAGCAATATGCGATGGTTCGTTCGCTGGCAGTGACCGCTATGGGTAATATTCCGGGTAAGGAAAAGATCATGCTGGAGACTTATGTGCAGATGACGTATTTTGACCGCATCATTGCCAGAGCCAATACCAGATTGATGGTCATGACCGGAGGACAGTATGAGATGAAGCGGCGCAGAGGCAGCAGTAATCTCCGAAGCCAGAGCGGACTGGAACTGGATGTGATCGATCATTATAATGGAAGTGAGAGAAGTATCCGCACACTTTCCGGTGGTGAGTCTTTCCAGGCATCCCTGTCGCTGGCACTTGGACTTGCCGATGAGATCCAGGCATCTGCAGGTGGTATCCGGCTGGATACGATGTTTGTGGATGAAGGATTCGGATCATTGGATTCGGAGTCGTTGGAACAGGCAGTTCAGGCATTGGCAGGACTTGCAGAGAGTAAACGTCTGGTGGGAATTATTTCCCATGTAGATGAGCTGAAGAATCGGATCGACCGCCAGATCGTGGTGAAGAAAGAGCGAAGCGGCGGAAGTACTGCCGAGATCCGAGGTGTGTAGGATGGCAGATCATAGAGAAGAAAAGCATACGTATATCGCAATTGATCTGAAGTCCTTTTATGCATCGGTGGAATGTCTGGAGCGCGGTCTGGATCCATTGCACACAAACCTAGTGGTAGCTGATAAGAGCCGTACGGAAAAGACGATCTGCCTTGCGGTGTCACCATCTATGAAGGCTTATGGGATTCCGGGAAGACCGAGACTCTTTCAGGTGGTACAGCAGATGCAGAAGGTCAATGCCGGCAGACAGCGGAAAGCACCGGGCGGCACATTGGAAGGAAGTTCGGTCAATTCGATAGAGTTAGAATATCGTCCGCAGATGAAGGCAGATTACGTGACAGCGCCGCCTCAGATGGCAAAGTATCTGGAGTACAGCGGACGCATTTACGATATTTATCTCAAATACGTGGCACCGGAAGATATGCATGTGTACTCGATTGACGAGGTGTTTATGGATGTGACGCATTATCTGAACACGTATCAGATGAGCGCGGAGGAGCTTGCGGGAAAGATCATCCGGGATGTGCTGGAGATGACGGGCATCACGTCGACGGCGGGGATCGGCACGAATCTGTATCTCAGCAAGATTGCCATGGATATTGTGGCGAAGCATATTCCGCCGGACAGACACGGCGTGCGGATTGCGAGTCTGGATGAAAGAAAATATCGAAGACTGCTGTGGATGCATCAGCCATTGACAGACTTTTGGAGAGTCGGCCATGGATATGCAAAAAAGCTTGCGGAGCAGGGCATTTACACGATGGGAGATATTGCCCGGTGTTCGATTGGCGAGCTGGGTGAGTATTATAATGAAGAACTGTTGTACCGGATGTTTGGGGTAAATGCGGAACTTCTGATCGATCACGCCTGGGGATATGAGCCATGTACAATGGAGGATATCAAGTCGTACAAGCCGGAGACGAACAGCATGGGCTCCGGACAAGTGCTGCATTGTCCGTATGATGCGAAGAAAGCCAGACTAATCGTGCAGGAGATGACAGATCTTTTAGCACTTGACCTTGCAGCGCATGGACTGGCGGCGGATCAGATGGTGCTGACTGTTGGTTATGACAGGAGCTGTCTGGAGGATTCGAAGATCCGCAGTAAATATCATGGTGAAGTGACGACAGACCGCTATGGAAGAAGCGTTCCGAAACATGCACATGGCACGACGAATCTCCCGGAGCATACGGCATCATCCAGAGAGATTATCCGGGCGGTAATGGAGCTGTATGACCGGATTGTGAATCCGGATCTCCTGGTGCGCCGGGTAAATGTGACTGCAAATCATGTGATAGAAGAAAAGCAGGCGCAGAAGAAAGAGCGCTATGAGCAGCTGAATCTGTTTACCGATTATGGAAAAAAGGAACTGGAAGAGAAAGAGGCGGCAGAAGTGAAGGAACGTGAGAAGCATCTGCAGCAGGCACTTCTGGAGATTAAGAAGCGTTATGGGAAAAATGCGGTGCTCAAGGGCATGAATCTGGAAGAAGGTGCGACCACAATCGAGAGGAACAGCCAGATCGGCGGCCACAAGGCGTAAGAACAAAGCTGGTCATAAAGTGTATGATAAGGTATAAGAGAGAGGCGGAAAAAGTATGAAAGAGATTGATTTCAGCAAATACGAAGATATGCTGGATATGCCGCATCCGGTGTCGAAGAATCATCCACAGATGGCAAGACGCGACCGGGCGGCACAATTTGCTCCATTTGCGGCACTGACCGGACACCAGGAAGTGATCCGGCAGATGGAGAAAGATCATGTCAGTGAAGACATGGAACGGGAAACATTTTACGAGTAATAATTTCAGGAAGAATGAGAGGGTAAGACAATGAAAAAGAGTAATCCGAAGGCACTGTTGCCAATTGGTGTATTCCTGGTCCTGTATCTGGGACTTGGAATTGTGTTTGAATATGTGATGAAGATTCCGATGGGATTCTATAATATTCCTATCGTGCTGGCATTTATGGTGGCGATTCTTACGGCCTGCCTGCAGAACCGTAAAGTGTCATTTGATGACAAGCTGGGGATTATGGCACAGGGAATTGCTGATAAAAATATTATTACCATGCTGCTGATCTTTCTTGTGGCGGGAAGCTTTGTGGGCGTTGTAGGACGCAGCAGTGCGGAAAGCGTAGCGTATTTTATGCTGTCACTGATTCCAGCCAAATTTGCAGTGGCGGTACTTTTTGTGGTGGCATGTTTTGTGTCAACTGCCATGGGAACATCGGTAGGAACGATCACACTGATCGCGCCGATCGCGGCGGCGGTATCGGATGCATCCGGTTTTGACCTGGCACTTTGTGTCGGTTCTGTTATGGGAGGAGCAATGTTCGGAGATAATCTTTCTTTTATATCGGACACGACGATTGCAGCCTGCAATGGGCAGGGATGTCCAATGAAGGATAAATTCCGTGAGAATTTCTGGATCGCATTTCCGGCAGCGCTGGTAACATTGGTATTGATCCTGATCCTGTCACTTCGCACAACCCTGAATGGTGCGGTGGCACATGAATACCATCTGCTTCAGATTATTCCATATGTACTTGTTCTGGCAGGAGGTATTATCGGCATCAATGTATTTGTTGTGCTTCTGGCAGGCATCTTTTCGGGAATTATTATCATGCTTGCAACCGGACAGACAACGGTAGTGGATATGATCGGAAATATGGGCTCTGGAATCTCGGGCATGTTTGAGACTTGTATGGTAGCCATTCTGGTAGCGGCTCTCTGCGCCATGATCCGGGAATACGGTGGTTTCGAAGCACTGCTTTCGGCAATTCGTAAGGTGTTCCGGGGACGTAAAGGAGGACAGCTTGGCATGGGACTTCTGGTAGCAGCAATGGATATTGCAACGGCCAATAATACCGTAGCCATTGTAATGGCGAATCCAATTGCGGCAGAAATGTCAGAAGAATATGGAATTACGCACAGCAAAGCGGCATCCCTGTTGGATACATTCTCTTGTATTTCCCAGGGGGTAATTCCTTACGGTGCGCAGATGCTGGTGGCGCTTTCGGCAGTGCATGAGATGGGACATGAATTGTCTGCGTTTGATGTGATCCCGAAGCTTTTCTATCCGGGAATGCTGTTGATCAGTTCATTAGTATTCATCTTTGCATTCCCTGAGAAAAAGAATCAATAGACTTGTATGTTCATTGAGATAGCGGTTCGAAAGAGCCGCTGTCTTTTTGAATACTTTGATTGACTTTTATCGGTAGATATGTTAAAGTGTACTTTAGTGAATAAAAGCGTTAAAGGGGTAAAGCAAGATGCCGATTACAAAACTGTTAGAAGAAAATGCGAAAAAGTACGGAGATGACATTGCTCTGGTGGAGATTAACCCGCAACAGCCGGAAGACCGCCGGATCACATGGAAAGAGTATGAGCTGATTGAACCGACTCCATTTGTACATTATCGCAGAGAGATCACATGGAGTGTGTTTGATGAGAAAGCGAACCGTTTTGCGAATCTGCTCCTGAGCAGAGGCGTGAAGCGCGGTGATAAAGTTGCAATATTGCTGATGAACTGTCTGGAGTGGCTGCCAATTTATTTTGGTATTCTGAAGGCCGGAGCGCTTGCTGTTCCATTGAATTTCCGTTATTCGGCAGATGAAATTGAATACTGTGTCAATAAATCGGACACAGATGTACTGGTATTTGGGCCGGAATTTATCGGGCGTGTGGAAGAGATTGCAGATTCCGTTTCTAAAAATCGTCTGCTGTTCTTCGTAGGAGACGGATGTCCGTCATTTGCAGAGAGTTATGCCCATCAGACAGCGAACTGTTCTGGTATGGCACCGAATGTAGAGATTAGTGACCAGGATGATGCGGCAATTTATTTTTCGTCAGGAACAACAGGATTTCCGAAGGCGATCCTGCATAATCACGAGAGCCTGATGCATGCGGCTAAGGTAGAACAGAAGCATCACGGACAGACCAAAGATGATGTGTTCCTGTGTATTCCGCCGTTATATCACACCGGTGCGAAGATGCACTGGTTCGGAAGCCTGCTGACTGGTGGCAAGGCAGTGATCCTGAAGGGAACCAAGCCGAAATATATATTAGATGCATTGTCGAATGAGCAGTGTACGATCGTGTGGCTGCTGGTACCGTGGGCACAGGATATTCTGGATGCGCTGGACCGCGGAGATCTGAAGTTGTCTGATTACAAATTGGATCAGGTACGTCTGATGCACATTGGGGCACAGCCGGTGCCGCCGAGTCTGATCAAGCGCTGGAAAGAATACTTCCCGCAGCATCAGTACGATACCAACTATGGACTCAGCGAATCTATTGGGCCAGGTGCTGTACATCTTGGCGTGGAGAATATTGATAAGATCGGAGCTATCGGTAAAGCCGGATACGGCTGGGAGACCCGTGTGGTGGATGAGAATGGTAAAGACGTAAAACAGGGCGAGGTCGGTGAACTTCTGTTAAGAGGTCCTGGCGTTATGACCTGTTACTATAAAGATGAGAAGGCAACTGCGGATACCTTAAAAGACGGCTGGCTGTACACCGGAGATATGGCAAAAGAAGACGAAGATGGATTCCTCTTCCTTGTAGACCGTAAGAAGGATGTCATCATCAGTGGTGGTGAGAACCTGTATCCGGTACAGATTGAAGACTTTTTGCGCGGCTGCGATGCCATTAAGGATGTGGCTGTTATCGGACTGCCGGATAAGCGTCTGGGAGAGATCGCAACAGCTGTTGTAGAAGTGAAAGAAGGATATGTATGTACCCAGGAAGATCTGGAAGAATACTGCAGGAAGCTTCCTCGTTACAAACGTCCGCACAAATATATTTTTGCAGAAGTACCGCGAAATGCGACAGGCAAGATTGAAAAGCCGAAGCTTCGGGAGATGTACTGTGGTGAGCGTCTGGTGGAGATGCAGAACAAAGGTTAAGATTCATAAAGGGCAGGATGAGACTGCTGTGAACAGAAATGTTTGCAGCAGTCTTTTCTTGTATTGAAAAAAATGCTTTACTTTAGTCTGCTACCATGCTACAATGCTACTAAATTAGCAGAATGAAAACAAAGGAGACATTTATGAAAAAGAAGATTATCGCAAGTTTATTATGCCTGACAATGGTATTTTCCATGACCGCCTGCGGAGGCAAGAATTCAGACAGTGATGTGGATTATATTAAGGATAAGGGAACTCTGGTGGTAGGTATCACCGATTTTGAGCCAATGGATTATAAAGATGATTCCGGAGAATGGGTCGGTTTCGATGCGGATATGGCAAAGATGGTTGCTGAATCTCTTGGAGTAGATGTAGAGTTTGTAGAGATTGACTGGGATAATAAGATCATGGAGCTCAAGTCTAAGAACATCGATGTCGTATGGAATGGTATGACACTGACTGACGAAGTGAAGAATTCCATGGAATGCACCAATGCATACTGCAGCAATGGACAGGTTATCGTTACAACGGACGAGTCTAAGCTGGATGATCCGTCTAAACTGACATTTGCAGTAGAGGCAGGATCTGCCGGAGAAGCAGTAGCCAAAGAAGAAGGATACAATGCCAATTCCGTAGCATCGCAGGCAGATGCCCTGATGGAAGTTGCATCTGGTACATCGGATGCGGCAATCATTGACCTGCTGATGGCAAGTGCCATGATCGGGGAGGGCACAAGCTATCCGGATCTGATCCACTCTGATGAACTGACTTCAGAAGAGTATGGAGTCGGATGCCGTAAGGGCTCTGATCTGGCAGCATACATCAATGAACAGCTTACTAAGGCATACAAAGATGGCAAGACACAGGAAATTGCTGAGAAATACGGCATTGCAGATGCAGTACTGGAGCAGAAGTAGAATCAGCAATCATATATGACTGACAGCATGAAAGACATCGTGGATAAGGCAGAGAGCCTGAGCTCTCTGCCTTGTTATCGCGTAAGAGGGAGATACAATGTTTGGAACAGTAACACTGGAATTAACAAAAGGTCTGTGGACCACATTTCAAATCTTTATATTGACGCTGGTATTTGCATTGCCGGCAGGATTGATTCTTGGTATCGGAAGTGCCAGCAGATGGAAACCGCTCCGCTATCTGATTCAGGTCTTTGTCTGGATCATCCGGGGAACGCCACTGATGCTTCAACTCATCATTATCTTTTACGGACCGGGTCTGTGGCTTGGGCATAATATCTGGAGTGGTAATGAAGCAGGTCGTATTACGGCAACGGTAGTCGCCTTTGTAATCAACTATGCCTGTTATTTCTCGGTCATTTTCCGGGGTGGGATCGAAGGAGTTCCGGCTGGACAGAGAGAGGCAGGACAGGTACTTGGCATGACAAAGAGTCAGATTTTCTTTAAGATCACACTGCTTCAGATGGTGAAGCGTGTTGTGCCGCCGATGTCTAACGAGATTATTACACTGGTTAAGGATACATCTCTTGCCAGAATCATTGCGGCATATGAGCTGACATTTGCAGGATATTCATTTATGAAATCAGCGGGACTGACCTGGCCGTTGTTTTACACAGGAGTGTTCTACTTGATTTTTATCGGTATCCTGACACTGCTCTTTAACTATATTGAGAAAAAACTGGATTATTTTAAATAGGAGGTGTGCGAGAAATGGCTGTTTTAGAGGTAAATAATATAGAGAAACATTTTGGGAGCACACGAGTTCTGAAAGATGTAAGTTTTTCCCTGGAAAAGGGCAATGCACTGGCGATTATCGGGTCATCGGGTTCTGGTAAGACAACATTGCTCCGCTGCCTGAATTTCTTGGAGACACCAAATCAGGGTACAATCGCGGTCAATGGTGAGACCATATTTGACGCGTCACGTCCGGTGAAGATGAGCGACAAGGAGCTGCGCAGTAAGAGACTGCATTTTGGCATGGTATTTCAGGCATTTCACTTATTTCCACAGTATACGGCACTGGAAAATGTCACACTGGCTGAGAAGCTCCTGGCACAGGAACGTCCGGATTATAAGCAGAATAGAAAACAGATCCTCGCGGAAATAGAAGAACACGGAAAGGAACTTCTGGCGCAGATGGGACTGGCAGACCGCACGGGTCATTATCCGCACCAGTTATCCGGTGGACAGCAGCAGCGAGTTGCCATTGCAAGAGCGTTGGCGTTAAAGCCGGATATCCTGTGCTTTGACGAGCCTACATCTGCACTGGATCCGGAGCTTACCGGAGAAGTGCTTCGTGTAATCCGTGGTCTTGCTGATCAGAAGACGACCATGATCATCGTTACACATGAGATGGCATTTGCTAGAGATGTGGCAGATCAGATTATATTTATGGATGATGGATATATTGTGGAGCAGGGTGACGCTAAGCAGGTGATCAATCATCCGAAGGAAGAACGCACCAGACAGTTTTTGTCAAGATATTCGCAAGGATAGTTATGAATGGAATGGGATAAAATGCATGAATTTTCAGTGAAATTCAATCGCTTTTTCTGAGAAAATGCGGATTGAAAGACGGATATCGGTGTACTAAAATAGTCTCTGGTGATGAAATTGAAGCAGGAACAACAGAGAGAATATTTATTTGATAACTATAAAGTGCTTTTGATCATTCTGGTTGTAATCGGTCATTTTATCGAACCGTGTTACGACCAGAATTCTTTTTTATATGAATTAAAATGGGGAATTGTGGCATTTCATATGCCTGCATTTATTTTTATATCCGGTTATTTTTCTAAGCGCATTCCATCTATAAAAAAGTTAATACAGGGACTGGTTATACCGTATTTTGTATATGAACTGGTATATTATTTCTTGTATACTTTGGTGCTGGATAAACATACGGGACTTTATTTTGACCGGCCGAAGTTCTCGCTCTGGTATCTGATGGCGTTATTTGTATGGCGTCTGCTGGCACCGGTAATCAAGAAGGTTCCGTATCATATGCCGCTTCTGTTTGCGGGCGGACTTTTGATTGGTTTTGTGGGACTCGGCAATTATCTGTCTATACCAAGGATTCTTTTTTTCTTTCCGTTTTTTATGGCGGGAATGGAATTTGACAGCAGTGTGCTGGAACGATTCCGAAAGCCGGCAGGATACTGTGGGGCGCTGGCTGTTCTTACAATGCTGATCATAGGATTGTTTGTGGATGACTATCACCATAAGCTTCCGGTGAAGATTTTTTATGGCAGATACTCTTATGCAGGACTCGGGTTGGATCCGGTGGAGGGGATGCTGATCCGTTGCGGATGTTATGTGCTGTCTTTTGTATTGATCTATCTGCTCATGCTGGTGCTTCCGGCAGAGAAAAAAGCGTATTCTTATATCGGAGAACGAACGATGGCAGTATATATCTTTCATGGACTGGTGTACAGTTGTCTGAAATACGCAACTCCTGTGCTGGCTTCGGTGAGAAGTAATACAGAAAGTATACTGTTGATTTTGTTCTGTCTGGCATTGGTATGGATCGCATCCAGAAAACCTTTCGTATTCGTTACCGATAAAGTGTCACATCTGTTATAATATTAATTAGATGTATTGATCGGTATTGAGAAAAGGAGAATGATTATGAATTATACAGAAGGATTATTCCGATTTATAGAAAAGAGTCCAACGCCGTTCCATGTGATTGATAATATGAAGCAGGAACTGGCAGAACAGGGCTATAAGCAGCTTCTGGAGCGTGAAGAGTGGAAGTTGGAGCAGGGCGGCAAATACTACGTGATCCGCAATGGTTCCGCGATGGTCGCATTCCGCGTTCCTAAGGGAACGTTTGGCGGCTTCCAGATTGTGGCAAGCCACAGTGATGCGCCGTGCCTGAAGCTTAAGGAGAATCCGGAACTGTGGTCAGAGCAGGCGTATGTCCGTCTGAATGTGGAGAAATACGGCGGCATGATCTGTTCGACATGGTTTGACCGTCCGCTTTCCGTGGCGGGAAGACTGCTTGTGAAGAGCGAGGAAGGCGTCACAGTGAAGCTGGTTCAGATCGATAAGGATCTGCTGATGCTTCCAAGTCTTGCTATCCACATGAACCGTGATATCAATACGGGATATGATTACCATGCGCAGAAGGATATGCTGCCTTTATACGGTATGGGAACAAAGGGCGAAAAGGAAAGTTTTATGGACCGGATTGCCCGTGAAGCAGATGTGAAGGAAGAAGATATTCTTGGAAGTGACCTCTATGTATATAACCGTATGCCGGGCAGTGTCTGGGGCTCAGAAGATGAATTTATATCGAGTGGTAAATTAGACGATCTGGAGTGTGTGTATTCATCTATGGCCAGTTTTCTGAGTGCAGAGGAACATGACCGGATTCCGGTGCACTGTGTTTATGATAATGAAGAAGTAGGAAGTTCCACCAGACAGGGTGCGGCATCAACATTTCTTGCGGATACACTGGAACGGATACAGGAAGCGTTTGGCGGCAGTGCGTCCGATTATCGGAGATTGATCGCAGGAAGCATGATGTTATCCGCAGATAATGCGCACGCCGTGCATCCAAATTATCCGGAAAAGGCATGCCCATCCAATCGTCCGTTAGTGAATCAGGGAGTTGTGATTAAGTTCAGTGGTAATCAGCGTTATACGTCTGATGGCGTGACAGCGGCAGTATTTCGCAGTATCTGTGGGAAAGCAGGTGTGCCGACACAGGTATTTACCAATCATTCGGATATCGCAGGCGGTTCAACACTTGGCAATATTTCCGCACTTCAGGTTCCGGTGCCGTGCGTGGATATCGGACTTCCGCAGCTCGCCATGCATTCCAGCTATGAGACGGCAGGCGTGAAGGATCTGGAATATATGATTATCGCAATGAAAGGCTTTTACGAAGCTGCGACGGAAGAAATGGAAAATGGAATAAAGATTCAATAAGCATTAATATACACAATCAGCCCTATGATTAATCAAACAATGTGATTAGTAATCAAAAATGTTTGATTAGTCATAGGGCTGAATTTATACATAATAGTTTCGTTATTTTGCTTCCCAGCGTCCAGATGCGCCGCAAGGAAGAATCAGTCCGCTTTCTGTAACCGGAAGTCCGATTTCCTGAGATTCTACGGTACCGTTCCATGGAGCAAGTTCCGTGCTTAACATGTAGGTCAATACAGCAGGTGCGAGTCCGGTTGTGTATGAATTGACCAGGAAGAATAACGGATCATCGGATAATATCTTTGTGCAGAGCTTGATGAAAGAATGGATGGAATCTTCAATCTTCCAGATCTCGCCCTTAGGTCCGCGTCCGTAAGACGGTGGGTCCATGATGATGGCATCGTAGTGATTGCCTCTGCGGATCTCGCGTTCTACGAATTTTACACAGTCATCTACAAGCCAGCGGATCGGAGCGTCTTTCAGACCTGAAGAGACTGCGTTTTCCTTTGCCCAGGTTACCATGCCTTTTGAGGCATCTACATGAGTTACCTTTGCGCCTGCTGCGGCAGCTGCCAGGGTAGCACCGCCTGTATAGGCAAAAAGGTTCAAAACCCGGATCTCACGATCTGCATGTTTGATCTTGTCAGAGAACCAGTCCCAGTTTGTTGCCTGTTCCGGGAAAAGTCCGGTGTGTTTAAAGTTAAACGGCTTCAGATTAAATGTCAGATCTTTATAATGGATCTGCCACTGTTTCGGCAGGTCGAAAAATTCCCATTCACCGCCGCCTTTTTTGCTGCGGTGGTAGTGACCGTTCATGTGCTTCCAGCCACGGTTCTTTTTAGGAGTATCCCAGATGACCTGCGGATCCGGGCGGACTAACAGGTAATCACCCCAGCGTTCTAATTTTTCACCTTTGCTGCAATCTATTACTTCATAATCATTCCATTGATCTGCAATCCACATAATGTACCTCTTTCTTTATCGTTTCTATAAATATAATTGTACCATGCGTATCCTCAAATGAAAAGCGGTAACTGTCTATAAAACGCTTACCTATAGAAACAGTCTATGGCGGACGGACTATATAGAAGCTATCTATTTGAATAAAATAAAGAAAAGGACTATAATCAGATGTATAGAAAATATATTTACCTTTTACACTTATAATGATAGAATATATCTATAAATGTAAAGGGATAGTTTAAGAAAGGTGGAAATTATCATGATTACAGTTAATGCAATGGGCGATAGCTGCCCGATCCCGGTTATTAAGACAAAGAAAGCTATGCAGGCTCTGACAGGACCGGAGACAATCGAAGTATTGGTGGACAATGAGATTGCGGTGCAGAATGTTACAAAGATGGCTTCTTCCAGCGGTGGAAAGGTTACATCTGAAAAGCTTGGGGAAAAAGAATACAAAGTAACAATCGCTATGGGAGGCGCAGCAGTTACAGCAGACGATGCAGAAGAGACAGCGTGCATTCCGGATGCAAGAGATAACATGGTAGTAGTAGTGAGCTCTGACCGTATGGGAAGCGGTAATGATGAACTTGGTAAAGTTCTGATCAAGGGCTTCATTTATGCAGTTACACAGTTAGACAAGCTTCCTAAGACAATGCTGTTCTACAACGGTGGAGCAACACTTACATGCGAAGTCTCTGATTCTCTGGAAGATCTGAAATCACTGGAAGCACAGGGCGTGAACATCATGACATGTGGAACTTGCCTGGATTATTATGGAATTAAGGAGAAGCTTGCAGTGGGATCTGTGACCAATATGTACGTGATTGCAGAGACTATGGCAGGGGCTGATAAGATCATTCGCCCATAGCCGGCAGGGTTCCCCAAAAGGAGGATATTATAGAATGAAAACAGACGTTAAGCTGACAAGTCTCAGTAAGACAGCGGGTTGAGCGGCTAAGATAGGTCCGGAGACCCTTGCTCAGGTTCTGAGTAAGCTGCCAAAATTCCAGGATGATAATCTGCTGGTTGGAATAGAGACTTCTGATGACGCCGCTATTTATAAAGTAACAGACGACATTGCCATGATCCAGACCGTGGACTTCTTTACACCGATCGTGGATGATCCATATATGTTCGGACAGATCGCAGCAGCCAATTCGCTGAGTGATGTCTGGGCGATGGGCGGCGAACCTGCAGTAGCACTTAATATTGTAGGCTTTCCGAACTGCCTGGATCCGGCAATCCTGGGAGACATTCTTGCAGGAGGTGCAGATAAGGTAAAAGAAGCAGGAGCCGTACTTGTAGGTGGTCATTCCGTGCAGGATGACGAACCGAAATATGGTCTGTGCGTGTCCGGGTTTGTACATCCGGATAAGATATTTAAGAACTACGGATGCAGGCCGGGAGATGTGCTGATCCTGACGAAACAGATTGGAAGCGGAATCGTGAATACCGCGATTAAAGCGGATTTTGCATCACCATCTGCGATACAGGAAGCACAGACGGTAATGGCTTCGCTGAACAAGATCGGCAAGCAGGTGGTAGAGCGTTATGATGTATCTGCCTGCACAGACATTACCGGATTTGGGCTGTTGGGGCATTGCGTAGAGATGGCATCTGCCAGTGAAGTAACCTTCGAACTGAAGGTGCGTGATATTGAGTATTTTGCAGATGCAATCGATTATGCCAAGATGGGACTTGTACCTGCCGGAGCTTATAAGAACCGCAGGTATTCCATTGATAAAGTAGAGACAGGAAGTGTGGAAGAACATTATCTGGATTTGCTTTACGATCCACAGACATCAGGTGGGCTGCTGATCAGCGTAGCACCGGAGTATCTGGAACAGATGCTGGCAGATTTTGCACGCTCCGGCATTGATACTAAGGTGTCTGTGATCGGACGTGTGGCTGAGAAGAGTGACAAATTAATCAGACTGTATTAGAGAGGCGAAAGTCATGAATAAAAATCTATTATACCGCAGTATTCCGAAGGTTGACGTTCTGTTAGAGAGTCAGACAATCCAGGAAATGATTGAAAGATACAGCCGTGATTCTGTGATGGAAGCGATCCGCGCAGAGATGGATAACCTGCGAGCGTTCATCGGCGGCTGTGATGAGGAAGATAAAGCACAGGAGCAGATTGCACTTCTGGTATCTCATATCGGAGATGCTGTAGAGAAGATGCACACTCCTAATATGAAGAAAGTAATCAATGGCACGGGTACGATCCTGCACACCAATCTGGGACGTGCACCGATCAGCCGGGAACATATGAAGAAAGCATTTGACATTGTGACAGGCTATTCCAACCTGGAATACAACCTGGAAGAGGGACGACGCGGCGAGCGCTATTCGCATTTTGAGAAACTGCTGTGTAAGATTACAGGAGCAGAAGCGGCCATGGCTGTCAATAATAATGCATCTTCTGTACTTCTGATTTTAAGCTCCCTTGCAAAAGGCGGTGAGGTCATCGTGTCCCGTGGTGAACTGATCGAGATCGGCGGCAAGTTCCGCATTCCGGATGTAATGACACAGAGTGGTGCGACGCTTGTGGAAGTGGGTACGACCAATAAGACGCATGTCAGTGATTATGAAGAGAATATCACAGAAGAAACAAAAGCATTATTAAAAGTACATACCAGCAATTATAAGATCGTTGGATTTACTGAATCAGTAGGAATCGATGAACTGATGCCGATCGCGAAGGAACATGGCATTCCGGTGATTGAAGATCTGGGGAGTGGCGTGCTGATCGATCTGTCCAAATATGGTCTGACCTATGAGCCGACTGTACAGGAGTCGGTGGCTAAAGGGGCTGATGTCGTGTGCTTCAGCGGCGATAAGCTCTTCGGTGGCCCACAGGCAGGTATCATTGTCGGTAAGAAGAAATACATCGATATGATGAAGAAGAATCAGCTTACCCGTGCACTGAGAATTGACAAATTCACAGCGGCTGCACTGGAACTGGTTCTTCAGGAATATCTGTCAGAGGAACAGGCAGTTCAGCATATTCCGGTGCTGCGTATGATCACAGAGCCACTGGACGAGGTGGCGCGCCGGGCAAGAAGTCTTGCGAGAACGATTCGTTCGACAGATCTTCCGGCGAAGGTGGATGTGGTATCCTGCGAATCTCAGATCGGTGGCGGTTCACTTCCGATGGAGCGGATACCAAGTATGGCAGTAGCTATCCACCCAAAGCATGAAAGCGTAGCGGCTTTGGAAGACCAGATGCGGCATCTGACCGTGCCAATGATTCCGAGAACGGTTAATGACACGATCATGCTGGATGTGCGGACGGTAGAAACAGAAGATTTCAAATTGATCGCAGCAGAACTGCAGGAACTGCTGGGACAGGAGAAATAGGCTGGAGATATTAGAATGAAACATGTGATAATAGGTACGGCAGGGCATATTGATCATGGCAAGACTACTTTGATCAGAGCCCTGACCGGGCGTAATACAGATCGCTGGGAGGAAGAACAGAAGCGAGGGATCACCATAGACCTTGGCTTTACTTGGTTTGACCTCCCAAGTGGTGACCGTGCCGGAATCATTGATGTTCCGGGTCATGAAAAATTTATTAATAATATGGTAGCCGGAGTGGTAGGCATGGATCTGGTTATGCTGGTAATCGCAGCTGATGAAGGTGTGATGCCGCAGACCAGAGAGCATATGGATATCCTCGGGCTGCTTGGTATTCAGAAAAGTATCATTGTACTGAACAAATGTGATCTTGTAGATGAAGAGTGGCTGGAGCTTGTGGAAGAGGAAGTGCGTGAAGAACTGGAAGGCACGTTCCTTGAACATGCACCGGTGATGAAAGTATC
This sequence comes from Dorea ammoniilytica, assembly GCF_025567415.1. Classification (NCBI taxonomy): domain Bacteria; kingdom Bacillati; phylum Bacillota; class Clostridia; order Lachnospirales; family Lachnospiraceae; genus Dorea; species Dorea ammoniilytica. The sequence continues at coordinate 201,595 of NZ_JAOQJV010000002.1, forward strand.
AGCGGCTACCGGTCAGGGACTGGATGCTTTGGTGCAGGAGATTGACCATATGATGCAGGACGAAGTGGAAGAAAAGGATATTACAACGATTCCGAGACTTCCTGTTGACCGTGTGTTTTCGTTATCCGGATTTGGTACGATCATTACCGGAACACTGCTTTCCGGTACGATCACAAAAGAAGATACGTTAGAGATCTATCCGATTGGCAAGACCAGCAAGATACGGAGTATTCAGGTACATGGAGAGGATCAGGAATGCTGTTATGCGGGACAGCGCGTGGCGATTAATCTGTCCAATGTCAAGAAGCGTGAGTTATCCCGTGGGTGTGTGCTTGCACCGCCAAACAGCATGAAGAATACAGATCTGCTGGATGTGAAAGTGAATATTCTGAAGTCATCTATGCGTGTGCTGACCAATCACACCAGACTGCATTTGTTTACCGGAACCAGTGAAATTCTGTGTCGTGCTGTGCTTCTGGATAAAGAAGAAATCGGACCGGGTGAGAGTGGCTATGTACAGCTCAGACTGGAAGAAGAGATTGCACTTCGCAGAGGAGATAAATTCGTGATCCGTTTCTATTCGCCGATGGAGACTATCGGCGGAGGCGTGGTTCTGGAGCCGAATCCGGTGATCCACAGACGATTCCAGGAACCGGTGATCGAAGACTTGAAGCGCAAAGAATCCGGTTCATCCATTGATGTCATCGAATTGCGGGTTCGCGAACACGGAGAAGATCTGTTGACACAGGCAGAGGTGGCAAGGCTTACCGCCATGTCCCCGGAAGAGGTGGCTGAGGATGTACAGACGTTAAAGGATTCTGGCGTGATTCTTACATTTGCTACAAGAAAGGATCTCTATCTGTGGCATGTGGGATCTGAGAAGTTAATGCGTCAGAAGATTCTTGAAGCATTGAAACAGTATGAAGAGAAATATCCATACCGCTATGGTATGAAAAAAGCAGAAGTGCAGGTAACCTATCTGAAGAAGATGAAGCCGGTGGTATTTGACCACTATGTTGAATATCTGGAGCAGGAAGGTGCCTTAAAGCGCATGGAAGAATACCTGTGCACGGCAGATTACGAAGTGAGAAAAGATACGGTGTATGACCGTGTGTCTGCGAAGATTCTGGATACCGTGCGGAAAGCGGGCTATGATTTTGCGCGTTATTCTGACATTGCCTTTGGTGAAAAAGATAAGGCTGTGGCAGATGATATATTAAATATTCTCCTGGAAGAGAAGCGGATCGTAAAAGTTTCCGATGACCTTTATACCCTGACAGAATATATGGAAAAAGCGAAGACGATGATCCAGGAAGAGTTAAAAAAACGCGAGGTTATTACGACAGCGGAAGTGAGAGATCTGTTCCAGACCAGCCGTAAGAGTGCGAAGCCGATCATTGAGTATATGGATAGCATTAAGGTGACAAAGCGTGTCGGAGCAGAAAGTGAAAGGGTAGCATACTAATGAATTTAAAGCAGTTAGAAGCATTTGTAGAGGTAGCAGAGGGCGGCAGTTTCTCCAAAGCGGCAAAGAATCTGTACCTGACACAGCCGACGATCAGTGCGCATATCTCTGCGCTTGAGAAAGAACTGGAAGTACGGTTGTTTGTCAGAAATACAAAAGAAGTCAGTCTGTCGGCAGAAGGTCAGACACTGTATCGTTATGCCAGTCAGATGGTAGATCTGGAGAAACGGATTGAGGAAGAATTTGGAGAACGCAGGAAAATGGGACGCCAGTGTATTACCATTGCGGCATCTACGATCCCATCCCAGTATCTGCTTCCGAAGATTCTTGCCAGATTTAACGAAAAATATCCGGGAGAGCAGCTTAAGATCATGGAGTCTGACAGCGCAAATGTGGTTAATCAGGTGGTCGAGCATATGGTGGATATTGGATTTACCGGCACTGTGCTCGAAAAGAAGCACTGCAAATATTTTCCATTCTATAAAGACGAACTGGTGATCATCACGCCGAACACAGAAGTGTATCGGAAACGTGCTGAGACGCCGGATGATATTTCGTGGATTCTTGACGAACCGGTCATTATGCGTGAAGAAGGTTCCGGAACCAGAAAAGAAGCGGAGAAGCAGCTGAAGGTAGCAGGCATTCGCAGCGAGCAGTTAAATGTGATTGCCAGCATCGAGAACCAGGAGACGATTAAGAAATCTGTCTGCAGCGGTATGGGTGTGTCACTGTTGTCGAAGCTTGCAGCAGCGGACAAAATAGCGGATGGAAATGTCCTTGCGTTCCATATACCGGGAGCAGATGATGGAAGAGATATCAACGTGGTTTATAATAAGAATCATCAGTTATCTTTATCAGCAGAACATTTTTTGAAAATTGTACAGGAAGTTTATCCGTATGAGAGATATAAGAAATAATGCGGATAGAAATGGGTGAGTATTATGATATATATGGATAATGCGGCAACTACCATGCAGAAGCCAAAGGAGGTCGTTCGGGCAGTGGCGGCTGCAATGGAATCTATGGGGAATGCCGGACGCGGTGCTCATGGTGCATCGCTTAGTGCGTCAAGAACAGTCTATGACACCAGAGAGCTGCTGTGCCGTTTTTTTAATGGCACCAGTCCCAGACAGATTGTATTTACAGCAAATTCTACGGAAAGCCTGAATATTGCCATCAAAGGTGTGCTGAATCCGGGAGATCATGTGGTTACAACGGTTATGGAGCATAATTCTGTCCTGCGTCCATTATATGAGATGGAGGAAAAGGGTGTAGAGCTTACATTTGTAAAAGCAGACGAGCGAGGCGTGATGGATCTTGCTGATCTGGAAGCAGCGATCAGACCGGATACAAAGGCTGTCGTATGCACCAATGGCTCCAATCTGACCGGTAATTATGTGGATATAGAAGCAGTGGGCGCTATCGCAGCGAAGTATAACGTGCTGTTTATCGTAGATGCATCGCAGACTGCAGGAGTATTTCCGATTGATGTGCAGAAAATGCATATTGATATTCTGTGCTTCACGGGGCATAAGAGCCTGTTGGGACCGCAGGGAACCGGAGGTATGTATGTAAGAGAAGGTCTGGAAGTACGCCCGCTCTTAAGCGGCGGAAGCGGAGTGCAGACCTATAGTAAAACACATCCGAAGGAAATGCCGACGGCGTTGGAAGCAGGAACCCTGAACGGACATGGAATCGCAGGACTCCATGCGGCGGTGGAATATCTGATGTCTGAAGGAATTGATAAGATCCGCACCAGAGAGCAGGAATTGATGTGGAGATTCTATGAAGGCGTAAAGGATATTCCGAATGTAAAGGTATACGGAGATTTCTCTACGAAGAACCGTTGCCCGATCGTTACATTGAATATTGGAGCGTATGATTCATCAGAAGTAGGAGATGCCCTGCTGATGGATTATGATATATCGATCCGCCCGGGAGCACACTGTGCGCCGCTCATGCATGAAGCACTTGGAACGGTCGGACAGGGAGCTGTGAGATTCAGCTTCTCTCATTACAATACGGAAGAAGAAGTGGACACAGCCATTCGTGCAATTCAGGAATTGTCTGTGGATGAAGAATAAGGAGAAGAGACATGCGCAAAAAAGAATTAAAGCTGGTTGTGACATTTCACACGACCACAGATGCGATGGCTATGGAGAAAGCCTGTAAAGAAGCGGGGGCTCCTGGCAGACTGATTCCTGTACCACGCGAGATTTCGGCAGGTTGCGGTTTGTCGTGGTGTGCAGGAATAGAGGATCGTGACACGATCCGGAAGGTGATAGAAAGCATTGGTGTGCAGGAACAGGAAATGCACGAAGTGATGGTATAAAAATGGTTCGAGATCAGATGGTCTCGAACCGTTTTTTTATAATCCATTTACAAATGCATCCAGTACATGTGGCAACAGGGCATCACTCTTTTCTGTCAGAGAGAATTTCCCTTTTACGAGTGACCAGTCATATAGCAGTGCGCGCTCGAACATAGCGTAGATATCCATCAGATCTTTGGCAGAGGAAGTTGGTGCAAATTCACCGGAGTCCAGTGCGTTCTGCATGATCTCACTAAGCCATACATAATAAAAACGCTTGTGATCGGACAAGGAACGCTTGTCTTTAGTGACCAGCTGGGCTGAGTACAGATAAGCAACCAGGCTGACGTCAATACTGGTTTCGATCATATAAAATAATTCATGATTTAAGAATAATAATTTGTCGTAGGACGATAAGTTGGGGTCTACTACATTATATAATTCTTCATATTTTTCATCAAACAGATAAGACAATGTATTCAAAAGCCCTTCTTTACTCTTGAAATAATGATAAAAGGTACCTTTTGATGTCTTGGATGCTGTGATGATGTCTTCTACTGTGGTGTCGTCATATCCGTTTTTGTAAAACAGATTCCATGCAGACTTAACGATACGGCTTTTGGTGGATTGTCGTTTCCGCGGCATATAATCATTCCCCTTCTGTTATGGTATAACGTGTGGAGAGATAACCGATAGATGGAACAGGTTTATACCTTCTAAAAAAGGCGAGTTCTATTAAGAACCCGCCTTCGGTTGCTCTCCACGTGATTATATCACAGATTAACCAATTAAGAAACCATATTTTAACTTGTCTTCCGGATCGATCAGGTATGTACCAACACCTGTCAGGTTAGCTGTACCTGTGATCATAGGAATGACTGCATCGTAATCACTGATCTTGGTTTCTTCTTTAATAACACCCTTGAAAGTGGTTCCGATGAAGCTTTCGTAGATAAATTCTTCGCCAATACCGATCTCGCCCCATTTGTGCAGAGTAGCAAGCTTAGCACTTGTACCTGTTCCGCATGGTGAACGGTCAGCCTGAGCATCTCCGAATACTACGACATTTCTCATGGTAGCATGATCCGGATTAGGAGTTGGTCCGTAGAACTCTACGAGGTCAACTTCTGTGATGTCCAGTGTCGGATGCTGAATTTCAACCTGCTCGTTGATCAGGTCGCGCATCTTCATGCCAAGAGCGATGTACTCAGGTACTGTCTTAGCATTGATAGGTCCAATGTCAAGTTTGGTAGTATCTACCAGTGCGAAGAAACTTCCGCCGAATGAGATAGTATAAGGAATCTCTTTTCCGTCAACAGTAACGGTAAGGTTATCCTTATATACAAATGCAGGTACGTTAGTAAGTGTAACACCAGTTACCTTTCCGTTCTTAACTTCTGCAGTTGTACGAATGAGTCCGGCAGGTGCCTCAAGAACTACGCTGTTCTCTCCTTCGTGAGATTCAACGAGTCCAGCCTCGATTGCTACAGTAACAGCTCCGATGGTGCAGTGTCCGCACATGTTCAGGTATCCGCCTGTATCCATGAAAATAACACCAAGATCGGCTTCTTTATCGATTGGCTCGCAGAGAAAAGCTCCGAACATATCATGATGTCCTCTAGGCTCTAACATAAGAGCTGTACGAACATGATCATAATTCTTTTCCATCCAATCTTTCTTCTCGATCATTGTGTTGCCTTCTGGTTCAGGGAATCCTCCGATGACCATACGACAGAACTCGCCAACTGTGTGTGCATCTACTACCTGAAGTGCAGCCTCAAATCGGTCAAAGTTCACATTTGCTTTCAATTCCATAGCATTACCCTCCTTTAAAGTCATAATTTATAGATAAATTCTATAAATAACATAAGTGAAAAAATAACAAGTATTGATAAAATCTATGATAATGTATTTGTAAAAAAACAATTTAATACGGTAAAATGATGAAATATTAACAAATAGACCGTATTCTATAACCCGGTCTAGTCTGTCGTCTAGTACCGGGTTCAATCTTTCTATACTCATTATGGCTGAAATGCCTTGAAAAGTCAATGGTTTTTTGATATTATAAAAATGTGAAAAAGCTCTTGAAATAAGGCTTTTTATGTGTTATCTTAAGTAGGCATGATATGTAATACGGGGGTAGATGGGCAACTGGTGTGCCTCCTGGTCTTCAAAACCAGTGTTGGGCGTTAGGAGCGTCCTGGGTGGGTTCGATTCCCACATGCCTCCGCCAAAAGAAAGCTATTGAAGTATATAGAAAAAGATAGTCTTTTGACAAACATGATAAAAGTTTGACAGAATAAATTGCCTATAGATTTTACCTATAGATACAATCGGATAAGTTGGGCGGGATAGGTTCAAAGTATTTCGTCTTTACTTAATATAATAACAATCAAAGTATGAGAAAAGGAGATGTGTGTCATGGAAAAAGTACAGTTATTATTACGTCAGCACGTAGGTGCACCTTGTGCCCCATGCGTAGCTGTAGGTGATAAGGTAAAAAAAGGTACATTGATTGCCACACCAACAGGCTTGGGAGCTAATATCTTCTCAAGTGTTTACGGTGAAGTATCTGAGATCCTTGAAGACCGTATCGTCATCAAGGCAGATGCAGAACAGCCAGATGAGTTCGTGCCGATTGATGTGCCGGAAGATGCATCAAAGCTTGATATGATCAAAGCAGCTGGTATTGTAGGTATGGGTGGAGCCGGATTCCCGACAGGAATTAAGCTGAATATTGACTTATCCGCAACAGAGCAGGGTGAGTTCAGAGAGGATATCAACCCAGAGCTTCCAAAAGACTTCAAACTGGAGCACAGCTACATTCTGATCAACGACTCTGAGTGTGAGCCGGGTCTTGCTCACAATATTAAGCAGACTATTGAGCAGACAGACAAAGTTATCCGTGGAGTAAAATACTGCATGGAGATTACAAAAGCAGATAAAGCAATCTTTGCTATTAAGAAGAAGAACAGAGAGGCAGTTCTTAAACTTCTGGATGCTTTGAAGGATGAGGAGAACATTTCCGTTCACCTGCTTCCGGATATCTACCCGATGGGTGAAGAGCGTGCCGTAGTTCGTGAGTGTCTGGGCGTTAACCTTGATACCACACAGCTTCCGTCAGCAGCAAGATCGGTTGTAATCAACCTCGAAACAGTTGCTAAGATCGCTGAAGCTATCGAAGAGAAGAAACCATGTATTTCTAAGAATGTTACAGTTCGCGGTAATATCAAGGGCGGCAGCGAAGCTCATGTATTTATGGATGTTCCAGTTGGTATCTCTGTAGGAGAGCTGATCGAGATGGCAGGTGGACTTGATAAAGATGATTCAGTTGGTGAGATCATCATGGGTGGTGCGTTCACAGGACGTGCAGCAGAGCTTGATGAGCCTACAACTAAGACAACAGGTGCAATTCTTACAACATATAGAATGCCTGATCTTACAGATAAGAAAGTTGGACTTCTTGTCTGTGCATGCGGCGGCAATGAAGCTCGTATGCGTACAATCGCTGAGAAGATGCATGGAGAAGTTGTTTCTGTATGCAGATGTAAACAGGCAATCGAGAACAAGCCGGGTGCACCACTGAAGTGTCTGCGTCCAGGTAACTGTCCGGGTCAGGTTAAGAACAACATGCAGTTCAAGAAAGATGGATGTGAATACATCATCATTGGTAACTGTTCAGACTGCTCTAACACAGTTATGGCTTCTGCACCACAGATGGGACTTAAAGTATTCCATCAGACAGACCATGTAATGAGAGCAATTGGTCATGCACAGTATCGTCAGCTTACAGTATCTAAGCAGGTTGACCAGGATATCAACGTAGAAGACTAATTGGCAGTATTAGCGGTATAATTCGCATAGGGAAGCGAACTACCCCGATATTCTAATCCCGAAGCGATTATATATAATATGGAGAAATCTATAAATAAACAAGGAGGTAAATGTTATGTCAATCACAGCTGAAACAGCGAAACAGCACGCAAATGATCCTGCAGTGTTATGCTGTAGAGCAGAGGCTGGAATCACTATTGAGCCAGCCAACCTTGAAGATCCGGCGATCTTTGATGAACTGGTAGACTCAGGATTACTGAATCTTGACGGATGCCTGAAGATCGGTCAGGTTCTGGGCGCTAAGCTTACAAAGACAAGTGATTCTTTGAGCCCACTTACAGCAGATAATATGGAGGGTTACAAAGACTCTGTAGAGGAGGAAGCTCCGGCAGAGGAAGAGGCTCCGGTAGAAGCGGCAGCACCGGCAGCACCGGCAGCAGCTCCTGCAGCAACAGCAACTGCAAAGGTTGCAGGCGGAGTTCTTAAAATCCACATTGGAGAAGGTAAAGACATCGATCTTTCAATTCCAGTTGGTGCACTTGGCGAAGGTGGTTCTGAAGTAGTAGAGGTTGCTCCGGCAGCAACAGCAACAGCGGCGGCTCCAGTTGCAGCTCCTACAGCAGAGACATTGGCAACAGAAGGAAAGGTTGTAAGAAGCCTTACAAGAAAACATTTTGCAATCACAGAAGTTAAGAGAGGACCGGAGACAACAATCGAAGGAACAACACTTTACATTCGTGAAGGCATTGAAGCAGATGTAATCGCAGATTCTGAGCTTGTTAAAGATTTTCATCTGGAAATCATCACACCGGCTCAGTACCACACATATTCAGAGACTATCATGGACGTTCAGCCAATCGCTACAAAAGAAGGAGATGCTAAGATTGGTCAGGGCGTTACAAGAGTAATCGATGGCGCTATCATGATGCTGACTGGTACTGATGAAGGCGGAGTTCAGATCGGTGAGTTCGGTTCTTCGGAGGGATATATGGACGAAAACATTATGTGGGGACGTCCGGGATGCCCAGATAAGGGTGAGATTTTCATCAAAGGTAATATCGTAGTTCAGGCTAAGACAAACATGGAACGTCGTGGACCTATGGCTGCACATACAGCATTTGATATTATCACACAGGAAATCCGTGAAGCACTGAAGAAACTTGAAGATGATCAGGTAGTAGATACAGAAGAATTTACACAGGTTCGTCACCCAGGACAGAAGAAAGTAGTTATTTGTAAAGAGATCATGGGACAGGGCGCTATGCATGATAACTTCATCCTGCCAGTAGAGCCATGTGGAATCCTCGGAGCAAGAGCTAACGTTGACCTTGGTAACCTGCCTGTATGTATGAGCCCACTGGAAGTTCTTGATGGATGTATCCATGCTCTTACATGTATCGGACCTGCATCTAAAGAGATGACAAGACATTACTGGAGAGAGCCACTGGTACTTGAGGCACTCGCTGATCCAGAGATCGACCTTTGTGGTGTAATCTTTGTTGGATCTCCACAGATCAATGCTGAGAAGTTCTACGTATCTGAGAGACTTGGTCAGACAGTAGAGATGATGGATGTTGATGGAGCTTTCGTTACAACAGAAGGTTTCGGAAATAACCATATCGACTTCGCTAGCCACCACGAGCAGATCGGTATGAGAGGAGTTCCTGTAGTAGGACTTTCATACTGTGCAGTTCAGGGAGCACTTGTAGTTGGTAACAAGTACATGACAGCAATGGTTGATAACAACAAATCAGAAGGCGGTATCGAGAACGAGGTTCTTGGTAACAACACACTTTGCCACGAAGATGCAATCCGTGCTCTTGAGATGCTCAAGGTACAGATGGCAGGCGAGACAGTGAAGCCGGCTGAGAAGAAATGGAATCCAAATGTTAAAGCTTCTAATATAGAGGCAATTGAGGATGTGCTGGGACACAAGCTTGATCTTGTGGAGAACGAGCAGAATCTTCCACTTAGCCAGAAGCGTATTGACAAAGGATATAACTAGAAAAGGTGTTTTAAATGAATGACGAACGTTTGAAATATGGTGACAGAATCATATATATGGAAGGTATCTGCGTGGATGTTGATGATTGCAGCATCAGCGTCGATCTGAAAGGAAGACTAGGGTTTTTCAAAGCTCCGAAGAGAATGTTTATCTGCGATACTGAGCCGAAGATCGGTCAGGAATTCGGATGGCATATGAGTTTTCCGGAACAGCTTGGGCCTGAGATCCATGAAAAGTACGTCAGCAATTTAGAAAAAGAGCGTCGTAAACAAGCGGAAATGAACGCTCGGTCGAAGAAAGAGGAGGAATAAAAATGAGTTTAACGGTTGTTAAAGGATTACAATCAGAAATCTTCGTTCCAATTACTCCACCGATGGTATGGACACCAGTAGAGAAAGAATTGAAAGATATGACAGTTGCGCTTGCTACAGCAGCAGGTGTACATCAGATTGATCAGGAAAGATTCAACCTTGCAGGTGACTTCACATGGAGAAAGATCGATGATAAGTGCCCATCAGACAAATTGATGGTATCCCATGGTGGATATGATAACAGTGATGTTAACAAAGACATTAACTGTATGTTCCCAATTGACAGACTTCATGAATTGGTAGCAGAAGGATTTATCAAAGCTACAGCTCCTTACCATGCTGGATTCATGGGTGGTGGCGGAAACCAGGAGAAGTTCAAGCACGAGACTGGTCCGGCAGTAGCAGCAATGCTTAAAGAGGAAGGCGTAGATGCAGCAATCCTCACCGCTGGATGAGGTACCTGCCACCGCTCTGCAGTATTGGTGCAGAGAGCGATTGAAGAGGCTGGAATTCCTACAGTTATTATTGCAGCCCTTCCACCAGTCGTACGTCAGACTGGTACACCACGTGCGGTTGCTCCGTTGGTTCCGATGGGAGCTAATGCAGGTGGTCCACACAATGTGGAACAGCAGACAGCTATCGTTAAAGCTACTCTTCAGCAGCTGGAAGAGATCCAGACACCTGGAAAGATCGTACCACTGCCATTCGAGTATGTTGCTAAGATCTAATAGTTAGTCGTTAGATTGAAAGGGAAATGGCGTAGCCATTTCCCTTTCTTATTACCTGATTTAATTGTAAGAAAAGTAAGAACAAATATCTGAAATGATTGAAATAATTTGGGATTATGGTAAAATATAATTAGATAATTTGGAGATTAGAATCTGAAATATGAGTCAGAAGGAGGAGCTCTATTATGGCAGTTGAAGAGAAAAAACTACGTCGGCTCACGATTAAGGCGTATCATATGGATACAGTTGTGATGGGGGATCGCAACGATATTACGACAGGCGGTAAGATGACCGTGTGTAAAGACATTATTCCGGATTTACTGAAGGATGCGAAGTATATTAAAGATATTGATATTCAGGTGATCCAGCCGGGTGAACATGACCGGTGGACGAATACGATCATGGATATCATCCCGATTTCGACAAAGGTACTTGGAGTACTTGGAGAGGGGATCACACATACGATTACGGGGGTATATGTGATGCTGACCGGAGTAGATGTGAATGGAAAGCAGTGCCATGAATTTGGCTCCTCTGAAGGTAATCTGAAGGATCAGCTGGTTCTTAACCGGGCAGGTACACCAGGGGACAATGACGTGATTATTTCCTTTGATGTAACACTTGCAGCGGGCATGGGACAGGAGAGACCTGGTCCGACAGAAGCACATCTGTTATGTGATAAGTTTATTGATATTTTTAGAGCGAAGTTGAAGAACTTTAATGGTAATCAGTGTACAGAAAAGCATGTCTACAATGATGTGGTGCGTCCGGGCGGTAAGCGAGTGTTAATCATTAAGCAGGTAGCCGGACAGGGTGCGATGTATGATACTCATATGTTTCCGAAAGAGCCGTCCAGCTCAGAAGGAACCAAGTCGATTATTGATATGGAGAATATGCCGGTGATGATCACACCGAATGAATACAGAGACGGAATCATCCGCTCTATGCAATAAGGAGGAAGAGAATTATGGGAATTGGACCATCGACCAAAGAGACTACATTACATCATTTTAGAGATCCTCTGCTGGAAGTGGTATCAGAGGATACAGACCTTGATCTTCTCGGAATCCTTCTTGTGGGAACGCCGGATGGTAATGAAGAGAAGATGTTCGTGGGAACAAGAGCTGCTGTTATGGCAGAATGTATGAGAGCAGACGGAGTTATTATTTCCTGCGATGGCTGGGGCAACAGCCACGTTGACTATACAAACACTGTGGAGCAGATCGGTAAAAGAGGAATTCCTGTAACGGGAATTACATTTAACGGTACGGTTGCTCAGTTCGTAGTTGTGAATGACTATCTGGATGCGATCATCGATATTAATAAGAGTGCGGATGGAACTGAGACAGACGTTGTGGGTGAAAATAACATGACTAAGTTAGATTGCCTGAAAGCAAAGGCTCTGTTGAAACTCAAGATGCAGAAGAAAGAACGCGAAGAAAAAGCAATTAAATAAAGATATACATACAAAGGGAAATGCATTTCCTGAAAGTGGAAATGTATTTCCCTTTTACTATGAAAGAGCGGAAGGGGGATGTGAGTATAGGATGGAGAACGCGAATAAGGAGCTGCAGGAAGATCGCAGAAAGAATCATTATGTGGTGGAGACAAAGCGTGACACCAAGCTGATGCTGACATTTATAGAATTTAAGAACAGAGTGGAACATCCGGCAGCTACGGTTTATATGATTGCAATGGGTGTGATGCTGATTGGTTTGATGTATAAGCAGGCAGACAGTATTGCAATGGTTGGAAAAGTAATTGGCTATATATTTGGTGCAGTACTGATATTGATGGGATTGTTCCGGAAGTATATATCGGTGTATATGATGAAGAATAACCCAGAGGTACATGTCAATGAAGAGATTACATATCTCTTCGGTAATACTGGTATAAGAGCTGATAAGCCACAAGAAGGGACGGAAGAACACCTTGCTAATTATAAGGAGGTATATTGCGTCTGGGAGGATGAAGCAGACTTTTATCTGGGAATGAATAATGATGATCTGATTGTGTTACAAAAGGCGAATTTTACTACAGGAGAGGCATCTTTGTTCAAAGATTTTATTCTGGAGAAGAGTGGGGTTAAATATATATGGAAGCCTGCGAAGTTTGTAAATGTCTGCAAGAATGCAGTGCTTAAGGCGAAAATCAGAGCTACACAGATGCAGATGGCAGCGGATCAAGATGGTAAAGAGGAAAAATAAAAGAATTCATTCGATGAAAAAGGAGTTTGAATCGTGAGATCCAAACTCCTTTGTATTTACTATATTTAGTTTTCTTGAATGTTGCCTATGCTGCGTCGCCCTTCTTGATTGCATCATGCAGATACAGGAATGCTGTGATGTATACAACCACAACGATAACCTTTGTCAGAACATTGATATCCATAGAACCTACGAATTTGTAAGCTACATATACACCAACTGCTCCGAAGATAGCCTGTGTCCAGCAGGCAACTGGATCAAAACGTCCAGCTGAGATGAATTTCGGACCATTACCGAAAGCCATCAGGAATGCACAAGATCCCATCATAGCCGGGAATGCACAACCTGCATTCATTCCAAGTGCAAGTACCATAGCCATACAAGGTGCATACAGACCTACACCGATACTCATAAGAGCACCAAAGATGAAGTTACCAACAACAGCAACTACAAGCTTGATTCCGCGAAGTCCAAGTGCCTCACCCTGTGTACCGAACGGACCAACGCCCAGGTTCTTCATAAGAACTACAGAAGCAAGGATAAACAAACCAACGAACAGAGCATAACGTACTTTCTTACGGTCGAACTTAGATACGACATCAGCCATAACAAATGATCCGAGAATAGATACAACAATCATCAGAACGAGTGTCAGAATATCCATCTCAACAAAACCAAAGAACAGGAAAGCCTCTACACATACAGGAACGGTATCACCTACGTTAAGGGTACCAGGTACTAAGATGTCGTCTACTGATTTGGTAAGTTTGAATCCAGCTGATGATGGAGCAAAAGAACCAATTCCTAAAGTATCGAAGAAGTTAGCGAAGAAACCAATGATACATGTAGCGATTAAGTTTCTTGGCTGTAATCCGCGTTTCCACAGTTCTTCACCGTTAAGACCAATTTCAGAATCCTTTTCAGGATTAGCACGAAGCTCTTTAGTTTTCTTAGCCATAAGGATAACATTTAAAAGAATACCGATTACACAGAGTGCCTTCAAAATGTACATTGCCATAAAACATCCCTCCAGATTAATATAAAATTGTAAATGTGCAAAGTGATCACGCCTATATATGTACGTGAATCTGACACCCCGATTTGTCAAATTCACTATAGAAATATGTGTCACTTTCTTTAATCTGATTGTATCAGTCTCCTTGTTAAAAGTCAATCAATATGGTGCAAATAATTAAATTTTTCTTAAGCAAAACTAGAATATGGACTAGAATTTGTACTAGACTGGATTCTAGTAGACAAACCGTTACGGAGCAGTTCTTTTTTTATACATCTTGAAATTCCGTACTTTTTTCACTTGAGATAGCAGAGATAGCTACAGCATAAGATATAATAATACAGACATTAGAGAAACTAATATATACAAATATTAAAAAAATGACAATAATGCATATAAAAATAAATTGACAATAAAAATAAGTATAGTACTTAAATAAGATTGAAAATAGATCGCTTAATTTGAGGAACGATGTGCTCTTGGTGATTAGCGATAGTTATATCGATATTAATATATATAATTTCAATATTGACTTTAAAATAGCACGATGATAAAATTTAAATAAAGATGAAGTGTGGGTAATTGATATTAAGTAACATGACTTGCGCATGTTATGGATGGAAATGGGGGCTATTTTATGGAACAGAAACAAGAAAAATTTAGTACCATAGGGTATATAGCTGCTGCTCTGGGTATGTGTATTGGAACTGGTAATGTGTGGCGCTTTCCTCGAATCTGTGCGGCGAATGGAGGCGGAGCTTTTATTCTGGCCTGGACAATTGCGATGCTGGTTTTTGCTGTTCCGCTTCTGTCGACGGAAATGGCGATCGGTAAAAAGGCGAGACTTGGATGTATTGGATCTTTTCGTGATTTCGGCGGAAAGAAATATACATGGATGGGATTTTTTGTGGTTGCGGTTTGTTTCTTCCTTATGAGCTATTATTGTGTGCTTCAGGGATACTGCCTTAAATATGCTGTGAAGTCCGTTGCTTCATTTGAGACGAATCTGACAACAGATACTACGGCGGCGATCTGGACCTCGTTTACAGATTCGCCGGCACAGGTGATTTTCTTTCATGCGATCGGATTTGCGTTAGCTTGTTTTATTGTGTATCAAGGGATCGCAGGTGGAATTGAAAAGTTCTGTAAAGTTGCGATCCCGGCATTGTTTGCGATTCTTGTTGGGTTGTCAATCTATGCAGTGACATTAAAGGGCGCAGATCAGGGGCTTCAGTATTTGTTTACGATTAAGAAAGAGTATATTCTGAGTCCGAATACCTGGATTCAGGCATTTATTCAGGCTGCGTGGAGTACCGGAGCGGGATGGGGCTTTATTATTACATATTCTAATTATGTAGGAGAAGATGAAGATGTCCCGACCAGCTGTCTGATCATGGGGCTTGGCGATAACCTCGGAGCAATTCTTTCCGGACTTGTTGTGATTCCGGCAATCTGTGCACTTTCTGCAACACCGGAAGCGGCAGCGGAAGCATTGAGCCAGGGCAATTTCGGACTTACATTCATTTACATCTATCAGTTGTTTACAACGATTCCTGGTGGAAGATTTATTTCGTTTATTTTCTTCGGACTGCTTGCGATCGCAGCGATTACTTCGCTTTTCTCAATGATCGAAGTTGGAGTAAAGTGTGTGGTAGATATGGGCGTTGGTCGTAAGAAAGCTGTTGTAGGTGTTTGCTTCGCAGGTTTCGTGGCAGGATGCTTCTCGGCATGGTCTCTGAATAATATTGATAATCAAGACTGGGTATGGGGAATTGGACTTCTCGTCAGCGGAGCTTTTATAGCAATTCTTGCAATCAAGTATGGCGTAGAGAAGATAAGAACAGAAGAAGTCAATGCGAAGGGTGCAGAGATTCGCCTTCCGAAATGGTACTTTAATACATGCATGTATATCATGCCTGTATTGGTAGTGGTTATGGTTGGCTACTGGCTGCTTCAGACAAAGGAATGGTTCCCGGATACATGGCTGAATCCATTTATCATTCAGGATAATACAGGAACTGTACTGTTGCAGTTTGGTGTGGTGATTGTTGTTGGTATTGCGCTTGGCAAGTTCTTCAACCGCAAAACAGCAAAAGGTCGGATAACAAAAGAAGAGAACTGCAGGTAGAATTGTGAAAGAAGGTGTTCTTTATGACGATGGATGCAATTATTATGATGATAATTACACTGGTAGGTTACATTGGCAGTTTTAGCTATTTTATGATAAGGGTCTTTAAAAAAGAAAAAAGTAAAGCGGTGAGATAAATATCCTCCCGGATTGATGTTGGAATATACATTGATCTGGGAGGATATTTTTATGGAAATTTTGAGATATAAAAAGTGATCGGTTAATCATCCAGAAGAAAGTCTTTGGCGTACTTTAGAAATATCTTGGTAGCTGGCGATAAGGCATCCTGGGATGTGAATGCCAGTCCGAGTTGCCTGTAAACTCTCGGTACTAACGGCCGTACGGCAAAATTTCCGACCTGCCCGCGGAGCAGAAGGCCCGGTAGTATCGTCATTCCTAATTCGTGTTCTACCATTGAAATGGAACTGAATTCGTTGATGGTGACATAGCGGATATCTGGTTTGATCTTATATTGCTTTAAAATGCGATGAACGTCATTGCCTGGCGTGTAGTCGGTGACGACGAACGGAGCGTCCTGAAACCATTCCAGAGGGATTTTCCCCTGTTTGGCGAATTCGTGTGCGGAAGGAACTACAGCGTAAAGTTCGTCATCCATGACCGGCAGGAACTGATAACGCTGATTCTTCTGGTAACTGATGAATCCGATGTCGACCCGTCGGTTTTCAATCCACTCTGCCAGATCGCCCTCGGTTCCTTCGATGATTTTGAAACGGATATCGGGATAACTTTTTTGAAATTCGCGGATAATCTTAGGAATCCAGTGAATCGAACAGCTGAGATATGTGCCGATGCGGATCGTGCCGACCTGTGCACCTTTCAGTGAAGCAATTTCCTGGTTGATTTCCTCATCGGCGTTCAGAAGATTCCGGATGGCAGGAATTAATGCTTTTGCTTCTTTGGTCAATGTGACGCCGTGATTATCCTTTATAAATAGAGAGAAGCCAACTTCTTTTTCGAGTGCTTTCATCATCTGGGTAATACCGGACTGTGTGTAGCCCAGCTCTTCGCCTACGCGGGTAAAGCTGCCGTAGTCATCTGCGGCAAGCATGACTTTCCATCTTTTTGTATCCATGTAACTTCCTTCTTTCCTATTATAATAGATGTATGATATGATGCCAGGGTCAAAAGGTCTAAATCCACATGAGCTCGCTCATAAGTGGATGAAAGACCTTGGGACCCGCCCCAATATGAGCCTAAAAGTGGGATGCTAATCCCACGATATGCGAATAATTGGGAGGATTGTGGGAGTGCATAGCACGGAACAATCCGCAGGCATCATAGTTGGGGGGTGCCCCTCCAACTATGATGGTAAAAGAAGAATCCTTGACCATAACGTTTCCTTATATATAATATGATATAATATAATGGCACAACGGTCAATGGCAATAGAAAGGGATATTTCTGGATAACGGGTATGGTTTTTTGAGTGCGAAAAGTGTAAAAATACCGGACTCGGGATTGTATGTAAAAAAGTACAATAAAAACAAAAAAAACCTTGCAAATATAAAAGATATCCGATATACTGAAAAAGCTGTGACATTGATAGCTGTGAAGCGCGAGGTTGCCGTCTGAAAATGACGGGTTTTCCGTGGAGCGAATGTCAAGTTAGGAAACTGGCGACAAGTCACTGTACGAAACTATAACGGCCACTGAGATGTGGTAACAACGTGTGAGTTTCTCACGACACACACGGGAGAGTGTACAGTCACCGCTTGTCGTACTGAAGTTAAAAGTACGAAAAGGAGGCGACTTTTTTTATGGCAAGTCAAGTAATGAGAATCACTTTGAAAGCGTATGATCATCAGCTGGTTGATGCGTCCGCTAAGAAAATTATCGAAACTGTAAAGAAGAATGGAGCACAGGTGAGTGGACCGGTTCCGCTTCCAACTAAGAAGGAAGTTGTAACAATTCTGAGAGCCGTTCACAAATACAAAGATTCCAGAGAACAGTTCGAGCAGAGAACTCATAAGAGACTGATTGATATCATCGCACCTACACAGAAAACTGTAGATGCACTGTCCAGACTGGAAATGCCGGCTGGTGTTTATATTGATATCAAAATGAAAAACAAATAAGCAGTCCTAACATTTAGGATGAACACACATGTGGTGTTCCGCTGTAAATCAAGGAGGTAATTATAATGAAGAAAGCTATTTTGGCTACGAAGGTCGGAATGACTCAGATCTTCAACGAAGACGGAGTACTGACTCCTGTAACAGTTCTTCAGGCTGGTCCTTGTGTAGTAACACAGATCAAGACTGTAGAGAATGATGGATACAGTGCAGTACAGGTTGGTTTTGTTGACAAGAAAGATAAGACAGTTAACAAAGACAAAAATGGTAAAAAAGAAATCGTTCATCGTCACGGTGTGACAAAGGCTGAGCAGGGACATTTTGCAAAAGCTGGTGTTACAAGCAAAAGATACGTGGCAGAGTTCAAATTTGAGAACGCTGATGAATATGCACTGGCTCAGGAAATCAAAGCTGATATCTTTGAGGCTGGCGACAAGATCGATGCAACTGCAATCTCTAAAGGTAAAGGATTCCAGGGCGCGATCAAGAGACACAATCAGCACAGAGGACCTATGACACATGGTTCTAAGTTCCACCGTCATGCTGGTTCCAACGGAGCTGCATCTGATCCGAGCAAGGTATTCAAAGGAAAGAAGATGCCAGGACAGATGGGTAACAAGAAGATCACAATCCAGAATCTTGAGGTTGTTCGCGTAGACGCTGAAAAGAACCTGCTTCTGGTTAAGGGGTCTGTACCGGGACCAAAGAAATCTTTAGTAACAATCAAAGAGACAGTAAAGTCTGGCAAGTAGGCTTTAACTAAGGAAAGGAGGAACGCTAGAGATGGCAAACGTAGCAGTTTACAATATCGAAGGTAAAGAAGTTGGTACAATGGAACTGAACGATGCTGTATTTGGTGTAGAAGTTAATGAGCACTTAGTACACATGGCAGTTGTTAACCAGCTTGCAAATAAACGTCAGGGTACACAGAAAGCTAAAACACGTTCTGAAGTATCTGGTGGCGGAAGAAAACCATGGAGACAGAAAGGAACAGGTCATGCAAGACAGGGTTCTACAAGATCTCCACAGTGGACAGGCGGCGGAGTAGTATTCGCACCGACTCCAAGAGATTATTCATTCAAGATGAATAAGAAAGAGAAGAGAGCTGCTCTGAAATCTGCGCTTACAGCAAAGGTTGAAGAGAACAAGTTCATCGTTATCGATGAGATCGCACTTAGCGAGATCAAGACAAAGAGCATTGCTAACATGCTGAAAGGCTTAGATGTAAGCAAGGCACTGGTTGTTCTTGAAGATGGTAATGTAAATGCAGAGATCTCTGCTAGAAACATTGCTGATGTTAAGACAGCTAAGACAAATACAATCAACGTATTTGACGTTCTGAAATATAACACAGTAGTAGCTACTAAGGCTGCTGTACAGGCAATTGAGGAGGTGTACGCATAATGGCAAACATTCAGTATTATGATGTAATCCTTAAACCGGTAGTAACTGAGAAGAGCATGGAGCTGATGGGTGAGAAGAAATATACATTTCTGGTACACACAGAGGCAACAAAGTCTCAGGTAAAAGAAGCTGTAGAGAAAATGTTCGCAGGAACAAAAGTAAAGAGCGTTAACACCATGAACCTTGACGGAAAACAGAAGAGAGTACGTGGAACATGGAAGTTCGGTAAGACAGCTAAGACTAAGAAAGCAATCGTTCAGCTGACAGATGACAGCGCAGATATCGAGATTTTCGAGGGACTGTAAGAACGAAACTGAGTATACGGTGCAATTCCGTGAGATGAATAATTAGTAATTCGAAAGGAGAAGTAATCATGGGAATTAAGACATATAACCCATATACGCCTTCCAGAAGACAGATGACTGGATCTGATTTTTCGGAGATCACAAAGAAGACTCCTGAGAAATCTCTGCTGGATTCTAAGAGCAGACAGGCAGGACGTAACAACCAGGGTAAAATCACAGTTAGACACCGCGGAGGCGGAGCTAAGAAGAAATACAGAATCATCGACTTCAAGAGAAGAAAAGATGGTATTCCGGCAACTGTAATCGGAATCGAGTACGATCCGAACAGAACAGCTAATATCGCACTGATCTGCTACGCAGATGGTGAAAAAGCATATATCCTTGCACCAGCTGGACTTACAGATGGTATGAAGGTAATGAATGGACCTGAAGCAGAGGTTAGAGTAGGTAACTGCCTTCCTCTTTCAGAAATTCCGGTAGGTACACAGATCCACAACATCGAGCTGTACCCTGGAAAAGGTGGTCAGCTTGTTCGTTCCGCTGGTAACAGCGCGCAGCTGATGGCTAAAGAAGGCAAATACGCAACACTTCGTCTTCCATCAGGAGAGATGAGAATGGTTCCGATCGTTTGCCGTGCTTCTATCGGTGTGGTTGGTAATGGAGACCACAGCCTGATCAACATTGGTAAAGCAGGACGTAAGCGTCACATGGGTATCAGACCTACAGTACGTGGTTCTGTTATGAACCCTAACGACCATCCGCACGGTGGTGGTGAAGGTAAGGCTGGAATCGGACGTCCAGGTCCGTGTACTCCTTGGGGTAAACCGGCACTCGGCCTGAAGACCCGCAAGAAGAACAAGCAGTCTAACAAGCTGATCGTAAGAAGACGTGATGGTAAAGGTATTAAATAATAGATTCGCAAGGAGGTAGAACCATGGCTCGTTCACTTAAAAAAGGACCATTCGCAGACGCTAGTCTGCTTAAGAAGATTGATGCTATGAACGCATCTGGCGACAAGTCAGTTATCAAGACCTGGTCTCGTCGTTCTACAATCTTCCCAAGCATGGTTGGACATACAATCGCCGTTCATGACGGAAGAAAACACGTACCGGTGTATGTGACAGAAGATATGGTTGGACACAAGCTTGGAGAGTTTGTTGCAACCAGAACATACAGAGGACACGGAAAAGACGAAAAGAAATCTAAAGTTAGATAATTAACAGTATTTGAAAGGAGGGTTCATCCATGGCTAAAGGACATAGATCCCAGATCAAGAGAGAAAGAAATGCTAACAAGGACACAAGACCTTCAGCAAAGTTATCTTACGCTAGAGTGTCAGTTCAGAAAGCATGCTTCGTATTGGATGCCATCAGAGGTAAGGATGTACAGACAGCACTTGGTATTTTAACTTACAATCCAAGATATGCTTCAAGCTTAATAAAGAAATTATTAGAGTCAGCAATCGCAAACGCTGAGAACAACAACGGTATGAGCGCTGATAACCTTTACATTGCAGAAGCTTATGCAAATAAAGGACCAACAATGAAGAGAATCAGACCTAGAGCCCAGGGTAGAGCTTACAGAATCGAAAAGAGAATGAGCCACATTACACTGGTACTGGATGAAAGATAAGGAGGGCAATCATGGGACAGAAAGTTAATCCTCATGGCTTAAGAGTCGGTGTTATCAAGGATTGGGACTCTAAGTGGTATGCTGAGAAGGAATTCGCAGATTACCTTGTAGAAGACCATGAAATCAGAACATTTCTTAAGAAGAAATTATATAGCGCTGGTGTTTCTAAGATTGAGATCGAAAGAGCATCTGACCGCATCAAGATCAGCATTTACACTGCTAAACCGGGCGTAGTTATCGGTAAGGGCGGTTCTGAGATCGAAAAAGTAAAAGCTGAACTTGCTAACTACACAGACAAGAAGTTAATTGTAGATATCAAAGAAGTTAAGAGACCTGACAAAGACGCTCAGCTCGTAGCTGAGAACATTGCACTGCAGCTGGAGAATCGTATTTCGTTCAGACGTGCTATGAAGTCTTGCATGTCCAGAACAATGAAGTCCGGAGCACTTGGTGTGAAGACATCTGTTTCAGGACGTCTGGGTGGAGCTGATATGGCTCGTACAGAGTTCTACAGTGAGGGAACAATCCCGCTTCAGACACTGAGAGCAGACATTGACTACGGATTCGCTGAGGCCAATACAACTTACGGAAAAGTTGGTGTTAAGGTATGGATTTACAAAGGCGAAGTTCTTCCGGAAAAAACAGCTAAGGAAGGAGATAGATAATCATGTTAATGCCAAAAAGAGTTAAACGTCGTAAACAGTTCCGTGGATCCATGAAAGGAAAAGCTCTTCGTGGAAACACTCTTTCATATGGTGAATTTGGTATTGTTGCAACAGAACCTTGTTGGATCAGATCTAACCAGATCGAGGCTGCCCGTGTTGCTATGACTCGTTATATCAAGCGTGGTGGTAAAGTTTGGATTAAGATTTTCCCAGATAAACCAGTAACTACAAAACCAGCTGAAACACGTATGGGTTCCGGTAAAGGTACCCTTGAGTACTGGGTAGCAGTTGTGAAGCCAGGCCGCGTAATGTTCGAGATCGCAGGCGTATCTGAGGAAGTTGCAAGAGAGGCACTTCGTCTTGCTACACACAAATTACCTTGTAAATGTAAAATCGTTTCTCGCGCAGACTTAGAAGGCGGTGATAACAGTGAAAATTAATGCATTTGTAGAAGATTTAAAGACAAAATCAGCTGCAGAGCTGAATGAAGAATTAGTAGCTGCTAAAAAGGAACTCTTTAACCTGAGATTCCAGAACGCAACAAACCAGTTAGACAATACCAGCAGAATCAAAGAAGTTAGAAAGAATATCGCAAGAATCCAGACTGTGATCACTGAGACACAGAGAGGTTAATTAGCTTCTTAAAGAAAGGAGTAAATGTCGTGGAAAGAAATCTTAGAAAAACACGTGTAGGCAAAGTTGTCAGCAATAAGATGGATAAGACTATCGTAGTTGCTGTAGAAAATCATGTGAAACATCCACTTTACAACAAGATTGTAAAAAGAACTTATAAATTAAAAGCTCACGATGAAGAGAACACATGCAACATCGGAGATATTGTTAAAGTTATGGAGACAAAGCCAATCTCTAAGGATAAGAGATGGAGACTTGTCGAAGTTATGGAAAAAGCGAAATAGTATAAGGAGGGAAACCTGCAATGATACAGCAAGAAAGCAGATTGAAAGTAGCGGATAATACAGGTGCTAAAGAGTTACTTTGCATCCGCGTGCTTGGCGGCTCAACCAGAAGATATGCAAGCATTGGCGACGTTATTGTTGCAACTGTTAAAGATGCAACACCAGGCGGCGTTGTTAAAAAAGGCGACGTTGTGAAAGCTGTAGTTGTTCGTACTGTAAAAGGTACTCGTCGTAAAGACGGATCTTACATCCGTTTTGATGAAAATGCTGCTGTAATTATTAGAGACGATAAGAACCCAAGAGGAACCCGTATCTTTGGGCCAGTAGCGAGAGAGCTTCGTGACAAACAGTTTATGAAGATTGTTTCCTTAGCTCCGGAAGTACTTTAAGGAGGTGCGATCACAAATGGCGACAATGAAAATCAAAAAAGGCGATATGGTTAAAGTAATTGCCGGAAAAGATAAAGATAAAGAAGGCAAAGTTATCGCTGTTAATCATAAAAATGGAACAGTCCTTGTCGAAGGCGTCAATATGCTGACAAAGCACACAAAACCAAGTATGGCTAACCAGAATGGTGGAATCATTCACCAGGAAGGACCGATCGACGCATCTAACGTTATGTACCTTCACAAAGGTGAAGCTACAAGAATCGGTTTCAAGATGGATGGCGACAAGAAGGTTCGTGTTGCTAAGAAAACAGGCGAAGTAATTGATTAATTTGAGGAAGGAGGTCCAGAGCTTTGAGTAGCAGATTAAAAGAACAGTACCAGAACGAGATCGTTGATGCAATGATCAAGAAGTTCGGTTATAAGAATATTATGGAAGTACCAAAACTCGATAAAGTTGTTATCAACATGGGTGTTGGTGAAGCAAAAGATAATGCAAAAGCTTTAGATTCAGCAATCGCTGATATGGAGAAGATCACAGGACAGAAAGCCGTTGTTTGTAAGGCTAAGAAGTCAGTGGCTAACTTCAAGATCAGAGAGGGCATGGCAATTGGATGCAAGACTACCTTAAGAGGAGATAAGATGTACGAGTTCGTTGACCGTCTGGTTAACCTTGCTCTTCCACGTGTACGTGACTTCAGAGGTGTTAATCCGAATGCATTTGACGGAAGAGGAAATTACGCTCTTGGTATCAAAGAGCAGCTTATCTTCCCAGAGATCGAGTACGATAAGGTAGATAAGGTTAGAGGAATGGATGTTATCTTCGTAACAACTGCTAAGACTGACGAAGAAGCAAGAGAACTGCTGAAACAGTTCAACATGCCATTCACAAAATAAGGAGGTAAATTATGGCTAAGACAGCAATGAAAATCAAACAGCAGCGCAAACCAAAATTCTCTACAAGAGAATACAGCCGTTGCAGAATCTGCGGACGTCCACATGCGTATTTGAGAAAATATGGAATCTGCCGTGTTTGCTTCCGCGAACTGGCTTACAAGGGACAGATCCCAGGCGTAAAGAAAGCTAGCTGGTAAACATTAGAAAAGGAGGATACAGATCCATGACTATGAGTGATCCAATTGCAGATATGCTTACAAGAATTCGTAATGCGAATACTGCTAAACATGATACAGTAGATATTCCTGCATCTAAGATGAAGATCGCAATCGCTGATATTCTGGTAAATGAAGGATATATCGCAAAATATGACATCGTAGAAGACGGAGCGTTCAAGACAATCCGCGTAACACTGAAGTATGGTGTTGACAAGAATGATAAAGTTATTACAGGTCTTAAGAGAATCTCTAAGCCAGGTCTGCGTGTATACGCTAACTGCGAAGAGCTTCCTAAAGTTCTTGGAGGACTTGGAACAGCTATCATTTCTACAAATCAGGGCGTAATCACAGACAAAGAGGCTAGAAAAGCCGGTGTAGGTGGAGAAGTACTTGCATTTGTATGGTAGGCCGAAAGCAACTTAGTGAAAGCGAGCCGAAAGGCTCAGCTTGAACTTAGTGCGAGGTCGTTCTTTGAACTTAGCGAGGTGTTTTCGAGCTTAGTGAAAAGAACTTCCTTGAATATAGAGCGTTAAGTGCTCACAGTAACTGAAAACAGAGCAGCCAAGACTGCTCCGAGAATCTAAGTTAAGGAGGAAAGGCAATGTCACGTATCGGAAGACTGCCAATCGCAATTCCAGCAGGAGTAACTGTTGAAATCGCAGAGAATAATGTAGTGACCGTTAAAGGTCCTAAGGGAACTCTTACAAAAGAGCTTCCAGTAGAGATGGAAATCAAGCAGGAAGGCGAGACCATCGTAGTAACAAGACCAAACGATCTGAAGAAGATGAAATCTCTTCATGGTCTTACAAGAACACTGATCAATAACATGGTTGTTGGTGTTACCGAAGGATACAAGAAAGTTCTGGAAGTAAACGGTGTTGGTTATAGAGCGGCTAAATCAGGAAATAAACTGACTCTGAGCCTTGGATACTCTCACCCAGTTGAGATGATCGATCCAGAAGGTCTTGAGACTGTTCTGGAAGGACAGAATAAGATCACTGTTCAGGGTATCGATAAAGAAAAAGTTGGCCAGTATGCGGCTGAGATCAGAGACAAGAGAAGACCGGAGCCATATAAGGGCAAGGGAATCAAGTATGCTGATGAAGTAATCAGACGTAAAGTTGGTAAGACAGGTAAAAAATAATTAAGGAGGGTGAGAGATAATGGTTAGCAAGAAATCAAGAAGCGAAATTCGTGTTAAAAAGCACATGAAAATACGTAACCGTTTCAGCGGTACACCTGAATGCCCGCGTTTAGCAGTATTCAGAAGCAATAATCACATGTATGCTCAGGTTATTGATGACACAGTTGGAAAGACTCTGGTATCCGCTTCCACTCTTCAGAAAGATGTGAAAGCCAATCTGGAAAAGACCAACAATGTAGAAGCTGCTGCATACCTTGGAAAAGTGATCGCTGAGAGAGCACTTGAAAAGGGCGTTAAGGACGTAGTCTTTGACAGAGGCGGATTCGTTTATCATGGAAAGATTAAAGCATTAGCAGACGCAGCAAGAGAAGCTGGTTTGAATTTCTAGAAGGAGGAGCACACATGAAACAGGAACGTATTGATGCTAGTTCATTAGAATTAACAGAAAAAGTAGTATCAATTAAGCGTGTTACCAAGGTTGTTAAGGGTGGTCGTAATATGAGATTCACAGCTTTAGTAGTTGTTGGCGATGGTAACGGCCATGTTGGTGCAGGCTTAGGAAAGGCAACCGAAATTCCGGAAGCTATCCGCAAAGGAAAAGAGGATGCAGCTAAGAAGCTTATTTCTGTAGCATTAGATGAAAATGGAAGTATTACACATGATTTGATCGGTAAATTCGGAAGCGCTTCAGTATTACTGAAGAAGGCACCTGAAGGTACTGGAGTTATCGCCGGTGGTCCGGCACGTGCCGTTATCGAGATGGCAGGTATTAAGAACATCCGTACAAAATCTCTCGGATCTAACAATAAGCAGAACGTAGTTCTTGCTACTATTGAAGGTCTGAAAGAGGTTAAGACTCCAGAAGAAGTGGCTAAGCTTCGTGGAAAATCCATCGAAGAGATCTTAGGCTAATAAGGAGGTAGAACCGAAATGGCAAATTTGAAAATCACATTAGTAAAATCTACAATCGGCGCTGTACCGAAGCATAAGAAGACTGTAGAAGCTCTTGGACTGAAGAAGGTTAACAAGACTGTTGAACTTCCGGACAACGCTGCTACAAGAGGTATGATCAAACAGGTACAGCACCTGGTAAAAGTTGAGGAAGCTTAATTAATTTATATTGAGTAAGGAGGTGTCACGATGGACTTATCTAATTTAAGACCAGCTGACGGAGCAAAGCAGAGCGATAACTTCAGAAGAGGACGTGGACATGGTTCTGGAAATGGTAAGACTGCAGGTAAGGGACACAAGGGTCAGAAAGCTCGTTCAGGCGGCACAAGACCTGGTTTCGAAGGCGGACAGATGCCACTGTACAGAAGAATTCCTAAGAGAGGATTCACTAACAGAAATTCTAAGACAATCGTTGGAATTAATGTAAGTGCTCTGGAAGTATTTGATAATGATGCTGTAGTTTCAGTAGAGACATTGATCGAAGCAGGAATCGTTAAGAACCCAAGAGATGGCGTTAAGATTCTTGGTAACGGTGAACTGACAAAGAAACTTACAGTTCAGGCAAATGCATTTAGTGCCGGTGCGGCAGCTAAGATTGAGGCTCTTGGTGGAAAAGCAGAGGTGATCTAATGTTCAAAACAGTTCGGCGGGCATTTCAGATTGAAGATATTCGAAAGAAAATCTTTTACACCTTCATGATGCTGGTTGTGGTTCGTTTAGGATCACAGCTGCCGACTCCAGGTGTAAACCCGGACTATATTAAAAACTTTTTTGCACAGAACACGGGGGATGCGTTTAACTTTTTTAACGCATTCACCGGTGGATCTTTTGAGCAGATGTCAGTATTTGCTCTGAGTATTACACCATACATTACTTCATCTATCATCATTCAGTTGCTCACAATTGCAATTCCTAAGTTAGAGGAAATGCAGCGCGAGGGCGAAGATGGAAGAAAGAAGATCGCATCTTTTACAAGATACCTCACAGTAGCTCTGGCATTGATGGAATCAACTGCTATGGCAATTGGTTTTGGACGTCAGGGTCTGCTTCAGGAATACAATTTTGTAAATGCAGCAATTGTTGTATTAACGCTGACTGGCGGATCCGCACTTCTGATGTGGATTGGTGAGCGTATCACAGAGAATGGTGTTGGAAATGGTATTTCAATCGTATTGTTGATTAATATCCTTTCACGTGTTCCTAGTGATCTGAACACACTGTTTGAACGTTTTGTAAAAGGTAAGACTATTGCTAAGGGCGGGCTTGCAGCAATTATTATTGCAGCAATTATCCTGGTTCTTGTTGTAATGGTTGTTATTCTTCAGGATGGAGAACGCAGAATTGCCGTGCAGTATTCACAGAAGATGCAGGGTAGAAGAACTTATGGCGGTCAGTCAACTCATATTCCTATGAAGATTAATACTGCCGGAGTTATTCCTATTATCTTTGCTTCTTCTCTGATGCAGTTTCCGATTGTAATCGCATCTTTCCTTGGAAAAGGTAACGGAAGCGGAATTGGAAGCGAGATTCTTCGAGGAATGAATCAGAGCAACTGGTGTAACCCACAGAATATTAAGTATTCCTGGGGACTGGTTGTATACATTATATTAACCGTATTCTTCGCTTATTTTTATACCTCCATCACATTTAACCCGATGGAGATTGCAAATAATATGAAGAAGAGCGGTGGATTTGTCCCAGGTATCAGACCGGGACGTCCAACGGTCGAGTATTTGACCAGAATTCTGAATTACGTCATTTTTATGGGCGCAGTCGGACTGGTAATCATTCAGTTTGTGCCAATCCTGTTTAATGGATGGCTGGGAGCAAAAGTATCATTTGGTGGTACTTCCCTTATCATTATCGTCAGTGTTATACTGGAGACATTGAAGCAGATTGAGTCGCAGATGCTCGTTCGCAATTACAAAGGATTTTTAAATAACTAAGCATTTTGACCTGCGGATTATTTCGCGGGTTAAAATACTATAAAGGAGGATGTGTATAGCATGAAGATCATTATGCTGGGTGCACCTGGTGCAGGTAAAGGAACACAGGCTAAGAAAATTGCTGCAAAATACGGAATTCCGCATATTTCTACAGGAGATATTTTCCGCGCCAATATTAAGAACGGAACAGAGCTTGGAAAAAAGGCTAAGACCTACATGGATCAGGGACTTCTTGTTCCGGATGAACTGGTAGTTGACTTGGTAGTTGACCGTGTCAATCAGGATGACTGTGAGAATGGTTATGTTCTGGACGGTTTCCCGCGTACGATTCCTCAGGCTGAAGCATTGACGGAAGCTCTTGAGAAAATGGGACAGAAGGTAGATTTTGCAATTGATGTAAATGTACCGGATGAGAACATTGTAAAACGTATGGGCGGAAGAAGAGCATGCGTGACATGTGGTGCTACATATCATATGGTATATGCTCCGACCAAGAAGGAAGGTATCTGTGATACCTGTGGCGGAGAGCTGATCCTCAGAGATGATGATAAGCCGGAGACAGTTCAGAAGAGACTGAATGTATACCATGATCAGACACAGCCGTTAATTGACTACTATACCAGTCAGGGAATCCTCCGTACAGTAGATGGAACTGTAGATATTGATGATGTATTCCGCGCAATTACGGAATTTCTGGGAGCATAAGTTATGCCGATTACCGTAAAATCACCTAGAGAAATTGAACTGATGGCTGAAGCAGGACGTATCCTGAGTCAGGTACATCAGGAACTTGGTAAGGCATTGCACCCTGGAATGAGTACCCTGGATATTGACCGATTGGGTGAGGAGATTATAAGGGGATACGGATGTATCCCTTCTTTCCTTAATTATAATGGCTATCCGGCATCTATCTGTGTATCATTGAATGAAGAGGTCGTCCATGGAATACCGTCAGCTGACCGTATTATCAAAGAGGGCGATATAGTCAGCCTGGATGCAGGAGTCATTTACAAAGGCTACCATTCTGATGCTGCCAGAACTCACGCAGTGGGCGAGGTCAGTAAAGAAGCCGAGGATTTGATCAGAGTTACCAGAGAAAGCTTTTTTGAAGGCATAAAATATGCGAAAGAAGGCAATCATTTATTTGATATCTCCGGAGCTATTGGCAGATATGCTGAAGAACGAGGCTATGGGGTAGTAAGAGATCTGTGCGGACATGGAATCGGGACAGCACTTCACGAAGCACCTGAGATTCCGAATTACGAGATGAATCGTAAAGGTGTGCTTCTGAAAGCCGGTATGACGCTGGCAGTTGAGCCGATGATCAATGCCGGAAGCTGGGAAGTTGACTGGATGGATGATGACTGGACAGTAGTGACCAGAGATCGCAGCCTGTCAGCGCATTATGAAAATACCATATTAATCACAGACGGTGAACCACGCATTCTGTCCTTGACGGAAGATACACCGTAGTGCGGAAGAAGCGAGGAATATATGGACAGATATAGAAAAGGAATGTTGGTAAGGTCAAAAGCCGGACACGATACCGGAAAGGTATATATAATAGTAGAAAGCGCGGACGCATATGTGCTGGTCTGTGATGGCAGGATCCGGACACTTGCCAATCCGAAGAAAAAGAAGTTCAAACATTTGCAGATCATTAACCGGGAATATCCGATCGAGACAATGAATGATGTTCAGATCAAACGGATATTGAAAGAATATAACAGGGAAGAGAATTAGGAGGATATAAGATATGTCAAAGGCTGACGTAATTGAAATTGAAGGAACAGTTGTAGAGAAACTTCCAAATGCGATGTTTCAGGTAGAACTTGAGAATGGACACCAGGTTCTCGCACACATCAGTGGTAAACTGAGAATGAACTTTATCAAGATTCTTCCGGGAGATAAGGTAACACTTGAATTGTCACCGTACGATTTATCTAAGGGAAGAATTATCTGGAGAGATAAATAAAAAAAGTATTGACGTAGTAATATTAGTGATGCTATAATATGTAAGCACGTTTTTGGGTGCTTTTATTTCGTTATGCAATTTTAAAGGCACACAAAGCAAAGAAACTAAAGGCAAAGCAATGGATGAAAGGAGGATCCCCGTGAAGGTTAGATCATCAGTAAAACCAATTTGCGAAAAGTGCAAAGTAATCAAAAGAAAAGGAAGCGTTCGTATTATTTGCGAAAATCCAAAGCATAAACAGCGTCAGGGATAGGCATTGAACACTATTATTTGAGATGCATTTATGAATTTTGGAGTGAATTAGGCGGCTGATAGCAGATACGCCAGGCGGCGTGTAAGCTATTTAATATACAAGGAAGCACCAAAGCCGGTGAAGTCCTCGTATATTGCTTCTAATGCCGGCTCGTCATTACCGGGACAAGACCGGTGGCCGGAAAGGGCGTGATACCGAACACGCCTGGGAACCAGGAGTTCCCCTATTAAAGACAATATGAAACAACAGGGAGAAATGCTGAGTCCGAGGAAGACTGACGTTGCAAGCTTGCTTGCAAAACGGCAGAATTCGAGGACGAAATAGGGCGCCAGCCCATCATCGAGCCGCAGCAAAGCGGAGGCGAGATGTGCATTTCGACAACCAAAACAACAAGGAAAAATGGAGGAAAAATCACATGGCTCGTATTGCAGGTGTAGACTTACCAAGAGACAAACGTGTTGAGATCGGATTGACTTATATCTACGGAATCGGTAGAACAAGTGCAACTCGTATTTTGACAGAAGCAGGAGTTGATCCTGACATTCGCTGCAGAGATCTGACAGACGAAGACGTTAAGAAGATCAGTGCAGTAATCGATGAAACTCAGGTTGTAGAAGGTGATCTTCGTAGAGAGATCGCTCTGAACATCAAGAGATTACAGGAGATCGGATGCTACAGAGGTATCCGTCACAGAAAAGGACTTCCGGTTCGTGGTCAGAAGACAAAGACCAATGCAAGAACAAGAAAAGGTCCTAAGAGAACAGTAGCTAATAAGAAAAAATAAGTTAAGGAAAGTGTAGGTTAGTTTTATTATGGCAAAGAAAGTTACAAAAAAAGTGACAAAAAAACGTGTCAAGAAAAACGTTGAACACGGACAGGCACATATCCAGTCATCTTTCAACAACACAATTGTTACATTAACAGATGCACAGGGTAATGCTCTTTCATGGGCAAGTGCTGGTGGTCTTGGATTTAAAGGTTCAAGGAAATCTACTCCATATGCAGCACAGATGGCAGCTGAGACAGCAGCTAAGGCAGCATTAATTCATGGTTTGAAGACAGTAGACGTATTTGTAAAGGGACCTGGTTCAGGAAGAGAAGCAGCAATCAGAGCACTTCAGGCATGCGGAATTGATGTAACAAGCATCAGAGACGTAACACCGGTACCGCACAACGGATGCCGTCCGCCGAAGCGCAGAAGAGTCTAGTCGAAACATTGATAACCATAAATTGGCGAAATAATTAGGAGGATATATAGAACATGGCAGTAAATAGAGTTCCGGTTCTTAAGAGATGCCGTTCCCTCGGAATGGATCCGGTATATTTGGGAATTGATAAAAAGTCTAACAGACAGTTAAAGAGATCTAATAGAAAAATGAGCGAGTACGGTCTTCAGCTGCGTGAGAAACAGAAAGCTAAGTTCATCTACGGCGTACTTGAGAAACCTTTCAGAAACTATTTCGAGAAAGCTCAGCGTCAGCCGGGTATGACAGGTCCTAACCTGATGATCCTGCTTGAGAGCAGACTTGATAACGTAGTATTCCGTATGGGTCTTGCTAGAACACGTCGTGAGGCTCGTCAGATCGTTGACCACAAGCATGTTACAGTGAATGGTAAGCAGGTAAACATCCCATCTTACCTTGTAAAAGCCGGTGATGTGATCGAAATCAAAGAGAAATGCAAAGGATCTCAGAGATACAAAGATATCCTTGAGGTAACAGCAGGACGTCTCGTTCCAGGATGGATTGAAGCAGATCAGGAGAACCTGAAAGCTACAGTTAAGGAACTTCCTACTCGTGATGAGATTGATGTTCCGGTTGACGAGATGCTGATCGTCGAGTTGTATTCTAAATAATAAGATTTAGGTATTCATCCCACAAGGAGGGACTATATAGTGTTTGATTTTAATAAACCAAATATCGAGATAACCGAGATTTCAGATGACAAGAGATATGGAAGATTTGTTGTAGAGCCTTTGGAAAGAGGATATGGTACAACACTTGGAAATTCTCTCAGAAGGATCATGCTTTCTTCACTTCCTGGTGCTGCAATCAGCCAGATTAAGATTGATGGAGTACTGCATGAGTTCAGTTCCATCCCGGGTGTAAAAGAAGATGTTACAGAGATCGTTATGAACCTGAAATCACTGGCGATCAAGAACACATCAGAAACTGACGAACCAAAGACTGCTTACATTGAGTTCGAAGGTGAAGGTGTGGTAACAGGCGCAGATATCCAGGTGGATTCAGACATTGAGATCATGAATCCTGAGACTGTTATTGCTACATTGAATGGTGGAGCTGACAGCAAGCTGTATATGGAACTTACCATTACAAAGGGTCGTGGATATGTGAGTGCAGATAAGAATAAGACAGAGGACCTGCCAATCGCAGTGATTCCGATTGATTCTATCTATACACCGGTAGAGCGCGTTAACCTTACTGTGGAGAATACACGTGTTGGTCAGATTACAGACTTTGACAAACTGACATTAGATGTTTGGACAAACGGAACTCTGCTTCCGGATGAGGCTGTAAGTTTGGCAGCAAAGGTATTAAGTGAGCATCTGAAACTGTTTGTAGACCTGTCTGAGGTAGCTCAGTCTGCAGAAGTAATGATCGAAAAAGAAGACGATGAGAAGGAAAAAGTGCTTGAGATGAGCATTGATGAACTTGAGTTGTCTGTTCGTTCTTACAACTGCCTGAAGAGAGCGGGAATCAATACAGTAGAGGAACTTACAAACAGAACACCAGAAGACATGATGAAGGTACGTAACCTTGGTCGCAAGTCTCTGGAAGAAGTATTAGCAAAGTTAAAAGAGTTGGGTCTCGAACTCAGCCAGGGAGAGGAATAGAATTCCGCCCTTACGTAAATATAAACCAAGGTATCAGTAAGACCAAAGAGCGTGATATCGCATTTGGCTAGTAAGCCCGATGAATGCATAACCAAGTGTCAAAATGGAGGAAATAAGAGATGGCAAAGTATAGAAAGCTCGGCAGAACATCAAGCCAGAGAAAAGCATTAATCAGAAACCAGGTAACAGCACTTCTGAACAACGGTAAGATCGTTACAACAGAAGCGAAAGCAAAAGAGATCCGCAAAGTTGCTGAAGGTCTGATCGCTATGGCTGTTAGAGAAAAAGACAATTACGAAGAAGTAACTGTTAAGGCTAAAGTTGCTCGTAAAGACAAAGATGGTAAGAGAGTTAAAGAAGTTGTAGACGGTAAGAAAGTAACTGTATACGACGAAGTTGAGAAGACAATCAAGAAAGATATGCCTTCAAGACTGCATGCCAGAAGAGAAATGCTTAAAGTTCTCTACCCTGTAACAGAAGTTCCTGCACAGGGAGCTGGAAGAAAGAAAAATACTAAGGAAGTTGATCTCGTAGCTAAGCTGTTTGACGAGATTGCACCTAAGTATGAGAATCGTAACGGTGGTTACACAAGAATCGTTAAGATTGGTCTCCGTAAAGGTGACGCAGCTATGGAAGTTCTTCTTGAGCTTGTATAATAACGATATAGAACAGAAAGCATATAGACGCACTCTGAGAAATCAGGGTGCGTTTTCTTTGTGTATTGTGCTTAAATATCAGATAAAAAGGTATTCTGCAGGGTTAGGAAAATAGCTTATGAATGTTATAAATATAACAAAAAATTATCTGTATTAGAAATAGTAAGTGATTTAATTGTACACACAATAATGATGAGTTATCAAATAAGTTTTTGCTATATAAAAATACTATAGTATTTCTCTCCATGCATTTTGTGAAAAACTCACAATGAAATCTTGAAATGTTATAAATGTTTGAATATATTCACAAATTCGTTAAAAATATATCACTTTTAATTGACAATTAATTAACGGAGGGATATACTTGGAGACAGTTAAAGCAAGACGATTTCTACACAAGGGAGGATATAGTTATGGCAAAAGAAGTAAAACAGGCAGTGGCAGAACCAGAGGTAAATACCGCTGAATGGTTGGAGCAGAAGATGGCCAAGATGAAAGAGGCCCAGAAGATATTTGCTACATACACACAGGAGCAGGTAGATAAGATTTTTTTCGAGGCGGCTATGGCAGCTAATAAGGCACGTATTCCACTGGCAAAGATGGCAGCCAAAGAGACAGGAATGGGAATCGTAGAAGATAAGGTTATCAAGAATCATTACGCAGCAGAATATACATACAATCAGTATAAGAGAACCAAAACCTGTGGTGTGATTGAAGAAGATAACTCATACGGAATTAAGAAGATTGCAGAGCCGGTTGGTCTGGTTGGAGCTATTATTCCTACAACAAACCCGACATCAACAGCAATTTTTAAAACACTTATTGCATTAAAAACAAGAAATGCGATTATCATCAGTCCACATCCACGTGCTAAGAAATCTACGAGAGCAGCCGCAATGCTGGTATATGAAGCAGCTGTTAAGGCAGGAGCACCGGAAGGCATTGTAGAATGTCTGGAAGAACCTACGGTTGAGATGTCTGGGCTGATCATGGCTAACGCAGATGTAATTCTTGCAACAGGAGGTCCTGGAATGGTAAAGGCAGCTTACTCTTCAGGAAAACCGGCCATCGGTGTTGGACCTGGTAATACACCTGTTATCATGGACTCAAGCTGTGATATTCAGACAGCAGTGTACTCAGTTATCCATTCTAAGACATTTGACAATGGCATGATCTGTGCATCTGAACAGTCTGTTACAGCACTGGCTGACATTTATGATGATGTGAAGAAAGAATTCATTAAGAGAGGATGCCATGTACTGAACAAGAAAGAACTGGATATGGTTCGTGAGATTATCCTGACACCTGCAGGAAGCGTTAATCCTAAGATCGTAGGACAGCCTGCGGCAGAGATCGCTAAGCTGGCTGGATTTGAAGTTCCGGAAGATACGAAGATCCTGATCGGTGAAGTAACTTCTGTTAACGTAGAAGAGCCATTCGCACATGAGAAATTATCTCCTGTACTTGCTCTTTATAAAGCAAAAGATTTTGAAACCGCGCTTCAGATGGCAGAACAGCTTGTTGCTGATGGTGGATACGGACATACATCTTCCCTTTATATAAATGTAAGTGAAAAAGAAAAAATGGCAGAACATGCAGATCGCATGAAGACCTGTCGTATTTTGGTAAATACACCTTCTTCACAGGGTGGTATCGGTGACCTTTACAACTTTGGATTAGCTCCATCTCTGACTCTGGGCTGTGGTTCTTACGGCGGTAACTCTGTATCAGAGAACGTAGGAGTAAAACATCTGTTAAATGTTAAGACGGTTGCTGAAAGGAGAGAGAATATGCTGTGGTTCAGAACACCTCAGAAAGTATACTTTAAGAAAGGATGCCTGCCGGTTGCGCTGGATGAGCTGAAGAATTACTATAACAAGACGAAGGCATTTATCGTAACTGACGGATTCCTGTTCAGCAGCGGAATGACATCTCCGATCACAGATAAGCTTGATAAAATGGGTATCCAGCACGCATGCTTCTATGAGGTAGCACCAGACCCGACATTGCAGATCGCAAGAAAAGGTCTGGATCAGCTGAAAGCATTTGGACCAGATGTGATCATTGCACTTGGTGGTGGTTCAGCAATGGATGCAGCGAAGATCATGTGGCTGATGTACGAGCATCCGGAGTGCAACTTTGAAGATCTGGCTATGGACTTCATGGATATCCGTAAGAGAGTATACACATTCCCGAAGATGGGCGAGAAAGCTATGTTGGTAGCAATTCCTACTTCATCAGGTACAGGTTCTGAGGTTACACCGTTTGCAATCATCACAGATGCAGACACAGGTACAAAATGGCCGATCGCTGACTACGAGCTTCTGCCGAACATGGCAATCGTAGATACAGACTTCATGATGACTCAGCCGAAGGGACTGACCAGTGCGTCAGGTATCGATGCCCTGACACATGCTCTGGAAGCATATGTATCTATCATGGCTACTGATTATACAGATGGTCTGGCTCTCAAAGCTGGTAAGAACATCTTCACATATTTGCCAGATGCATATGAGAAGGGCGCTGCTGATCCGATCGCAAGAGAAGGAATGGCTAATGCATCTACAATGGCTGGTATGGCATTTGCCAATGCATTCCTGGGAGTATGCCACTCTATGGCACACAAGCTTGGTGCATATCACCACCTGCCACACGGTATTGCTAATGCATTGCTGATTGAACATGTAATGCGCTTTAATGCAGATCCGGCACCGGCTAAGATGGGAACATTCTCTCAGTATCCATATCCGAAGGCTAAAGAGAGATATGCTGAATTTGGAAGATTCTGCGGAGTAACAGGAAAGAATGATGATGAAGTATTTGAGAACTTCATCAAAGCAATCGCAGACTTGAAGGCAAAAGTTGGAATCAAGAGAACAATTAAAGATTACGGTGTTAAGGAAGAAGATTTCCTCGCTACATTGGATGAAATGGTAGAGAATGCATTCAATGACCAGTGTACAGGTGCTAACCCAAGATATCCTCTGTTTAAAGAGATTAAAGCAATGTACCTGAAAGCATACTACGAAGGTTAATCAATTTACAGCATCATAACAAAATAAAGCAATAGATTCACGCATTGTATATTTATTAAGATATTTATACGGATGCGTGGATTTATTGCTTTCTTCGTGTTTTTTTGGTATAGTGGAAATGTTAAATAAAAATATTATGGCAAAGGAGCCAGTTATGAAGAAATACGAAGAAGAACATTATCTGTATAATAATATTAAGGAGCAGATTTATCCGTGGGTGTCAAGCACATTATCACTGCCTGAGACATTGAATGGTAAGAATATATCCGAGAAAGATACACCATTAATTGAATTTGTAGGTGCTTTGAAGATCCTGTTTGTCATAAAGAGAGGCGAAGAAACATATGAAGTCATTAAAGATAATATGCTTCCGCCGGAATGTGATATACCGGCATTATATCATCAGGCATGCGAGAATTTGGTGCGGGACGTGGAATTTGTAATCGGTAATACCATGTATGGAGCATTTTCAATTCTGGCAGATGGTAAGCATGAGGCAAGTTCCCTGTGCTTCCAGCATATCTGGAATGTATGCGCGGAGAAATTGCAGGACGATCTGCTGATTATGGCACCACGTACAGATACGGTGTTGTTTGCACCGCTGTCTCAGCCAAAAGCAATAGAAACGATGAAAACACATGCGGAACAGGCATATACAATGGGGACGAACAAAATCAATACAGATATGTATTTATTTACGCGAGACGGGAAGGAATTATTGACTTATGATGAAACGAAACATTAAGATGATCGGTTTTGACCTGGATGGAACGCTGTTAAACAGTAATAAGGAGATCAGTGATTATACACGGGACGTCATGAGGGAAGCTGTTGAGCAGGGCGTGATCATTCTTCCGGCGACGGGAAGACCGCTGACCGGTATACCAAAGCCAGTTATGGCACTTCCTGGCATCCGATATGCAGTCACAGCTAACGGTGCCAGAGTAGTAGACGTGCAGGAGGATAAAGTTCTGCATGAAGCATTGCTTCCATATGAAAAAGGTAAGGAATTGCTGGAGATCTTTGCAAAATACGATACATACAGGGAAGTGTATTATGAGGGATTCGGTTATGCAACTGCGGATATGGTAGAGCGTATTGAGGAATATATGCCGATTAAGCCGATGATTGAATATATGCGTACTACCAGACGCCGGGTGCCGGATGTGGAAGCTATGTTCCATGAGAAAAAGATGGCAGTGGATAAGCTGCAGGCACTGTTTCGCGATACAGAAACAAGAGATCTGGCAATGAAAGAAGTAAAAGAGAAGGTTCAGGGAGCGGCCGTTACCAGTGCGTTAGGCAATAATATTGAAGCGAACGGGGAAGATGCACAGAAGGGTATCGCGCTTTTGAAGCTGGGAGAGATCCTTGGTATTAAGAAGGATGAGATCATGGCATTTGGTGATGGTTCTAATGATATGGATATGATTCGCAGAGTCGGTTTTGGTGTGGCTATGGAGAATGGTATTGATGAGATCAAAGAAGCAGCAGACTATATCACTGTGACCAATGATGAGCATGGCGTTGCAAAAGCAATTGAAAAATTTGTATTGAGGTAGTATCTGGCAGATGTGAATAAAAGGAGGCAGATATGTTAGATTTTATTAAAGTTGTGATCCTGGGTATCGTAGAAGGAATCACCGAATGGCTTCCGGTCAGCAGTACCGGCCATCTGATTCTGGTCGGCAGCGTATTGAAGCCGGGACTCAGTGATGCGTTTATGGAAATGTTTGACGTAGTGATCCAACTTGGTGCGATCATGGCTGTTGTGGTGCTCTATTTCCACAAATTGAATCCGTTTTCACCAAGAAAATCCGAACGTCAGAAGATGTTGACCTGGCAGATGTGGATTAAAGTGGCGATCGCGTCAGTTCCGGCAGCGATTGTGGGCTTATTGTTTAATGATTATCTGGATGCGATTTTTTATAAACCGGTGCCGGTTGCAATCATGCTGATCGTATATGGTGTGTTGTTTATTATAATAGAAGATAAGCACAGAGGAAAGCAGCCAAAGGTTACCAGGATTTCACAGCTTACACTGAAGATGCTGTTGTGGATCGGTGTGTTCCAGATGCTTGCATTGATTCCGGGAACTTCAAGATCCGGTGCGACAATCGTAGGAGCGCTGCTGATCGGAGTATCCAGAGAGACAGCGGCGGAATTTACATTTTTCCTTGCGATTCCGGTTATGTTCGGAGCAAGCCTTCTGAAGCTGTTGAAATTTGGATTTGCATTTTCAGCGGCAGAGTTCGGTTTCCTGATGCTTGGATGTATTGTATCATTTGGGGTATCTATATTTGCTATCAAGTTTCTGATGGGATATATTAAACAGCATGATTTTAAGGTATTTGGATATTATCGTATTGCGCTTGGAGTATTGATTCTGATCGTGTCGATCTTCCAGGTGATCATGGGATAATATAAAAGAAGAGATTAAGGGGCATTTTTGTACGAAATAAATTAGTTTTGCATAAAAATACCCCTTTAAATGTATAAAAATACAGTTGCAATTTGGCGTGAACGTGCTAAAATATAACGCATAGCGTGGAATAAGCAGGAATAAAAATTGCATAATCATAAGGTTATGAAGAGAGAGGCGGTTATTTATGAATAGTTGGACGGCGGATATGGCAGATACATTTGCGCGCTGCTTTATCAGAGAAGATAGGTATAAACTTCTGATCAGTGGTATTGGTGTGACGATTAAAGTGTCAATCGTAGCGGTTATCCTTGGAATTTTGATTGGTTTTCTGATTGCACTCTGTAATTTGTCTAAGAACAAATTCCTCAGAGCGATCGGTAAGATATATACAGATATTATTCGAGGCACACCTTCAGTTACACAGCTGATGATCATTTACTTTGTAATTTTTGCGACCGTTGATATTGAAAAATGGATTATTGCAGCGATTGCATTTGGTATTAACTCGGGTGCGTATGTGTCGGAAATCATCCGTGCCGGAATCCTTTCTATAGATAAAGGACAGACGGAGGCGGGAAGATCATTGGGATTAAATGCTTATCAGACGATGACAAGAATCGTAATCCCGCAGGCATTGAAGAATATTTTCCCGGCACTTTGTAATGAATTTATTGTACTTATCAAAGAGACTGCAATTGTCGGTTACGTTGGACTGATGGATATTCAGAAAGCAGGAGATTTCATTAAGAGTGCTACGTATGAGGCATTTATGCCGTTGATCGGTACAGCAATCATTTACTATGTTCTGATTAAGGTTCTTACATTGATACTTGGCGTATTTGAGAACAAGTTGAGAAAATCAGACATAAGATAAGGGGGGCTGTGAGATGATAAAAGTAAAGAATCTGCATAAAAAATTTGATGAATTAGAAGTATTAAAAGGAATTGATGAGCATATCAGACCAGGAGAAGTTGTTGTAGTCATTGGACCATCCGGTTCGGGAAAAAGTACTTTTCTCCGTTGCCTGAATCAGCTTGAGACAGCTACAGAAGGCGAGATTTACGTAGATGATGAATTGATCACAGATCCGAAATGTGATGTAAATAAAGTTCGTCAGAAAATGGGAATGGTATTTCAGCAGTTTAATCTGTTCCCACACCTTACGATTCTGGAGAATATTACGCTTGCGCCGGTTATGTTGAAGAAAATGACAAAAGATCAGGCGAAAGAAAAAGCAATGGAACTGTTAAAGAGAGTTGGTCTGGAAGAAAAAGCGGAGGCATATCCGGTACAATTATCCGGCGGACAGAAGCAGCGCGTAGCAATCGCGAGAGCACTGGCAATGAATCCGGAGATCATGCTTTTTGATGAGCCGACTTCCGCACTTGACCCTGAGATGGTCGGAGAGGTTCTTGATGTAATGAAAGATCTGGCAGAATCTGGTATGACAATGGTTATTGTAACTCATGAGATGGGATTTGCCAGAGAAGTTGCATCACGTGTGATTTTTATGGATCAGGGTATCATCATGGAGAACGGAACACCGGAAGAAGTGTTTACGAATCCGAAAAATGAGAGAACAAAGCTGTTCTTGAGTAAAGTATTATAATGGTATTTTGCAAACAGTGTTTGCATGATATAGAGGTAACGGATTAACATGTTGATCTGTGTAAAATGCAAGTAACTACTTGTGAGGAAGGAAAAGGAGAAAGAATTATGAAAAAGATGACAAAAATGCTTTCTGTTATTCTTACCGTTGCAATGATGGCTGCAATGCTTGTTGCATGCGGAAGCAGCGACAGTAAGAAAAGTGATGAAAAGACAGAATCTACAGATTCAAAAGACACAATCAAATTTGGTACAAACGCAGAGTTCCCACCATTTGAGTATGTAACACAGGATGGTGTGATCGGAGAGTTTGATGGTATTGATATCGCAATCGCAAAAGATATTGCTGAAGAGAATGGAATGGAAGCTCAGATTGAGAACATGGAATTCGATTCACTGATCGTTGCTCTTCAGAATGGACAGGTTGATGCTGTTATTGCCGGTATGACTGTAACAGATGAAAGAGCGGAAGCAGTTGATTTCTCTACACCATATTATACAGCTACTCAGGTAATGGTAGTAAAAGACGATTCTGACATTACAAAAGCATCTGATATGGAAGGAAAGAAGATCTGTGTTATCCAGGGATACACAGGTGAGACTTGTGTAAAGGATCTTGGCTATGATTACGAAGCATTCAAAAAAGGTACAGAAGCAATCATGGAGCTTGTAAATGACAAGTGTGATGTTGTTGTTATCGACTCTGCTACAGCTCAGAAGTATGTTGCTGACAATGATGGTCTTAAGATTGTAGAAGATAACGATGCATTTGATTCTGAGGAATATGCTATTGCTGTTCAGAAAGGCAATACAGAACTTCTGGATAAGATCAATACAGCAATCGAGAAACTGATCAGCGATGGAAAAGTTTCAGAGTATGCTGCAAAATATACAGACGCAGACGCTGAATAATCTGATTTAAAAAGAAATGTAAAATCCCGCACGTCACAGAGTGATGTGCGGGATTTTGATATTATGTTACAGCATTTCAAGGAATGCAGTCAGTCGTGTATTCAACTGTCCGATATCGGCCTGAGAGTAATCAGTCTCTACATGGATATATGGAATACCTTTCTTCTCGTTAACAAATCTGCGGATTGCAAGTGTCTCTACATTGTAGGTATGGCATGCCTGCAGAGTCATCTCTACGACGCCATCTACGTGGAACTCGTCGATCAGCTCATCGAGCAGTTTCAGACGGTTCGGGTTCGGAGTCATCACGGAACATCCGATGTTCAGGTATCTCTTGGCAATTGCGTCGTATACGTCAGGGTTCTCTTCGTCTACTAATTCGGCAGTAGATTTGGCACCGGAGCAGTTCTCATAAGCAACTACGATACCGCCGTTGTCTTCGATAGCGCGGATAACCTTTTCCGGAGCGCCTCCGATCGGACACCCTGTGATCAGGATACGAGGTTTCTTTTCTTCCATCTTGCCTTCTGCGTATTCTTTTTCAATCTTATCTACCAGAGCATTGATCTCTGCAGGAATCGCTTTGCGGTCAAATTTGAATCCGCTTCCGTATAATACTTTCCACAGATCGTATCCCTTGATCGGTGCCGGATCGTATTTCATTACACCGTACAGATTCTTAAGAGCGGTACGAACAGCGTTCTCTTCTTTGATCGCTTCTTTAACAGCTGCGTCTGTGATCGTTGTCTCAAAATGCTCTTCCAGATATTCCTTAAAACGGATGATCTCACTTTTCCATAACTTCTGGGCTGCTTCGTTCTGTGTGTTCGGCAGTTCCATAATGTAGACGTTCTTGAAGTCAGACATATACTCGT
Organism: Dorea ammoniilytica; assembly: GCF_025567415.1. Classification (NCBI taxonomy): domain Bacteria; kingdom Bacillati; phylum Bacillota; class Clostridia; order Lachnospirales; family Lachnospiraceae; genus Dorea; species Dorea ammoniilytica. The sequence continues at coordinate 244,754 of NZ_JAOQJV010000002.1, forward strand.
ACATCTTCTTCTTACCATCACAGGTGGTCTCACCGACTACTACATCGGAGAAGTAGAAGAAAGGACATTTGTCTGTTACTGCGAATCCGTAGCTGGATTTGATCAATGGACATAAATTCTTTGGCAGATCTTTCTCTGCATCCGGGATTGTCTCATCAGATGTAGAGCATAAGCCGACAGTGACAGCTCCCATAGCCATGGCGATCTCTCTTGGAAAGTAAGTACAGTATGCACCGACTACCGGTGTGCCCTGATCTTTGATCTTCTTTAATGCCAGAAATGAATTCTTACGCTGTTCGGCAAATTCTTCAAATACTTCTGGCAAATCTTTAATTAATTCCATAATGTATCTCCTTTTGCGTTTAATCATTACCTATATTTTATCACTAATGAAAATAAACGACAATGAAACAAGGGGAAAATCGAAGGATTAGTCATTTGAAAATATAATGAATGTGAGGATATATTTAGATTATCTATAAGTACAGAAAGACTTTTTTAGTATGGAATAAAATGTTATACTTAAATACGGAGATATAGAAAAGCAGGATAGATTTATGATTTATGAGAATATACAGGAAGAATTACAGATATTAAAGCAATTACCGGAGCCTGTAGTGACATGGTTTCGTGCTAATAAGCGGGAGCTCCCGTGGCGGGATCATCCGGATGCTTACCGCGTGTGGGTGTCGGAGATCATGCTGCAGCAGACCCGTGTGGAGGCTGTGAAGTCTTATTATCAGAGGTTTCTGGAGGCGTTACCGGATGTGAAGGCACTGGCAGGAGCAGAGGAAGATCAGTTATTGAAACTGTGGGAAGGGCTTGGATATTATAATCGTGTCCGCAATATGCAGAAAGCGGCAACGCAGATCATGGTAGATTACGGCGGCGAGTTTCCGCAGACATATGAAGAGATTCTGAATCTGACCGGTATTGGAAGCTATACAGCAGGGGCGATCAGTTCGTTTGCATTTGGACTGGCAAAACCTGCGGTGGATGGTAATGTGCTCCGGGTGATTTCGAGAATTACCGGGAGTGATCGTGATATTATGAAGCAGAGTGTCAGAAAACGGATGGAGACGCTCCTGGAACAGGTGATCCCGGCAGACGCATCCAGTGATTTTAATCAGGGACTGATTGAAATTGGGGCAATCGTCTGTGTGCCAAATGGCGAACCAAAGTGTCAGGAATGTCCGGCAAAGGAGTTCTGTGTGGCATATAAAAAGGGCATCGAGATGGAACTCCCTGTGAAGAAGAAGGCGGCAGCCAGACGGATTGAGAAGAGAACGATATTGATCTTCCGGGATGGAGAGACCAGAGGTATCCGCAAACGTCCGGCAAAAGGACTGTTGGCAGGCTTATATGAACTTCCGGGGGTGGATGGACACCTGACGATGGAAGAAGCGATAGAATATAGTAAAAAGATTGGGCTGACGCCGGTCCGCGTAAAGGAGGCAGGCGAAGCAAAGCATGTATTCAGCCATGTGGAGTGGCATATGATCGGGTATCAGATCCAGGTGGATGAGCTGGAAGAATCCTGTACAGAGGATATGATATTTGCACATCCGGAAGAGATCCAGCAACGTTATCCGATTCCGTCAGCATTTGAAAAATATATGAAGTATGTGATATGAGAGGAGCAGCTATGAGTGGAAAAGCAAAGTCACTTGCCGATCAGGCATATGAGACGATCAAACAGAATATATTGAACCTGACGTATCCGCCGGGCATGCCTTTGACTGAGGCGAAGCTCGCAGAGGAACTGGGGATGAGCCGGAGTCCGGTACGTACCGCGCTTCGCATGCTGCAGACAGATGGACTTATTGTGACTGATTATTATAAATCTATGACGGTCAAAGAGATTACCGAAGAGGATATTAATCAGATTTATCAGTTAAGAGAATTGATAGAGCTTCCGGCGTTTAAGCTGATTTTTGATTCAGAAAAATATGAAGAATTCTCTTACCGTATCGAGGAAAAGGTAGTGCGCATGTGTGCGGTAGCATCCGATCCATTTGCATGGGAGATTGCGGATATTGCATTTCATATGGAAATTGTAAGTATCTATGAAAATGAGCGGATCGATCGGATTTATCATAATAATCTGTCGGAGCTTACTCGTATGGGTGTGCATTCGGTCAAGAATGGCATGGAGATCCAGCAGACGAATGACCATTTGAAGGATCTTGTGGAGTATATGCGTCAGGGAGATTATGAACATGCAGTAAAGATATTGAAGGATGATCATTTTGGTACAGGAAGAACGACTGCTATGTCAAAATGATAGCGGTCGTGATACGAAGGAGATAAAGCTATGTACGATTTTATAGTGAATCCGAATGCCAGATCAGGGCTTGGCGGCAGGATCTGGAAAGAACTCGAGCAACTTCTGAAAGAGCAGAAGGCAGAGTATCGGGTACATTTTACTAAATACCAGAGACATGCAAGCCGGATTGCGGAAGAGATTACCACAGATGGGGAAGAACACACCATTGTGGTACTTGGCGGTGACGGTACGGTAAATGAAGTGCTGAATGGAATTACCGAATTGTCTAAGGTGACGATGGGATATATTCCGATGGGTTCCAGCAATGATTTTGCCAGATATTTTAAGATGGCAGCAGAACCTGCGGAATGTCTGACACGGATATTGCATCCTAAGAAAATAGTGGATATGAATGTGGGAATCATGTCTTATAAAAATGGTGAAAAGTCCAGACGGTATGCGGTCAGCACAGGAATCGGATTTGACGCGGCTGTATGCCATCAGGCGGTCATTTCTAAGATGAAGGTATTCTTAAATAAGATTCATCTTGGTAAGCTTACCTATCTTGGAATTGCTCTTTCCCGTATGATTGCATTGCGACCGGGTAAGATGCGGGTCCGTCTGGATGATGGAGAATGGATTGAATACGACAGAGCTTATTTCGCGACAGCGATGAATCATCCGTTCGAAGGTGGAGGATTTAAGTTTTGCCCGGATGCAGATCCGTGTGATGATATCCTGAATGTGACGGTGATATCTGGTTTGCCGAAATGGAAGGTGCTGTGCCTGCTTCCAACTGCATTTAAAGGATGGCATATCCGCTTCAGGGGCATCGATACATATACCTGTAAAAAAGTTGAGATTGACAGCGAGCAGGCATTGCCGGTACATACAGATGGAGAACCGGTATTTCTGCAGCGGAAAATGACAGCAGCATTAGAACTGGACAAGATCAGACTTATTGTTGGATAATTTGAGGAGGCGCAGAAAATGGCAGCAGGATATATTTTTCTCGTGGTGTTATTACTTGGTGTATTGTATCTGCTGTTGATCCGACCAGAGAACCGGAATACAGAAATGGCAGTATATCGGCGCACGATGTTTGCACATCGGGGATATCACAATAAGGAAAAACTGATTCCGGAAAATTCAATGGCCGCATTTCGGGCAGCAGTCGCTCATGGCTATGGTATAGAACTGGATATACATATTACCAGAGATGGAAAAGTGGTGGTATTTCATGATGATACACTGGAGCGGATGTGCGGAGAACATGGCAAGGTAGAAGATTATACATTGGAAGAGTTACAGAAGTTTCATCTGCTGAATACGACAGAGAGGATCCCGGAATTACAGGAAGTGTTGGAATATGTGGATGGCAGGGCACCACTTCTGGTTGAACTTAAGATACCGGGACGGGATCTGAGGGTCTGTGAGGCATCATATGATATTCTGAAGACATACCATGGAAAATATCTGGTGCAGTCATTCAATACATTAGGGTTACAATGGTATCGCAAATATGCACCGGCGATACTGCGAGGTCAGCTTTCGTCCAACCTTACTGCAGATCCATTGAATGATCCATACATACTCCGGTTTCTGGTAAAATATCTGATGCTGAATGTGATTGGAAGACCAGATTTTATTTCTTACAAATTAAAGGATCTTCCGAATTGCAGTGTTCTATTATGCAGATGGCTCTGGAGAATTCCGGTAGCAGTGTGGACACTTCGAACGGAACAGGCACTTCGGCAGGGAAAAGCGAAGTATGATATGTACATTTTTGAAAAAAGCGGAGAAAATTATTAAAAGTTACTACCATAGTATTGACATGCAATTAGCACGGTGTTATATTATAGAAAACGAGTTGTATACAAAATATAGATTTGTATACAATACAACTTTTCTCAAATATTAAGGAGGTAACGTCATGAAATTAGGGTTTATTGGAACTGGTAATATGGCTTCAGCAATTATGGGAGGAATCATTTCAAAAGGAGTTATTCCGGCAGATGAGATTATTGGAGCTGACCTGTTTGCCCCTGGTAGAGAACGTGTAAAAGAGAAATTTGGAATTCATGTAACCGCAGATAACAACGAAGTAGTAGAGAAGGCTGATGTAGTACTTCTGTCAGTAAAACCGCAGTTCTACGCAGATGTTATCTCTGGTATTAAAGATAAGATCAGACCGGATCAGATTGTGATCACAATTGCACCTGGTAAAACACTTTCATGGCTTGCTGAGCAGTTTGGTAAAGATGTTAAGATCGTACGCTGTATGCCGAATACACCGGCTATGGTTGGTGAAGGTATGACTGCTGCATGTCCGAATGAGCATATGACAGAAGAAGAAATCGAATATGTGAAAACACTGCTTTCAAGTTTCGGTCTGGTAGAGATCGTACCGGAGAAGTTGATGGATACTGTTACAGCAGTAAGCGGAAGTTCGCCGGCCTACGTATTCATGTTTATCGAAGCGATGGCAGACGCGGCTGTATTAGATGGTATGCCGAGAGCGCAGGCATATAAGTTTGCAGCACAGGCTGTATTGGGAAGTGCTAAGATGGTACTTGATACAGGAAAGCACCCGGGAGAGTTGAAAGATATGGTATGCTCACCGGCAGGTACTACAATTGATGCAGTACGTGTGCTGGAAGAGTGTGGATTCAGAGGAACAATCATTGACGCTGTTCAGACATGTGCAGAGAAGTCGAGAAGTCTGTAAATAGAAGATTAAGGAATTCAGAAAAATTAAGAACCTCAGGATGTGGCCTGAGGTTCTTTCGTTATACTTAAATGACAGGTTCATGCATCAGCTTGCGTGCCTGTCTGGTCTGCCTGGCATAGACCAGCTGATATAAAATCCCATCCATTACCAGAGCGGCTGCTACATCTGTTACTGAATGCTGCTTCAGAAACATGGTAGAAAGCACAATGATAAATGAGAGGATTCCGGCGGCAATTCGGATGCCGTGTTTATCCTTTAGTGCCGGCGTACGGTTCAATGCCATGCACATACCTACGGAGAGGAATACATGCATGCTTGGCAATACATTGGTCGGTGTGTCTGTAGAGTAGACAATCTTTACAAGATCAACAAATACATTATCGTGAACAAAGATGGTTGGGCGTAATGCCAGGCCATTTGGAAATATTGTACAGATGATCAGAAAAATGGTCATACCGCTGATTGCAAATCTGGCTGCCTGCAAGAACCCTTTTTTGTCCTTGAAAAAAAGAAAACATGCACCGGCTGCAAGATATACGAACCATAGCAGATAAGGAACGATAAAATACTCCACAAATGGTATATAATCGTCCAGTGGTGAATGGATCAGATAAAAATCAGCAGTCACATGGCGTTCCAGATATGTGAACCATGGCATGTAGATCAGTGCATACAACAGTACCCACACATGATTATATTTTTTAAACAGTTCTTTTAACTTCTTCATGAAAATACACCCTTTCGATGTGTATGGTATAAGATTAATATATTTCAAACTCATAGGATTATAACACGAAAAAATTGAATCAACAACCGACTTTACAAGGAATTAATAAAATCTTTTGAAACAGGACAGGTGTAAGAACTCCGTATCCTTTGCGTTGATTTTGCATAAGTGACGTGTTACAATTGATTCAATATGTGATCCGATATGGATAGAAATAAAGAAATAAAAAAGCGAGGTATATAAAATGGCAAATCCAATCGTAACTTTTGAAATGGAAAATGGCGATATTATGAAAGCAGAACTGTATCCGGAGATTGCACCGAATACGGTCAATAACTTTATCTCATTGGTAAAGAAAGGATTCTATGATGGATTGATCTTTCACCGTGTCATTAATGGATTTATGATTCAGGGCGGATGCCCGGACGGAACCGGTATGGGTGGCCCGGGATACCAGATCAAGGGCGAGTTTTCTCAGAATGGCGTGAAGAACGACCTGCTTCACACAGAGGGGGTGTTGTCTATGGCACGAGCTATGCATCCGGATTCAGCAGGTTCCCAGTTCTTTATCATGCATAAGAACTCGCCGCATCTTGACGGACAGTATGCAGCATTTGGTAAGATTATTGAAGGTATGGATATTGTGGATAAGATTGCAACAGTACAGACAGATTTCAGAGATCGTCCGCTTCAGGAGCAGAAAATGAAAAAAGTAACAATAGATACACAGGGGACTGAGTATCCGGAGCCGGAGAAGGCATAAGACTGTTACGTGAATAAAGAGAAGGAGGCTGAAACTATTATGAAGAAAATGGTTCAGACCGATGACCTGATATTTGAATATGCAAAGAGAGACGAAGAAGGCAATGTGATCGGTAACTACCGCGCTATTGATCAGGTGAATCTGGAAGTGGAAGAGGGGCAGTTTATTGCTGTGTTAGGGCATAATGGCTCCGGAAAATCGACGCTGGCGAAACACCTGAATGCGATTCTGGTGCCGACAGAAGGTACAGTGTGGGTAGATGGAACGAATACCAGTGATCCAAATGAACTGTGGAATGTAAGGCAGTCAGCGGGGATGGTATTTCAGAATCCGGATAACCAGATCATCGGGACGGTGGTAGAAGAAGATGTGGGATTCGGACCAGAGAATTTGGGTGTGCCGACGGATGAGATCTGGAAACGCGTGGAGGACAGCCTGAAAGCAGTCGGAATGATCAGCTACAGACATCATTCGCCGAATAAGCTGTCCGGCGGTCAGAAGCAGCGTGTAGCGATTGCGGGAGTCATTGCCATGAAGCCGAGATGCATCGTGCTGGATGAACCGACTGCGATGCTGGATCCGAACGGACGAAAGGAAGTCCTTCGTACTGTAGAGGAACTGCGCAAAAAAGAGAAGGTTACGGTAATACTGATTACGCATTATATGGAAGAAGTGATTGATGCAGATAAAGTATTTGTCATGGATCACGGACATGTGGTAATGGAAGGAACACCGCGGGAGATATTTTCGCAGGTGGATACATTGAAAAAGTATCGGCTGGATGTGCCACAGGTGACCATACTTGCAGATGAATTGAAAAAACGCGGACTGGATATTCCAGCCGGGATTTTGAGGAAAGAAGAATTGGTAGAAGCGATATGTCGATTAAAATAGAACATTTGAATTATGTATATAGTGAAGGTACGGCGTATGAGAAACAGGCACTCAAAGATATCTGCCTGGAGATTCCGCATGGGGAATTTGTAGGTGTGATCGGACATACGGGATCCGGTAAGTCTACGCTGATCCAACATCTGAATGGTCTGATCAGGGCTACGAGTGGAGCATTGTACTATAACGGAGAGAATATTTACGAAGACGGTTATAATATGAAAGCGCTTCGCAATCAGGTGGGACTGGTATTTCAGTATCCGGAGCATCAGCTGTTTGAGGTGGATGTGCTGTCGGATGTATGCTTTGGACCGAAGAACCAGGGGCTTTCTAAGGAAGAATGCGAGAAGAGAGCCAGAGAGGCACTGAAGCTTGTAGGCTTAAAGGAAAAGTACTATGATGCATCGCCGTTTGAACTGTCCGGCGGACAGAAGCGGAGAGTGGCAATCGCAGGCGTACTTGCCATGGAACCGCAGGTGCTGATCTTGGATGAGCCGACCGCAGGACTTGATCCGAAAGGTCGTGATGAGATTTTGGATCAGATTGCATATCTTCATAAGAAAAGAAATCTGACGGTTATTCTGGTGTCCCATAGTATGGACGATATTGCAAAATATGCAGATCGCATTATTGTAATGAACCAGGGCGAAGTGATGTATAACGATGTGCCGAAAAAAGTATTTGCGCACTATAAAGAACTGGAAGAGGTCGGACTTGCAGCGCCACAGGTGACTTATATCATGCATGAACTGAAAGCACATGGCTTGAATGTGAATACAGAGGCGACTACGATCGAAGAAGCCGCAGACAGTATTATGGAGGTGATGGCTCATGATTAGAGATATTACCATTGGACAATACTATCCGGCGAAAAGTGTACTGCACCGTCTGGATCCGAGAGTAAAGCTGGTGGCAACACTGTTGTATTTGATTTCGTTATTCTTATTTAAGAACATTCTGGGATATCTTGTGACGACAGTATTCCTGATAGCCATTATAAAGCTGTCAAAAGTGCCATTCCGCTATATCATGCGGGGTATGAAGCCGATTATGATGTTACTGTTAATCACGTTGTTGTTTAACCTTTTCCTTACGAGGGAAGGAGACGTGCTGTTCCATGCGTGGATTTTTACAATTACAGAAGGTGGTTTGCGTACAGCAATCCTGATGGCAATCCGCCTGGTGTATCTGATCACAGGGTCTTCATTGATGACGTTTACTACGACACCGAATGAACTGACAGACGGCATTGAGAGTCTGTTGAAGCCATTGAATAAGATTCATGTGCCAGTGCACGAGATTGCAATGATCATGTCGATCGCGCTGCGCTTTATCCCGATTCTGCTGGAAGAGACAGATAAGATTATGAAAGCGCAGATTGCCAGAGGTGCAGATCTGGAAAGTGGTAATATGATCCAGAAGGCAAAGAGCATGGTGCCGATCCTGGTGCCGTTATTCGTATCTGCATTCCGAAGAGCCAACGATCTGGCCATGGCAATGGAAGCGAGATGTTACAGAGGTGGTGACGGACGTACCAAGATGAAGCCTCTTCATTATACTGGAGTTGACCGTACAGCGTATGTACTGGTGATCTTTTATGTGGCAGCAGTTGTAATAATAGGAAGATGTGTTCCTTTCCATGTATGGATTTTCTAAATGATCTGGGAGAGAACAGATATATGAAAAGAATCAAACTGACGGTAGCTTACGACGGAACCGACTATTGTGGATGGCAGGTTCAGCCCAATGGAGTTACCATCGAAGAAATACTAAACCGGGAGATCAGCGGTCTGACAGGAGAAGAGATCCGAGTGATCGGAGCCAGCAGAACAGATTCGGGCGTGCATGCGCTTGGCAATGTTGCGGTATTTGACACAAAATGTTCGATTCCCGCTGAGCGGTTTGCTTATGCTTTGAATCGGAGAATGCCGGAGGATATTGTAATTGTTCGATCTGAACAGGTGGCAGATGACTGGCATCCACGCTATCAGGATGTGATTACAAAGACATATGAGTATCACATTTACAATGCGTCTGTGCCGAATCCCATGAAACGTCGGACATCTACATTTGTATCCTTTCCACTGGACATAGACCAGATGCGGAAAGGAGCATCTTATTTGATCGGAGAGCATGATTTTGTAAGCTTTTGCAATGTCAGAACGAATACGTCCGATACGGTCCGTACAGTGTATGATATTATGATCGATCAGAATGGCGAGGATATCTGTATCCGGATTACGGGAAATGGGTTCCTCTATAATATGGTCAGGATTATAGTCGGAACACTGATCCGTGTGGGGAGAGGTTTTTACACACCAGAACGGGTGAAGGAGATCCTGGAAGCCGGAGAGCGTACGGAAGCCGGAGTGACGGCACCACCACAGGGGTTGGTGCTGGTAGAGATACGGTATGGTAATGAAAATGAAAATGAATAATGTGTAGCGGATAGACTGTGTGAGAATGCACAGTCTATTTTACATTGATTTAAATCAAATTTTACATTTTGTTAAAGTTAACGTAGACTTCTGTAGAAAGTGATGGTATATTAAAAATTGACAAAGTAGGAATATTCATAGAATAGAAGGATAATAAAGCGGCTATGTTATATAGTCGGGGAGGACGTTATGGATATATTTTCGATGGTACTGTCACTGCTTAGTGGAGTTGCGTTATTCTTATTTGGTATGCAGCTTATGGGTGACGGTCTGAAAATGGTTGCGGGAGACAAGCTTGAGTCTTTTCTCTATAAAATGACCAACACATCTCTGAAAGGAGTAGCACTTGGAGCCGGAGTGACATCAGTCATCCAGTCGTCATCAGCGACGACGGTTATGGTAGTCGGATTCGTTAACTCAGGTATGATGAAGCTGAGACAGGCAATCGGTATTATCATGGGTGCCAATATCGGTACCAGTATTACCGGATGGATTCTGTGTCTGTCTTATATTAATGGTTCCAGCGGAATTGCCAAGGTCTTATCGACAGCAACGATCAGTGCGGTAGTAGCAATCGTTGGTATTGTCATGAAGATGGTATCCAAGAGAACCGTATACCGTAATGTGGGTAATATCATGCTTGGTTTTTCCATTCTGATGTTTGGTATGCAGACTATGAGCGGGGCTGTGGCACCGCTGAAGGAAAGCGAAGCATTTACAAATATGCTGACTATGTTTTCTAATCCGTTAGCAGGTATTCTGCTCGGTATTGCGTTTACCGCAATTTTGCAGAGTGCATCAGCAGCAGTTGGTATTCTGCAGGCATTGTCTGTGACCGGATCATTGACATTTGCGACTGCATTCCCGATCATACTGGGAATCGGTGTTGGTGCAGCCTGTCCGGTATTGATCTCTGCGATCGGTGCCAATAAGAACGGACAGAGAACAGCATTGGTATATCTGATCAATGACTTGTTTGGTATGGTGATCTGGGGAACTGTTTTTTATGTAAGTAATATATTTGTACACTATCCATTCCTGGATATGACTATGAGTCCGGTTGCGATCGCGATTATTAATACCGCATTCCGTGCAGCAACTGTATGTGTACTGTTTGGATTTATTCCGAAGATTGAGAAGTTAGTATGTAAGCTGATCAAGGACAGCCCGGAGGATCTGGAGGACATGGCAGACAGCGCAGATTTTGATCTGTTGGAAGAACGTCTGCTTGCATATCCGGCTCTTGCTATCGGACAGTGCCGTCGTGTGCTGCGCGGCATGTCTAAGAATGTGCGTAAGAATGTTGGGCGTGCACTGGATCTGGTAGATGGATATGAACGTGAACGTTATAATAAAGTTCAGAGCAAGGAAGAATTGATTGATAAGTACGAGACGAAAATCGGTGAGTATTTGATACAGCTTACCAAGCGTGAGATGAACACGGCACAGACCAGACAGGTATCACTGTATCTGCATATCATTAGCGATCTGGAGCGTGTGGGCGATTATGCATCCAATGTGGCCAGAGTGACCAATGAGATCAATGAAAGTAATATTGAATTATCTAAAGAAGCCATTGGGGAACTGGATGTGATCATGGGAGCGGTTCGTGAGACAGTAAGCCTGACAGAGACGACTCTTCGAGAGCGTGAAGAAGAAGGTGCATTCCGTGTCAGATCCCTGTCTTTGGTGGTAGCAGCGCTGGCAGAAGAGATGAAGATGCGTCACGTGACCAGATTGAGCCACGGAGACTGTGAACTGAGACAGGGTACAGCGTTTAATGAATTACTGAACAGCTTTGAACGTATTACAGCGCATTGTACCGGTGCGGTTACAGCAGTGATCAAGATGGAAGAGAATGATCCGAATATGCATATTCATTCATCTATTCTGGATGAAGAACAGGATATGCAGACCAAGGAGAAAATGCTTGCACAGGTGAAGACACACAAACCGATTCTGGATGAGTACCGCAGGAAGTATAGTATTGATTAATTGATGGTGCATTGCCAGACGGTGAACGGAATAGAAGGTCTTGACAAGAGGCTGGAAATCAGTTAATCTTTTAAACAATAGTGGAAAAGCGAAGAAGAGAAAAAGTAACATTGCTTGCACCCATACAGAAAGTTGCCGGTTGATGAGAGGCGCATGAAGGAAAGCAGTGTGAATACATCTCGGAGCTGCACATCGAAAGAATCTCAGATAGATATGAAAAGGTGGAATCTGATGTGAGATTTAAGTAGACTGTGACGCTGGCGCACGTTACGCGCAGAAGCTGTGAAAGCAGCCACAGAGGCTGTCAGTGTGAACTGATGGTGAATTAAGGTGGTAACACGGAGTATAGACCCGTCCTTATCGAGAGATAAGGATGGGTTATTTTTAATAAAAAAGGAGAAGATTATGGGTATTTATGAAGAACTTCAGGCGCGCGGACTGATCGCGCAGGTGACTGATGAAGAGAGAATCAGAGAACTGGTTAACAATGGAAAGGCAACATTTTATATTGGCTTTGACCCGACGGCGGACAGTCTGCATGTAGGTCATTTCATGGCATTGTGCTTGATGAAGAGACTGCAGGAAGCAGGAAATAAGCCAATTGCATTGATCGGTGGTGGTACAGGATATATCGGAGATCCGTCTGGAAGATCTGATATGAGAAGCATGATGACGCCGGAGCAGATTCAGCACAATTGCGACTGCTTTAAGAAGCAGATGAGCAAGTTTATCGATTTTTCAGAAGGCAAGGCGCTGATGGTTAATAATGCTGACTGGCTTCTGGATCTGAACTATATCGATGTACTGCGCGAGGTCGGACCACACTTCTCAGTTAATCGTATGCTGACAGCAGAGTGTTACAAGCAGAGAATGGAAAAGGGACTCAGCTTCCTGGAGTTTAACTACATGATCATGCAGGCATATGACTTCTATGAGCTGTTCCAGAATTACGGATGTAACCTGGAGTTCGGTGGTGATGACCAGTGGAGCAATATGCTGGCAGGTACAGAATTGATTCGTCGTAAGCTTGGCAAGGATGCGAGCGCGATGACCATTACGCTGCTTCTGAATTCAGAAGGCAAGAAGATGGGCAAGACACAGAGCGGCGCTGTGTGGCTTGATCCGGAGAAGACATCTCCGTTTGAGTTTTATCAGTACTGGAGAAATGTAGGAGACGCTGACGTGCTCAAATGTATCCGCATGCTGACATTCCTTCCGTTGGAAGAGATTGACAAGATGGACAGCTGGGAAGGTGCGCAGCTTAATACAGCAAAAGAGATTCTGGCTTATGAGCTGACAAAACTGGTGCACGGCGAAGAAGAAGCTGAGAAAGCACAGGCAGCAGCGAAAGCATTGTTCAGTCAGGGTGCAGCAGCAGACATGCCGACAACAGAACTGACATCAGAGGATCTGACAGACGGAAGCATCGATATCCTGAGTATTCTTGTAAAGAGTGGTCTGGTTCCATCAAGAGCAGAAGCAAGACGTGCTGTACAGCAGGGCGGTGTAACTGTTGAAGGCGAGAAGGTCGGAGATATCAAGACTTCTTATACAGCAGATACATTGGGAGAAGGTCTGGTAGTAAAGAAAGGCAAGAAGAACTTCCGTAAAGTAGTAATGAAATAAGATGCCAGTGAAAAGTGCGGAGTGATCCGCAGGCATCTGCTGATATATGTATGAAATGAGGCTGTGATTAATCAAACACTTTTGATTAGTAATCAAAACGAATGATTAGTCACAGCCTCGTGTTATATATAGTTGCCTACAGCAGGTATGTTTTTAGAATTTCAGATAATTTACACTGTAAGGTGCCATGTCAAATTGTCCGGTCAACGTTATCACATTACCGCTTAAAAGCTCTGTTGCTGTGCCATTCAGATCACCATGGTAAGCAGTGTAATGATCACCGGAAGCATTAATTGCCACCAGAATCCGTTCTTTTTCAGAAGCGCGTTCAAAGATTAACTGATGGTTGGTCAGAACTACATTGCGGTAACCGCCATTGCACAGACCATCACTCAATTGCCGTATGACAATCAGCTTCTCAATAAATTCTGTCAGTTCATTTGGCTTTGGTGCATCAAAACACGGTCGCAGAGCATAATCATTGTCTGGTGCTTTTGTACCTTCTTCACCCCATTCACTGCCATAATAGAGACATGGAATGCCAGGCATGCCCATTAACAGACCATAAGCCGGGCGTATATGTTCTTTGTTCGTCAGAATGGAAGCAAGTCGGGTGACGTCATGGTTGTCTACAAAGTTCATCAGATGCTTGCCGCGGTAAATGCACCATGGGTCCGGGCCGTATTGGCGGTGCAGCGAATGTGCGATCTCGAACATATTCATAGAATTGAAACTGGAGTAGATGCCCTTGTAGCATTCGTAGTTGGTGCAGCTGTGCAGCATTTCATCATTCACGATCAGATTATAATCACCGAATAAAACTTCTCCGATCAGTGCAAAGTCTGGTTTGAGCTCGGTGGTAAAATGTCGGAGACTGCGCATAAAGTTGTGATCCAGGCTGTACGCCACATCCAGACGGAGTCCGTCAATGTCAAATTCTTCAATCCATCCGCGCACGCAGTCCAGCAGATAATCGGTTACGGTCGAATTCTGAAGGTTCAGCTTCACCAACTCATAATGTCCTTCCCAGCCTTCGTACCAGAAGCCATCGTCGTAGCAGCTGTTGCCGTCAAAGCTGATGTGAAACCAGTCTTTATATGGAGAATCCCATTTCTTTTCCTGCACATCGCGGAATGCCCAGAATCCTCGTCCTACATGATTGAAGACGCCATCCAGCACGATGCGGATACCATGCTCATGAAATGTGTGGCAGACATCTGCAAAATCTTTATTCGTGCCGAGACGACAGTCAATCTTACGGAAATCTCTGGTGTCGTAGCCATGATTGTCTGAATCAAAGATCGGATTCAGCAGGATGGCATCAACACCAAGTTCTTTTAAATAATCAGCCCATTCTCCGATCTTGAGGATGCGAGAAGTACAGATGCCGTCATTGGCATATGGTGCACCGCAGAAGCCAATCGGATAGATCTGATAAAATACACTATTATAAGCCCACATATAATAACCTCTTTTCAAATAATTAGTAATTAGTAAATGACTAATGAATTCACACGCTTAAGTTCAGCGAGCGTCGATTTGTCGGAAATGATCAGTTCATCACGAAGTGCATCATCCATAGGAAGTGGATTTAGCGAAAAAATGACTTTGATTGCATAAGGGTTGCGCAGCGATTGAGAAAGCGCGATTAACAGACCTGTAGTTGTGTTCTTAAGCGAAAAAGTTGCTTTGGCGCAAATAGACAGATCATCACTTTCGTTATATGGATTTTTGCAGTAAATATTGGTAATGAAATCGTGAACAAACATGGTGCCCTTGTAGATATATTGTGCATCGGTATAGTTATATTCATCAGCGACATCATAATAAAGGACGATATCATCATAATCCTGTTCGAGATTGGTCTGCACTTCCATTACACAAGGGTAGATTTTCCGGTCGATTGCAAAATACTGATACATATAGAAAATATTGGAACGTCTGAAGAAACTGCGCTCATCAGTTTTTTCAATCTTAGGCTTGCCGGGTTTCTGGTAATCTGTCAGTTGATTCACGGATATATTGAGCGCATCTGCAATTTCAAATAGCACAGAAACATTGAGTGCAAGTCTCGCATTTTCATATTTGGAAATGGTGGATGGACTTACATGAAGTTTGCGTGCCAGAGTATCTATTGTCATATGTTGTCTGGTGCGGTACATACGGATTCTCTGCGCAACGTGTTCTGCCGGTGTGTGCGTCATGTCGACTGTCATATAATCACTCCCTTATAGATAGATATTTACAATAATTCCCTGTGGAAATAGATATTTATAATAACTAATATACCATATATTTCCAAAAAGGAAAGAATATTTTGAAATAATAAATACAATAAATGGCAAAATATAATATTTTCTAAAAATAATATATTTCGTTCCAATATGGATAAAAAAATATTGAAACATTCCTTAGAGGAAAGAAATGCCGGTTTGCGAAGTACAGAATAGAATGATAATCTTTTATCAAGATAAATCCTGAGTTGCGCATAAGGATTTTGTATATTGCGATAAGTAGTTTGACAGATGACAAGAGAGAAAGGGTGATTATATGGAAACACGTGGTTATAAACAGAATCGAATTGTTATCATGTTAGTTGCATTAGCGGGAATGAGTGTATACCTGCTTCCATATTTCCGTTACTATTATTACGATGCGTATGTTTCATATTTTGGAATTAATGACCTGCAGATGGGAACGCTGGGAAGCATCTATGGTGTACTTGCAATTGTAGGCTACTGTCTTGGCGGCTGGATTGCAGACCGTGTATCCCTGAAGCTTGCAATTTCAGGATCGTTGGTAGTAACAGGACTTGGAGCATTTGTACTTCTTCTGAAACCGGCGTTTCCAATTCATGTAGGAATTTATGCATTGTGGGGCGTAACTTCTATCATGACATTCTGGAATCCATGTATGAAAGCATTACGTGCGCTGTCTAAAGCAAGTGAGCAGGGACGAGGCTATGCACTATTTGATATGACAAGAGGTATCTTGAATTTCCTCTCAGGACTTGTAATTCTGGCGGCATTTACAGCAGTTACAAAAAAAGTTGGCGAAGCCAATGGAATGACCGGATTGATCCTCTTCTATGGTATTAAGGCAATTATTGTTGGTGTGGCCGTATACTTCGCATTGCTGAAGCATCTTCCGAAGTCATTGGATTCCAATACGGAGAAGGATGCAAGCTTTGGAAAGAATGTGTTAAAAGCATTGAAGATGCCTACCACATGGTGTGTAATCGTTATCATGTTCATGACCTAGGCGTTATTATTACATATAATTATGTAGTACCTTATTGTACCGCAGCATTTGGAATGTCAGCAGCACTTGCGGCTATCATGGGATATGCGGCCAATGGATTCCACTTTGTGGGATGTGCAATTGGTGGACAGATTGCTGATAGAAAAGGTCTTTCAACGATGATGCTGGCGGATGTTATCCTAATGATTGTTGGTGTCGCAGGTATTCTGTATACACCGCGTTCTATGAAATTCATGTGGATGTTGATTATCAGTATTGCACTGTTGTGTATGTTCATGTACAGTGCACAGGCATTGCATTACGCAGTACTTGAAGAAGGCGAGTATCCAGTAGAAATTATGGGTGCAGTTACATTTATCATTTCACCATTAGGATACAGTGCAGAAAGTATTATGCCGCTGTACAATGGTTGGTGTCTGAATCACTTTTCAGGACTGGAAGGATATGAGATGATCTTTAAGACATTTATCGGTATGTTGTGTATTGCGATTGTAGCGATTCTGATTTTCCGTAAGCTGACAAAGGAACGTCGTACGGAAATGGCAGAGATGCGTAAGAAAGGTGAAGAAGCGAACTAGCTTCATAGAACTGTGAAAAGAATGCAAAAGGAGGTAACAGATTATGATGAACAAAGAGAGATTTACAAGAGTTGTGGAAGAAATGAAGCGACAAGGACTTACGCAGATTCTGATTGCGGATGATCCGGCTATCTTCTGGCTGACTGGTCGTATCGTGAACCCAATGGAGCGTTGCGGCGCAATCTTGTTGAAGGATGACGGAGAAGTTCATGCATTTATGAACAATCTGTTTTGCTTCGAACCAATTGACGGAATGACCATGCACTATTATGCAGATGGAGAGAATCCATACAAACTGATTGCGGACGAACTGGCACCAGGTAAGATTGGATTTGATAAGAACTGGGCATCTAAGCATACTATTTCTGTATTAAAAGAACGTGACGATCTGATCCCGGTACTTGGCTCTGATCCGATTGATATCTGCAAGTCACACAAGGATGAGGCAGAAAAAGAAGCACTTCGTCACGCGGCAAGTATTAACGATATGGCAGTAGAGTTTGGTATTAAACATATTGATCCGAGTCTGGATGAGTTGACACTTTCTAATATGATCGAAGAGTTCTTTGAGGAGCATGGAGCTGTTCAGGATATGCAGTTACAGTATGTATGTTATGGCAAAAATGCAGCAGAACCACATCATGGAGCTGTTGCAGGTGAGATGCTGAAAGAGGGAGACGCAGTATTATTTGACCTGTGGGCACCGATCAATAATTACTGGTGTGATATGACCCGTACCGTATTTTATAAGAGTTGCAGTGAAGAACATCGCAAGGTATATGAGATTGTAAAGGCAGCTCAGCAGGCAGCGATTGATTTTGTAAAACCTGGCGTAAAGATGTCCGATGTAGACGCAGTTGCGCGTAAAGTTATTACAGATGCCGGATATGGAGAGTATTTCCTGACCCGTACCGGACATGGAGTTGGAATGACAGTTCATGAGCCACCGGAGGCAAGTCCATCCTGTGATTTGATTGCTGAACCGGGAATGTGCTTCTCTATTGAACCTGGTATTTATCTGAAAGACGACGTCGGAGTTCGTATTGAAGATCTTGTAATTGTAACAGAGGATGGATGTGAAGTGTTGACCAGGTATCCTAAGAATCTTCAGATCGTAGGAAATGATTGATTCTACTAAAGGTTTATTAGCTTCATATAGAAAGAGCCTGTGACTTATCCATATGGGAGAGCTACAGGCTCTTTCTGTATGAAAAGTATGGGAAAAAGTATGGGAAAATGCTTGACACACCGGGACACGTATAATATAATAAATCAGTATGACGATGAGAGAAACAGAATGCTCCAAAGCCCCGGAGGCTTCTGATTTCGATAGAGTTAATTGTTAAATAAGCAATGTAATGAATCACAGGAGGGAAACCAATGAAAACTTATATGGCTAATCCAGATAAGATTGAAAGAAAATGGTATGTAGTTGATGCAGCAGATTGCACATTAGGACGTCTGGCATCAGAAGTAGCAAAGGTTTTAAGAGGAAAGAACAAGCCGGAATTCACACCGCATGTTGATACAGGTGACTACGTAATCGTAGTTAACGCTGAGAAAGTTAAAGTAACTGGTAAGAAAATGAGCCAGAAGGTATATTACAATCACTCTGACTATGTTGGAGGAATGAAAGAGACTACTCTGGCAGAGATGATGGAGAAGAAGCCAGAACGCGTTATCGAGCTGGCTGTTAAGGGAATGCTTCCAAAGGGACCTCTGGGAAGATCTATGATTAAGAAGCTTCATGTATATGCAGGACCGGAGCACGAGCAGCAGGCTCAGAAGCCGGTTGAACTGAAATTTTAATTAGGATGGTCGAAAGGAGGATATAACAGTGGCTACAGCAAAATTCTACGGAACAGGAAGAAGAAAAAAATCAATCGCAAGAGTATATCTTGTACCTGGAACAGGTAAGATTACAATTAATAAAAGAGATATCGATGAGTATCTTGGACTTGAAACTCTGAAAGTTATCGTTCGTCAGCCATTAGTACTGACAGATACAGAAGGTAAATTCGATGTAATCGTTAACGTAAAGGGTGGCGGTTACACAGGACAGGCAGGAGCAATCCGCCATGGTATTTCAAGAGCACTTCTTGAGGCAGATGCTGATTACAGACCAGTGCTTAAGAAAGCCGGATTCCTGACACGTGATCCACGTATGAAAGAACGTAAGAAGTACGGTCTCAAAGCAGCTCGTCGTGCTCCACAGTTCAGCAAACGATAATTCAATCGAATATCACAAAAGAGCAAATTTCCCCGAAAACATCGAGTTTTCGGGGATTTCTTTATATTCCGATAAATCTATCAGACACCACAAAAACACACGAAATTTCAACGGTAACTAACAAATAACTAACAGGTAACTAACACGGAAAACCTTGTCTTGTGTAAGACATTGAAAGTCTTATGTAAGACACATTTTGCAATAAAAAAAGGACGAATCAATCGCCCTTTTCGTTGCAGTATTCAATGATACATGACCGGACATCCTTTTTCGTCCGGCAATGGCAGGAATGACCGTCCTTGAAAATGATGTCATATCCGTCGTGCATGTTTCCGGTGATTCCAGAAATCATTTCTCTGTTCTTTTCTGCAATCTGCATTGTATCAAATAAACCGCATTGGTCTTTTCTGACAAGGTCTTGCATGTACGCATTGACCGACATCCCTTTACTGGATGCAAGAGCCTTGATGATGTCTTTCATGCCTTTAGGTACAACGAGATTGATTCGTTCGTAATGCTCACGCCCGAAATTGTTTTTGTATTCAGTTCTATTCATGGCACACCTCTATATTTTGTTGATAGCGTCAATCAGTTCCTCGATTTCAAAATGTGTATATACGACCTCTGTCACACCCTGCCCTTTATGACCGACAATTTTCTTGATGACCTTGTCTGACACTCCGGCAACCGTCAACATGGAAATGCATGTGTGACGGGTATCGTGAGGGCGGTGTTTCATTCCGAGGGTCTCAATAAGTGGCGACCAGTACGAATCATAATAATTCCGGTATTTGAAATGTTCGCCCTCCGGAGTAGAGAGGAGATATTCGCAATCATTGAGGTTGTACCAGTATTCAAAGAACGGATAAACCTTTTCGGAGATTGGAGCAGTACGGATTCCGGCAGCAGTTTTCGAGGCGACAATCTTGAAATATCTTTCCTCAAGGTTCACATTTTCTTTCTTGAGGTCGAGGAGTTCGCCGATTCTGCATCCGGTATATATCAACATGAGGATGACAGTATAATATATATTTGAATCCTTGACATCCCATAATTTCGCAACCTCTGTTTTTGAGAACGGTTCACGGTTGTATGCGTTGGGATTGCCCGCCTTTTTAATGTCGAGGTATTCGACAAGGTTTCGTTCTTTTGAAATAATCTCATGAATCACAGCGTATTTGTACATCAGACCGAATAATATTTTTAATTTCCGGAGTGTAGGATAATTTTTGCCGGATTCATCAACGACCATTTGCAGGTGGTCGAGTTTTATATCAACAAATCGCATCCGTGCAAGTTTATCACATAACGCCCATGCTGCACGGTAGCCTTTGACGTTGGAATCACTGACAGTCGGAAAATGTTCATCAGACCATCGCTCATATACATCCTCGAATGTAACCTTTGCAGCATTCACATCATAAGGATTTGCATTGAACTCCGCAAGTGCGGTCAATGCCTCTTTGCGGGTCGGGTAATATCCGACGACCGTATATAATTGTTTTGATTTACCTGTTTTCGGGTCGATTTCCCATCCTTTTGTCTTTTTGGCGACATAAGGATTCCGGCGATTTCCCGATAATTTGTAAACCGTTCCGAATCCGTTCGGTAGTTTCATAAAATCACCATCCTAAAAAAGAGTATAAAAAATAAAACCAATGCAAAAAGCACGGTTTTATGATAGAATGGTGTTTGCAGGAACATTCTGTCGGTGCTTTTTGCAGGAGCATGAGACGGAGGTTTCACAAAGGCGATTCACGTTGCAGCGTGGGTCGTCTTTTTTTGTTGTGCATTATTCATTTGCACGGCGTTCTTTTGCGACTTTTCTATACTTGCGACCAATGACGACACATGCGACACCGACCACAACAGCAATTATTCCGGCAACCGGAACAGCAAGCAATAGAATCAATCCTAAAAGTGCAAGGACAGCACCGAGAACAATCATGAGGATTCCGCAAACACTGTATGTATTTGCAGAGTATTCCCTTTTCTGCGGTGCATTTGTTGAACTGGATGCAGCAGGATTTCCGTTTGCAGCCGTCAATCCTTTTGCAATGTCGGACACGCCGACGGTAGTTCTGTTATACACTGCGTTGTATGCTGCCTTTTTCGGGTCGTTGACGATTCCCATTCCCTTTTTACCATAAAGGGGATTGACCGCCTTTTTGACCTGCCGTTTGACTTTTCCTGTTGTTCTTGCCTTAATGCTTTTCTTGATGTTTGGTTTTCTGACACCGTATTTCATGAACACACCTCCGTTTCTTTATAAAATCAACATTCTGTAAACTTTCCTCAAGAGAGGAGGTGAGCAGAATGAAAATCCTTGTGTGGGAAGTGAGAACCTCAAAAGGGTTCACATTGATGGAGTTATCGAAGAAATCCGGAATCGGAAAATCTACGATAAACAACATCGAAAATGGTAAGGTGTCACCGACATTGTTTCAACTTGAAATGATAGCGATTGCATTAGGCGTGAACATCACCGACCTGTTTGAATCCGAATACAAATAATTGTACCATAATGCAGCGGGATTCCGGCAGCAGGAGGAACGATTTCCATGATTATGGAAATCAACCTCGATATTTCCACAATCATGGAAATATATGATACAATGCAATTCGGAAAGGGGGTGGTGTCTCCCTTGAATTACAAAGAGGCTATTGTCGAAATAGTCGGAAAGATACACAGCGAACGCATCCTCAAGAGGATATACAAATTCGTGTTGTATCTCTACACCCATGAGACTGGCAGTTGAAAGACTGTCAGTCTTTTTTTGATGCAAATAAATCTATGATTCTTTGAAATGCTGCGATGTCCTCGTCGTTTGCCTCAAGTAGTGCCTTGAAAAGATTCTTGCGGGCATCGTCCTCACCTACCATGATGCGGTCAATTCTTTCGATGAAATCATCGTCAGTATCAACGAACATCTCACCATCACCAGTAGTCAACCATATATAATCAACATTAAATTCACGGCAGATTGATTTGATAACCTGTTCGGTGATATTACGACCGCCACTCTCTAATAGAGAAATAGAACTCCCTTTCATTCCGATTCGTTCTGCGAAAGCATCTTGAGACAATTTCAAAGTTTTTCTCAATAATTTCAATCTTTCATTCATGAGTTATTCACCTCCTGTGAGACGAATATAACACAAAAACTTTGCAGAGTAAAGAAAAATAATAAAAAAGAGTTGACAATCTTTGCACAGTAAAGTATTATGATTGCAGAGCAAAGAAAACAGGAGGTACAAAACAATGACACGACAGGACTTAGTAAACAAATCAATAGACAAATTAAACACAGTAAAAGAGGCTCTTGAGTTGATAGAAATTCTCGAATATGACGAATGCATCGCAGTTTTGACAGGAACAAAGAATCTCCCATCTGAAATACATAGTGCGTTAATGAGGAGAGGAAAAGAGGCAAACGGAGGAAAGACAACTCTTGCGTTGGCAATGGCAGGAATACAGAACATAGTGAACGAATAAAAGCCGAAACGGGGCAGCAGTCGCCCCGTCAGTGTCCGGACGGCAACCGACACTCTGACGATGGCAAGCCGAAAGGCATCGGGCAGCGATACCGTGGGAAACATGGCAGCGGTCGCACCTGCTACAAAGTGCGTGGATGGTCAACAGGTTTTTCTTGATTTTTTAAGGTGAAAAATCAAAACACGGTGTACATTGCCGGAAAAGAGGTGGACGGGATGAAAAGACCGAGAGAACCACCAACAGGAGGAAACAAGATGAATATAGGACGAATATTGCCGACAGAGGCAGCAGCAATCCTCAATGTGTCACCGCAATTCGTGAGGGTAGCAATGCAACAGGGAAAACTCCCGATTGGAACGGCGGTGCAGATGTCCTCAATTTGGACGTATCACATTTCGGAAAAACTGCTTGCAGATTATTCCGGAAAGAACATAGAAAAAGAGATTGAGCGAATCAGAGGAGGTGTTGAGAATGACGAGAAGTGAGAAAAAGGCAGTGATTGAGAGCATGGCAGAAAAATTCATGAATATCGACGACCTTGAGGGGAAGTCAATGACCATTATGGTGATGTCTGCGTATGCCGAGGGTAAGGCAGCAGGAAAAGCAGAGGAGCGTCGCAGATGGGAACAGAAAGAGGCGGTTGCAGCCGTTTAATGAAAACGCCCCGTCATAATGGCGGGGCAGTACATAGCAGGAGCATGAGAACAAAGAAAAAGGACAACCATTGCAGTGGTCGTCCTTGATTTGACTGATTGTGTCAGTCGCTATCCTTAGAAAATATTATAGCAAATCTGACACGAAAAAGCAACTTGAAAACGACCGGAAAGGTCGGGAAAACAAAGGGTTTTCGGAGGTTTTGTCGTCCTTGTAATAGATACTAACAAGTCTACGAAAACATAACAGGAGGATTGTGTCAGATGGCAAGAAAAAGAGGGATGCAGTTTATCCCGTATGATTATGAGGCAGCATATAACAAAGCAATGGAGGATATGCATGAATGGTTCATTGAGAACCTGTTCCAACATCGAAAGAAAGTAATATATGCACTCAAAGAGATAACAGCAGGAGACCAGTTTGAAATTGAGATATATCCACAGTTCCGGAGTATGGATGAAGTACCTCCGGAGGGGAGGACAATCAAGAAAGACAACAACAAGGCTCAAAAGAATCTGAATGACAAGAACGCAAGGAAATACGTTGAGAGGTTAATCAACGAGAATTTCAGTGACCGTGATATTTGGATGACATTGACCTATGATGACGCACACCTCCCACCGGACGGGGATGTTGATGCAGCAATCAAGAATGTGCAAAAGTACATCCGACGCATCAACTATCAGAGGAAAAAGAGAGGTCTCCCGAACGCAAAATATGTCTATGTGACCGCATACAATCCGGATGCGGAAATCAGATGGCATCATCACATTGTCATGGATGGTGCGTTAGACATGGAGACAGTTGAATCCTGTTGGAAACAGTCAAGCAGGAATGAGGTTCGCAGGTTACAGACAGATGAAAACGGTCTGTCCGGTATGGCGAACTATATCGTCGAAGAAAAGAACCGTGTTCCGTCGGAAAAGAGATGGAACAGTTCGCAGGGATTGAGAGACCCACGAATCAAGGTCGTACACTCCAAACGTCCGGCAGCAGGAGGCAGCTATAAAAAAATAGGGTCATTTGTTGACGGTATGGTCAAAGATAGGGATTCAATACCGGAGATATTAAAAAAGTGGTATCCGGACATGGATTTCACGAACGCAAATGTGTACTATAACGATTTTAACTGCATGTTTTACATACATGCACGAATGAGGAAAAGGAGGCTACAAAGTGAAAAGACGGAAAAGACGGGCAAGACATGCAGGACGACGTGATGCGTTCCATTTGACAATGATTGCGGTATTGATGACGGTGTTGTGCTTGATGATAGTGAATATCAAAGAGCCGGAGCAGACCGAGGAGGAGCAGCCGGAGACGACACATGCGGAAGTGGTACAGAATCCGGAAACAATCGTGCAGACAGCAGAGGAGACCGAAAGCAAATACAAGGTTTTCGATGGCATGTCCGAGGACTGGGGGAGTGATGACCTTGAGGGATTCGTGCTTTATAAGTTACCGGAACAGTATGCGGATAAAGGCTATTTTCCGGAGAAAATGCAGATATACACAAGATGTCTATGCAAGCAAAATGACGTTCCCTATGCCCTTGTACTGGCAATCATCGAGCATGAATCCGGATATGAATTTGACAAGGTCGGAGACGGCGGGCAGTCAAAGGGATATATGCAGATATATGAGAAATGGCACACTGACCGGATGAAACGGTTGAACTGCACCGACCTCATGAACCCATATCAAAATGTGAGGGTCGGGATTGATTTCCTGTCGTACCTGCTCAAGAAATACGGCACGGTGCAGGATGCACTTGCAGCGTACAACTACGGTGAAAAGGGTGCGAGGGAACATTTGTGGAGCAATGGCGTGTATGTCTATTCATACAACAGTGCAATCATGCAGAGAATGAAAGAGATTGAGGAGGTGGTCGGGAAATGAGTTTTGACTGGCGACCGGAATCAAAAGACAGGCATTTCAGAAAAGCCGAGGCAGCAGTCAAGGCAGCGGGATTCGATGACATCCTGCAAATCAGCAAAGAACAGTTTGCAATCACGAAAAGCACGGTCAAGGTGTATTTCAAGCCGATTCCGAGAGAGGGAAAGACCCGCCGATGGTGGGAGGCAAAGAAAAGCATCGCAGGGATGCAGGAGCAGTCCGGAGGGCGTGACGAGTTCGGCAGGAAAAAGAAAACCATTTTTATTCATGCCTATATGGTTTTAGAAATGGAGGAGCAGGACAGGTGAGGGCAGGAAAAATCATTGAAAGAATCAGACACATGCTCAAGGTCAAGGACTGCAAACATGTATGTCTGTTCTGCGAATATTATGACATGTGCAAAGAGGAGGCGAAAGCGAATGAACATGAGATATGCAAAGAGAAGTGAGGACACGGAGCAAATCAACGTCGTGTCATGGGCGGGATGGAACATGAACCGTTATCCGGAATTAAAGTGGTTGTTCCATGTGCCAAACGGAGGCAGTCGAAACAAACAGGAGGCAGTCAAATTCAAACAGATGGGTGTCAAGGCGGGCGTTTCTGATTTGTGCCTCCCGTACCCGAAAGGCTCATACTGCGGGTTATTTGTAGAAATGAAATTCGGGAATAACAGGCAGCAGGACACACAAAAAGAGTTCCTTGCGGATATGGCAGCAGCCGGACATTTTGTTGTAACCTGCTATTCGGCAGAGGAGGCAATCAAGGTCATTGAGGAATATCTGAATTTGTCGGATGCGGTACACATGGAGAGAAATCTGAACATGAGCATCCCGAACAACAGCATCCTCAAGGACGGGAAAATCAAGAATTGAGGAGAAAAGCGATGAAAGTATTGATTGCGTTAGGTATTGCAGCGGTTGTCATGCTTGCGATGGTATTTCTTGCGGTGATTTTATTCGTGGCAGCAGTTGCGGTCGATATAGCGTCCGAATTTATGGACTAAAAAATATAACAGGATAACAGGAGGAAACAACATGAGAATTATTGCGGTAATGTCACCAAAGGGAGGAATCGGAAAAACGACGACATCCGATTCAATCGCCTATATGTTGGGCGAGGAGCAGGGAAAGAGAGTGCTTGTGTTAGACGGAGACCCGCAGGGCGATACATCAAAGACGTTCGGGGTATTTGAACCGGACGGAATCGGAATGAGTGAGCTGCTTGAGAAACATGAATGTGTCGGCGGTACATACAAAACGGGTGATTTGATTCGCCCGACGGAATACTCACACGTTGACATCATTCCGGCGAACGGCTATCTCATGAAAACGGACATGAATTTGCTGCTCAAGTCAGAGTGATGTTGTATCATAAAAGTTGACACCCTATTCTCAAGGATTTTGATATATAATTATAATCAATACGAGAACAGGAGAAATAACCTA
>NZ_JAOQJV010000020.1:0-43995 GCF_025567415.1 Dorea ammoniilytica
GTGTGGTAACACATGTAGCTGACTGATACTAATCGGTCGAGGGCATAACCAAGACGGAGATAGGTAAGAAGATGTAGAGTTTCTTGTATGCAGTTTTGAAGGTACATATTAATTGAATATTCCTCGATAGCTCAATGGTAGAGCACACGGCTGTTAACCGTGGGGTTGTTGGTTCGAGCCCAACTCGGGGAGTTATAAACCTGTAGAAGCGTAAGTTTTTACAGGTTTTTTTTGTATATGAAAAGCTCCGGTCAAATGATGCTTACCACGCATTGGAATGTGTGGATGGGCTTATTAAGACCGGAGCTACAGGTACAAATGTAAATGACGTAGCAGTTGTTCTGATCAAAAGATAAAGAAGAAAAATCGCTGGTCAGTTAAAAGAAATTCACAGCTACATTTTCGATAAAGAATACGACGACACAACAAAGCGCTGCAATCCCCATCATATTCATACCGTGCCAGGCTGCCACTACACCTACAATCAGTGCGAGAATGCCGGCAATCGGAAGCTGTGGTGCGGTAATAATGGCCGGAAATGTCATAACAGCCAGTGTCGCGTATGGTACATAGTAGAGGAAAGAGCGGAGAAATGGATTCTGTATCTTTCCTCTTATTAGTGTGAGCGGAATTACCCGGATCAACGTAGACACCAGTGCCGCTACGAGTATGTATAAATAAATATTGTGTGTCATGGTCTATGCTTCCTCCTGCGTAATATCAGTATCGGCGGGCTCATTTTCTTTAGGTATAGGGAAGAAGAATGCTGCAAGTCCGGATATGATGATTGTGATTACACTTATTTTCATACTGTCAGATACATTGTTCAGCTGCGGAATCTTCGATACGATATAGCTGATCAGGAATCCTGCAATAACGATACCACCAACAACCTTGTCCTTTTTGGAAGGTGGAATGATGATCGCTAAGAACATGCCATACAGTGCTACACTTAGTGCGCTGACAATAGAAACCGGAAGGATATTACCGGCAACAATTCCAAGCGCGGTTCCAACTGACCATGCCGGCAGAGCAATGAATATAGCTCCGTAGGAATACCAGGGATTCAGATTACCTGCACGTGAAATGGAAATGCCAAAGATTTCGTCTGTTATACCGAAGCCTACCATAAAACGGTGAAGCAAAGGTGTGTTGGCGTTGAATTTCTGACTCAGTGCACAGCTCATTAGCAGGTAACGGATATTGGTAATCAGAATGACAAAAGCCATTTCCACATAAGGAGCATTTGCCATGATTACAGTAAATTCTGCGTATTCGCCAGCAGAAGCATGATTAAGAAAACTGGAGAGGAATCCCTGGATTGGACTTAGTCCGGCTCGTCTGGCAACAATACCAAGTGAAAAAGCTACTGCAAAATATCCAAGAGCAATCGGAATACCATCACGCACACCGTTGAAAAATGCATTTTTATTACGATTCATGATTATGACTCCATTCGATATGTCTTATAGCTGTTTCCATCCAGGTCTTTCCAGGTGAACAGACCGTCTTCCAACATCATGTAGCTGTGTGCACTTCCATTTTTGGGAATGGATACAGAACCAGGATTCAGATAAATGCGTTCGTCAAATTCTTCGGATACAGGTATATGCGTGTGCCCATGGAGCAGAATATCACCTTTTTTCAGCATTGGAGGATTCTCCATATTATAATGATGACCATGGGTGGCAAAGATCATGTGTCCGTTTTCATATAAAATGCAGTAGTCTGCAAGGATTGGAAAATCCAGAACCATCTGGTCAACTTCGGTATCGCAGTTGCCACGCACACAGAGAATTTCTTCTTTGTGTGTATTCAGCAGAAGGATGACGTCCTTTGGGGCGTAACCCTTTGGCAGATCATTGCGCGGACCATGGTAAAGAATGTCTCCAAGAAGAAGGAGTTTATCCGGATTCTCTTCATCATAACGATTAAGAAGCTGTTCCAGATAATAGGCACTTCCGTGAATGTCAGATGCAATCATTATTTTCATTAGTATACCTCTCTTATAAATGACTTATATATGTGACAATGTGAATTGTCGGTATCCTTTAGTATAGTCTTTTGCAGCAACAGAATCAAGTGTGCAGATTATGCTCTTGCATTGAAGACTGGTATCAATTAAACTATTACACGGATAAATTGAAAAGGAGAAGAAAAATGGTAAAACTGATTGTTACAGATGTGGATGATACATTAGTGCCGGAAGCGGGAAGTGTGATCAATCCGGAATATTATGATATAATTCGTGAATGTAGAAAAAGAGGCATTATCTTTGGCGTGGCAAGCGGAAGACAGAAGCCTTGTGTAAGGAAGCTGTTTGAACCTGTGTTGGATGAGATTTTTATCCTTGCAGATAATGGTACAGATATCTGGAGCAGTCAATATCAGACATCGATGAAATTACCATATGACCTATATACAGAATTGATTGATGACATACATGAGCTGGAAGGCTATTCTATTATGGCGTGTAAGCCAGACATTGCTTATTTCGAATATGGTCATGAAAAGTATTTTGAACATATGAAGACGTATCCGTATGTAGGAGAATATACGGATGATATGCGTGGCATAAAAGATATCTGTAAGATATCTGTATGGCGAGAGGAAGGAATTGATCCGGCTGTGGAACGGCGCATGCAGGAAAAATGGTCAGACGTCATGGAAGTATGTATGGCGGGAGAGTGTTTTCTGGACTTTATGGCAAAAGGATGTAACAAAGGAAAAGCGTTGTCTATTATGCAGGGGCATTATGGTATTGGCAGAGAAGATACAGTAGCATTCGGTAATGCAGATAATGACATTCCGATGCTCCAGAATGCAGCGCATAGTTATGCTGTTGCAGCGGCGAGCACAAGATTAAAGGAGACAGCTTCGCAGGTAATCGGAGAAATGAAAGACGATGCGGTATTGAAGAAGCTTCGAGAGATCCTGAACATTGCAGGATAAGAGTAATACAGAAAAGAGTGGTTGATATGAATACAGAGAATGCACAGACAAAAAAGAAATATACGCATGAAGAATTGCATGAGCTGGGAATTGCACACGAGCACAGTCACGAACACTCGCATGATCATCCGCACGATCATGATGGGGAGCATAGCCACGAGCATGGACATGGAGAACATGGACATCATCATGTGCACAGTGAGAAAGAAAAGAAAGCAGTTGTGAACCGTCTTGCCAAAGCTATCGGTCATCTGGAAGCTGTGAAACGTATGGTGGAAAGAGATGCAGATTGCAGTGAGGTCCTTATTCAGCTTGCAGCAGTGCGTTCTGCAATTAATAATACAGGTAAGGTAGTGTTAAAGAACCATATGAATCACTGCATTGTAGAAGCAGTTAAAGAGCATGATATGGAAGCAATCGAACAGTTAAATAAAGCTATCGATCAATTTATGAAATAGTTTCATATAAAAAGCAGAAAGCTCTGAAAACAGTTATAAGTAGGAAATTGTTTTTAGGGCTTTCTCCGCTCCAATATGATATAAAAGAGATAACGTCGTTGTCTCTTATTTGCTATCAATAAGATTAAAATACAGAAGAACAGAAGAAAAATGTCCGGTTAGATTATTTTGATGTCATATAATTAGAACATATGACATAGATTAAGGGAGGATATGGGAGAATGTCGGATTTAATTACGATACAGAATTTTTGTGACAGAAATACTTCAGAGCCGATGATATGCAGCTTTGAGACAGAGACCATCTCAACTCCGACATCGCCGATTCTGCATTCTATGGCTCGTATATGGTTAATCAATGAAGGGGAAGCAGCAGTCTTAATTAATAATAAAGAATACTGTTTAAAAAAAGGCTGCTGTGTAGGCATTTTGCCGTGGCAGATTACAGAAGTGATTGAGGTAAAGAAGCCGATTACGTTCTATCTGGTTGTATACTATTACGATAATGTTAATGAGATTATTAAGACATTTTATAATCCCGGGAGTATAGAGATGTCAATATTGCACAGAATTACAGCACATCCGATGATAGAGCTACATGACAGGGCATATCAGCAGATGCAGATACTGTTTATGCAGTTAGAAGATGAAGTGCATGAGATGTATACAGCAGACGAAGTAGAGGAGAACGAAGAAGACAGAGCATTAAGGAACTTGTTTATTACAAATAAGCTGGTTGAGATTATGCTTGTGCTGATGCGCTATGAGAAAAAAACGAAAAAGAAGTGGGAGACGATTGATGCCAGTGAAATTTTTCTGTATCTGTATTCACATCTTAATGAACGGATAACATTGGAACAGCTTTCACATAAATTCTATATGAGTGAATCCGCAATCGGAACTTATATTAAAAAGACGACGGGATTATCATTCTTTGATCTCATAAATGAGATGAGGATCGGACGAACGATGAATTACCTACTATATACGGATCTTACGCTGGAAGAACTGGCAGAGATACTGGGATTTGTAGACGGTGCACATATCAGCAAAGTATTCAAGGCAAGAACTGGCATGAAGGCCAGCGAATACAGAAAAACCTATCAGAGGATTGGAGATCGGTGTCGTATCAGTGATCGAAAAGTATATTATGAGATTGTGGCATATATTTACAGACATTATGCAGAAGATTTGAAAGGCAGTGATCTGAGCAGAAAATTTGGTGTGACAATGAAGAATCTGAATCGTATTTTGCTGTATCAGGTAGAAATGACCTTTCATGGATATTTGAATTATATCCGGGTAAACAAAGCGTCGGAGTTGCTCCTGACAACGGATAAAACTATTTTAGATATTGCATTGGAAGTTGGATACAATACGGAAAAAACATTGTCCCGTAATTTTATCATGATTCGTCATATCACGCCGGGAAAATTCCGTACAAATATGCGTTTTCAAGGGATCGAAAATATATAACAGACGAAAGAAGCGTTTTCTTGAGGTTCAATGTGAAAACGAAATATGATAAGATAAACGGAAGGCAGGAAATTACAAATGAATGTGAAAGATTTACTTGAACAGGTGAAAAATGGAACAATAGAGATAGAGGAAGCGGAGAAGCATTTGCGGAAGCAGCCGTATGAAGAAATGGGCTATGCCAAGCTGGATTCGCACAGGGAGATCCGCTCCGGCTTTCCGGAAGTTGTGTATTGCAGTGGTAAGCCGGATGAATTTCTGGCATCCATTTATCAGAAATTGTATGATGAAAATGGAGAAGTATTCGGAACACGGGCAAGTGAGCATCAGTATGAGATTGTAAAACAGGTGCTTCCGCAGGTCGTGTATGATCCGATTTCTCATATTTTGAAAATCGAAAAAGAAGATAAGGAACATATTGGTAAAATCGCAATCTGCAGTGCAGGTACTGCGGATATCCCGGTAGCAGAAGAGGCAGCTCAGACAGCAGAATTTTTTGGTGCAAATGTAGATCGGATTTACGATGTGGGTGTCAGTGGTGTGCATAGATTATTAGCGCAGCTTGATACCGTTCAGGAGGCGAACTGTGTTGTGGCAGTGGCTGGCATGGAAGGCGCACTGGCAAGCGTAGTTGGCGGACTGGTGAGCAATCCGGTGATCGCAGTGCCGACTTCGGTCGGCTATGGTGCGAGCATGCACGGATTATCGGCGCTTCTTACTATGATCAATTCCTGTGCAAATGGAATTGCTGTGGTAAATATTGATAACGGATATGGAGCCGGATATATGGCAACACAGATCAACCGGCTTGCAGTAAAATAAAGGTTATAGGTGGACAGGATGAATAGACAGTTATATTTGGAATGCTATTCCGGCATAAGCGGTGATATGACGGTTGCAGCACTGCTGGATCTGGGGGCAGACGAGCAGATATTAAGAAAAGCACTTGCAGGCCTTCCGGTGGGAGGCTTTGAGATAGCAGTTACAAGAAAAGTAAAGTCAGGATTAGATGTCTGTGATTTTGATGTGATATTGGATGCGGAACATGAGAACCATGACCATGATATGGAGTATCTGCATGGGCATGATCATCAGCACACACATGACCATGAGCATGTACATGAGGATGGAAGTGTACACACACACGAGCATCACCACCATGACCACAGTCACGAGCATCATCACGATCATGGACATCATCATGAGCACCGAGGGCTTCATGAAATCTTACATATTATTGAGCATGCAGATATGACAGAACGTGCAAAGAGGACTGCTGTCTGTATTTTCCAGATACTTGCGGAAGCGGAATCAAAGGCACACGGCGTACCTGCAGATCAGGTACATTTTCATGAGGTAGGAGCAGTAGATTCTATTGTAGATATTCTTGCAGTGGCAGTATGTCTGGATAATCTGGATATCACGGAAGTGATTGTACCGTTTCTGTGTGAAGGTCAGGGCTCTATTCGCTGTCAGCATGGCATTATTCCAGTACCGGTTCCGGCGGTAGTTAATATCGCACAGGCACATGGACTAACTTTGAAGCCGACAGGTGTGCAGGGAGAACTGGTGACACCGACAGGAGCTGCGATTGTGGCAGCAGTACGTACATCAGACAAGTTACCGCAGACCTATCGTATTGTAAAGATTGGAATGGGTGCAGGAAAAAGAGAATATGAGGGTACCGGTATATTGAGAGCAATGCTGCTGGAAAGTGGAAGTGCGGAAGCGGCAGATACAATATGGCGTCTCGAGAGCAATCTGGACGATTGCAGTGGAGAAGTCCTTGGCTTTGTGATGGATGAACTTTTTGCTGCAGGTGCAAGGGATGTATATTATACACCTATTTATATGAAAAAGAACCGTCCGGCGGTTCAGATTAATATAATCTGCCGGGAGCAGGATGTTGATAAATTGCAGAATATATTGTTCTGCAACACTACGACAATTGGCGTGCGCAGGTGCAGAATGGAACGTACTGTGCTTCCCAGAGAGATTCAGAAGATAGATACACCATATGGAAAAGTACAGGTTAAGGTATGCCGGATCGGAGAAGAGGTTCGGGCTTATCCGGAATATGCCAGTGTGTTAGAACTTTGTAAGACGCATAATATGTCATTTCAGAAGGCATGGCGCATAGCAAGTGCAGCAGCGGATACTGTGGAGAAATAAACTTAAAAAGAACAGGATTCGTATATGGTCACTATGACAGACAATGATGGCAGGAGGATAAGTGACATGACGTATGAAGAGAAGAAACAAAAACTACAGGAACAGATGCTTGTATATGCACAGGGAGATATGTTGGTCGCATTTTCGGGAGGAGTAGACAGTAGTCTGATTCTGAAGCTTGCGGTGCAGGCAGCTACGAAAACTGGACATAAGGTGTATGGTATTATGGTGCATACGATGCTCCATCCGATGGGAGAAGTAGAGGATGCGAGGGTAACAGCAGAGCAGATTGGAGCAGAATTCCGGGTGCTTGAGATTGATGAACTGAAAGGTGCGGATATTCTGGATAATCCGGTGGATCGTTGCTATCGCTGTAAGAAATATCTGTTTCGTAATCTGATAGAAGAGGGCAAGAAACTTGGCGTGTCTGTTATGATGGAAGGAACTAATGAGGATGATCTGCATGTATATCGCCCGGGTCTTCGGGCAATTCGTGAACTTGGCATCCACAGTCCATTAGCGGAAGCAGGAATGACGAAAGCAGAGGTCAGGAGGCTGGCAGGAGAGCTTGGCGTATCTGTATCGAATAAGCCGTCTATGCCATGTCTTGCAACCAGATTCCCGTATGGAACACGTATTTCGTATGAGGCTATGAGAAAGGTTGACGAGGGAGAAGCATTTATCAGAAGTCTGGGTTTCTACAATGTGCGTCTGCGTATTCATAATGATGTTGCAAGAATTGAAGTGGATGTGAACGAGATGCCTCATTTGTTGGAGCATTGCGAGCAGATTGTTGCGAAATTAAAAAATCTGGGCTATGATTACATTACAGTGGATCTGGAAGGCTTCCGATCCGGAAGCATGGATCTTCATGTAAAGAAATAACTGCAAAGAGGAACGACAGCAAAGGAGGAAATATGATGAACAAATTTGAAATGCCAGAGTACAGACATCCGGATTTTAGTCAGGAAATGTTTGTAAATGCACCAAGTGTAAAGTATGAAGCAGCGGAGAAGGATGGCGTTGCGCCGGAGAATTTTCACAGCACATCCATGTATCCAGAATATTTTAAAATAGACGGAGAGTGGAAGCTCGCAGAAGAAAGTCGTATGGACTCTTGTGTCGTGTATTGCGAGGATGGACATCTGGCAGTTGTAGAGGCACGGAACCTGAAAAAGGGTGACCGTGTAATCACAGGCAGAACAGAACGTTGTGAGGAAGGTATCTATATGCACTGTCATGGTTTTGAAGAGCCGGGAGCAAAGCTTGATGATCAGTTTGTATTCCGTCAGGGAAGAAGCCGTGAGACCTCTTATGCAAGAGATTATGATAAGTTATTTGAATTGTTAAAATATGAAAAGGAGAATGGCGGAAATGTAGTCTGGGTAATGGGACCGGCATTTGCATTTGATGCGGATGCAAGAGCAGCTATGCAGGCATTGATTGAGAATGGATATGCGCAGGGCGTGCTGGCGGGCAATGCACTTGCAACACATGATCTGGAAGGGGCACTTCTGCATACAGCGCTGGGACAGGACATTTATACGCAGGAGTCACAGCCAAATGGACATTATAATCATCTGGATGTGCTGAATAAGGTAAGAAGAAGCGGATCTATCCCGCAGTTTATTGAGGACTATAAGCTAGATGATGGCATTATCTGTAGCTGCGTTAAGCATAATGTTCCATTCGTGTTGGCAGGATCTATCCGTGATGATGGACCACTTCCGGAAGTGATCGGCAATGTCTATGATGCTGCGGATGCTATGCGAGGACTGGTGCGTAATGCGACTACGGTGATCTGTATGGCGACCATGCTTCATACTATAGCAACCGGTAATATGACACCGTCATTCCGGATGCTCGAGGACGGCACAATTCGTCCGGTGTATCTGTATACGATCGATATCGATGAATTTGTGGTAAATAAATTATTGGATCGGGGAAGTCTGAGTGCGACTACGATGGTAACAAATGTGCAGGACTTTATTACGCTGGTGGCCAAGGGATTAGGAGTGCAATAGAATTAGCAATAAAAAGGAGATGTAACTCATCTATATGAGGTGCATCTCCTTCTTAATATGTACGCTATTTGTAATAACCTTCCTGTACGAGCACCTGCTCGTCCCAGGCTGCCTGAACCAGGACTTGTTTACTTGCATACCTGCAAGTCGTGTGCAAGCCTGATCATCCACCATTGGCATCCTTGTGTACCTGGAATTCACCGGCTGAACCAAATTCGGCACCGCAGTAATTGCAGACAACTACTTTGACAGTATTATATACAGCGTCATGATGAATGGTCTGATAAACAGGAGGCACCCATACCTTCTGCGGTGGTGGAGCAGGGGCAGGTGTGTTTCCGGAGCTGCCGGAACTTCCGGCATTGTTATTGGATGAAGCAGTATCTGAAACGGAATTCTCAGAACCTTTTTTCTCCGAGGACTTTTCATTCTTGCCATCGTTATCAAAATCTTTTTGTGCTTCTGCTATTTCTTCCTTGTCTTCTTTATCACTTTCTTCTATATCTTCCTTATCAGCCTCTTCCTTGTCTTCTTTTTTCTTTTCTGTCTTTTTGGTCTTCTTTGTTTGAACTGTGTTAGCATCCTTAGAATCTGAGTCCTGCTGCGTTATGGTATCTTCGACAGGTTCAATGCCATAAGCAGCCCGAATTGACGGAAGAGAAAATCCTGAGATCAGAAAACAGATCAGAGTAATGGCAATTACTATTTTTTCTTTTTGATGTTTGATTGGATAAGAAAACCGATCTTTGAATTTTGTAATAATCTTCATATTATAAATCCTCATACAAATTTGTACAATAATTTGATACCAACAAATGCGCCGCCGAATAATGCAATCATAAATACCCAGCCGGACAGAGACAGAGATGCAGTTGCCATAAAGAAAGCGGTAATGTTACATCCACCGGCAATGCATGCGCCATAGCCCATGAGAGAACCACCGATCACGGACTTGATTACCTGTTGTCTGGAATGGATCTTACGGAAGTTAAACTGAGAACTGAATAATACAGAAATCAGGGATCCAACTAATAATCCTAAATTACGCAGGTTCGAGCCTGCTGCTACTTCGATAGAAGCCTTGCAATTTAGAAAATCCTTAATAGTTCCAGTGAACAGATTCTTGGTACAGCCCTCGATCCAGTAAAAAGCACCGGATACAGACCATTGAGAGTTGAGAAGGATAATGTGTATGACACTTAAAATGCCCAGGCATATTGCTCCCTTCAGATAAGCAGTATTCTCATTGGCAGCAGGCTGCGTATCTCTCTTAACTGCTATTATATAGAAAGTCATCAAAATTGCAATATGAATACCGACACCAAGTCCCCAGCCGAATCGTTCCGGGAAGAATATAGAGGGTGATTGCTGAACAAGTGGAGCCCATAGCTGATCATAATGGGTATTACCCAATGTATATCCGAGTACTACGAATATGAATGTGATGAAATGAACAGAATAACCTTCACCCATTCGAATAAACATGCCGGAACAGCAACAACCTGCAAGTTCCATGCCAATACCGAATAAAAATGCTCCAAGAACCAGAGGAATACTTACAGCTGCAACGCCCAGAGTGTCGAACATACCACCAGAGAGGTACTTGATTGCCGAGATTCCAAAGGAGGCAATCAGGATAGCAATTAATATAGATCGAAACTGATCGGTAGACTGGGACAGAATCGGATCACTTGCAGCGGATACAAAGCATACATGAGAGCGCTGTAATATGATTCCAAATCCTAATCCGAATAACCAGTAGTACATTAGATTGTGACTGAATGTAAGCAGTAGTAAACCAGTTGCCGCCGAAAGCATAAGCAGTAAAAATGCTGTAGACTTCTGAGTTAAAAACTTCATAATAAAATCTCCTGTATCTCTTATATATAGTATATAATTTCACAAATGGAGACAAAATGCAAGCTTTATATCGTGCAATATGCACTATAGATAATATCGATAAATACATGCTATATATAAAAATTATCAATTATCAAAAAAGTGAAATAAATGTTATGCTAAAGATATTAATGGAGTGTCGAGAACAGGAGGTAAATAAAAGTGAAAAAGAAACGACTTATAGCACTTATTCTCTGTCTGTGCATGGTCTTTTCCAGTGCACTGTCTGTATCAGCAGCCGAAATAAGCGGAACAGATGCAGATGCAGAAGTGACTCAGGAAGTTGAGGAGACTGGAGATGACAAACAGTCGGAGGATGTAACAGAAGAAGACAAAATGGAACCGGTCGCAGAACCGGGAACAGTTGATGCAGCTGAAGAGCCGGCTGCTCAGGGAGCAGACGAGATAGATGCTTCTGTATGGAAGGTAGAAGACTTTACATACACTTCTTATGAGAAGCGTCTGTATGGCTGCGATTATTCCAGAGACTTTACAATCAAAGGATCTGCAATCGCAGGATTTTCAGAATCAGGTCTTGCCAAGTTAGAGAAGAACAAAGATCTGGTACTTCCTGCTACAGATGATGAAGGAGATGCGGTAGTAGGTGTAGCACCAAGCGCATTCACAAAAAAGGGACTTACATCTGTTCAGTTCCCTACAGGAATGATGGTAGACTACAATGACACTGTTACGAATGGAAAGGTTACAAAGAGAGGTAACTTTGTAATTGGTGAAAATGCATTTTCAGGCAATGAACTTACTTCCGTTACTCTTC
Organism: Dorea ammoniilytica; assembly: GCF_025567415.1. Lineage (NCBI taxonomy): Bacteria > Bacillati > Bacillota > Clostridia > Lachnospirales > Lachnospiraceae > Dorea > Dorea ammoniilytica. The sequence continues at coordinate 11,756 of NZ_JAOQJV010000020.1, forward strand.
CGGAAGGTGTGATCGCATGTCTGTCTAATTCATTTATGGGCAATAAGATTACAACTGTAAAATTACCAAAGACAATCTGGTGGCTGGAAACACAGTCTTTTGGAAGGAATCTTATCACGACTGTTAATTTTCCGACTACCTGTGATTTCCAGTTAGAAATGCACGGTATGGCATTTGCCAATAACTTAATTACGTCTGTAAGACTGCCGGATTATACAGAAGTTGTTAATAAAGACAGCTTTTTCTGGAATCCGGGAAAAGAACCATTGGCAAATGAGGCACCGGACAGATATAAGACATACAAGGGAGTAGATGGAGAAACACATACTGCAGGTATCGTATATATGTATGCGGATAATGCAGAGTTTGAGGTAAAAGACAGAATCCATCATGATAAGAAAGAGACAGAATCACAGCACTCATGGGTACAGAGACTGATCATCAATGACGGTTCTGAAGAAACAGAGAACCCGGATCTTCCATGGAATGTCAATGACTTTACCTTTGAAGGCCAGACTGTGACCGGTTTGTCTGAATCAGGTATTGCAAAAAGAGCAACGAATAAAGATCTGGTTATCCCGGATTTTACCAGGGAAGGCATGTATGTGACTGCAATCGCAGATGCAAAAGCTGGTGGAAACGGACTTTTTGCTTCAAAAGAAGAAGGCTTTGACAGCGTTTACATTCCGGTAGGAGTTCAGACAATCGGAAACTTTGCATTCCAGAGTAACGGATTAAAGGATGTGACCTTCCCGTCGAAGTTAGCAAAGATTGGAACAGGAGCATTCCAGACGAATGAACTGACCAGTGTAATCTTACCGGATACTGTAACATCTCTTGGTAATGGTGTATTTGCGACTAATCCTAAGCTTGCACGTATCAATCTGTCAAAAGGATTGACAGAGATTCCTGCTGCAGCATTTGGATGCAGTGACGCCAAGAATTATATGACAGAGCTGAAAAGTATTACAATTCCGGAAGGAATTACCAAGATTGGTAATAATGCTTTTGCCGGTAACAACTTTGCAGAGATCCATATTCCATCTACAGTAACAGAGATTGGCGGATATGCTTTCTCTACAAAAGAATACCTGACAGATCCATGTACATTGACACTTCCGGAAGGTCTGACAACTATTGGAAGCTATGCATTCAGAAACAAAGTAGTTGCGGAAGTAATGCTTCCGACCACAGTAAAGAAACTTAATAAAAATACTTTTGAGAAAACACAGTCTGATGTAATTACAAAAGTATATGTAACATCGAAAGAACAATACGAAGATACTAAGAACTTCCCAGTAGGTACTGGACACAAGCTGTACTTAAAAGATGATTCAGTATGGACTGCAGATGACTTTACCTATGGCGAAGAAAGCTTCGGTCTGTGGCCGGCAGATGACTATCACTCAACAAAGAATTTTACTGTTCATGTAGTAACCGGATTCTCAGAACAGGGATTAGAGAAGATTAAGGTTAATAAGAATCTGGTTATCCCAGCCAAGGATTCTGATGGTAAGAAGATTCAGGGGATTGGAAGCAAAGCATTTTCAAGGACGAAGACAGAAGAAGAATTACAGATAGAGACATTAACGCTTCCAGAGAATGTCAAAGCTTCTTGTGAAGCTTCAACCTGGCAGGAGGTTGAGGGACTCGCAGAGAGAGGAGATTTCTTTATCGGAGCAAGTGCCTTTACGAGAAATAAGCTGACAACCTTAGAGATTCCGGAAGGTGTGATTTATGTAGGAGGTAACTCTTTTGCATATAATAAGCTGACATCTGTCAAATACCCTAAGACTCTTATGCAGATTTCAAATGGGGCATTTGGAACTAATGAAATTGCTGTTTTAGACTTCCCAGAGCGAACAGATTATCCACTTCAGATTGATGCAACTGCGTTTGGTTTAAATAAGATTACCTCTGTTCAGCTTCCTGCTAATACAAGCAAATTAGATAAAAATACATTTGTTAATAAGAATAATGTGGTAGTAGATGTATATATCAATTCAGAAACGCTTGGAGCATTTGTGGCTGATGAGACAACTTCTAAGTATCACAGAATCATTAAGAAAGCTATTCCTGAAGAACAGGCACCGTGGGGTGTGAAGGACTTCACTTATGACGATGCAGGAACAACCATTACCGGTCTTGCTGATTCAGGTAAAGCTAAGATTAAGAGTAATCCGAATCTGATTCTTCCAAAAGAAGGACCAAATGGAGAAACAATTACTGCATTAGGTGCCGGAGTCAATAATCAAGGTATCTTTGTGGTAAGTGCGGACGGTAAAAATTATACTCCTGCAAGTGTAATACTTCCGGATACATTAAAGACAATTGGAAACTTTGCATTTGCACTGAATGGAACTGTGACATATGAGAGCGTAATGGCTTCTATTACATTCCCAGAGGGATTAGAAGAAATTGGAGCAACAGCATTCCAGAATTCTAAGCTGACAGCTGTTTCCATTCCAGATAGTGTAACTACAATGGGAAATGCAACATTTACCGGAAGTCAGGAATTGCAGGCAATTAAACTGTCTGCTAATGTAAAAGATATTCCGGCAAGTGCATTTATGAACGGTGGAACTTCGTTGTCAGAGTTCGGTACTTTAGTAGTTCCAGAAGGCGTTGTTTCTATCGGAAAGAGTGCTTTCGCAGGCAGACATGTCGAAGAAGTTGTACTGCCGAGTACATTAGAGACAATTGGAGATCAGGCGTTTGATAATCATCAATTGACCAAACTTACATTACCGGCAAATGTAAAGACAATTGGAAAACAAGCATTCCGAGTATTACAGGAAGGTCTTAGTCATACACTTTCTGCTGTAAGCCTGAATGAGGGACTGAAGACAATCGGACAGGAAGCTTTTGTCGGAAGTGTTATTACAGAAGTGGAGCTTCCAAGTACTGTGACTTTGTCTCATGCAAATAAATCAGCTGATTTAATCTTTGGAACATCAAAAGCGGCAGCAAATCCGATCGTTAAAGTAAAAGTGGCTGATAAGACAAAAGCACAGGAGTGGAATACAACTCTTGCAAATCAGAAATCACATATTGTTGTATATGACAAGCTTGTTGGTTCGGGCTGGACATTGGATGATTTCACATACGATGGAACGACTATCACAGGATGGTCTGAAAGCGGACAGCTTAAGAGACAGACGATCAGAACACTGGTGCTTCCGGATCAGACACCTGACGGACAGGATATCACTGCAATCGGTGAAGCTGCATTTAAGATTCCGGATGCAGAAGTAGAGATTACCAAATTTGGTGTTAATTCTCCGAATGGTATGACATCTGTTGTACTTCCGGAAAAGGCAACTGTGATTGGTAAAGAGGCTTTCTCTCAGAATGCGTTGATTAGAGTTGACTTTACAGGTATCACATCGATCGGAGGATCCGCATTCTATGGCAATGATCTGGTAGAGGCAATTCTTCCGGATACAGTAACAGAACTTGGAGAGGGAGCATTTTCTGCAAATGATATTACAGAAATAAGACTGTCAAGTGGAGTAACCGTAATCCCGGCAGGTGCATTCTCAATGAATATCCGTCTGGATCATGTAACAATTCCGAATACTGTAACAGAGATCGGACAGACTGCATTTGCGGGAGCAAGACTGACATCCCTGGAGATTCCGGATTCTGTAACTAAGATTGGTATGAAAGCATTCCACTTACATCACCTTTCAAGCCTGGTTATTCCTGGAAGTGTAAAAGAGATTGGTGAGTCTGCATTTGAAGGAACTTACAAAGCTACTACATTAAAGACTCTGGTTCTTGAAGAGGGTGTGGAAAGCATTGGTAAGTTTGCATTCAAAGAAGCATTGCTTGAGACGGTTGCATTCCCGAACTCTATTACTACGGTTGGCGCGCAGCCTTTCCGTAATAACAAAGGAAAAGATGGAAGTCATGTTGTAGAGGTTACAACGACAAATAAAGAACATAGAAAATTTACAGACGATACTTATGTAATCAACTATACTGGTAAGATCGGATTGGATGAAGTAGAAGATAAAGTGACAGTGGAATTTGACAAGGCAGATTATACTGGAAAAGAGATCAAACCAGCAGTAAAAATCGAAGGTCTGAAGGAAGGTACAGATTTTGAAGTATCTTATACAGATAATGTAGAGCTTGGTCTTGGACATGTGATTATCAAAGGTATTGGTAAGTACGAGGGTATACTGAATAAGACATTTAAGATCGTAGCTTCTGATAAGGCTAACGTTGTAGTGAAACCGTCTGCTCCATCTACAAAAGCAGATGACTTCGATAAGGACAGCATCAAGAAGGACGTGCTGACTGATGAAGAAAAAGCACGGGTTGAGGCTGGAGAAAAGGCGAATGTATATCTGGAAGTTACCAAGTTAGAAGAATCAGCTGTACCGGCAGAGGATATTGTAAAAACCAATGCAAAAGCAGCTGAGATCGAAGGTGTCAAGAAGGGATTATATCTGGATATCTCTATGTGGAAAGTAATCGGTGACAGTGAACCTGAGAAAGTTACAGGTGCTGAACTGTCTAAGAAAGTGAAGATATCTGTAGAACTTCCAGAGAATCTGATCGCACCGAAAGGTAAGACAAGAACTTACTATGTAATTCGTGTTCATAACGGAGTCGCAGAGATGCTTCCTACAACACTGAATGGAAAGACCATTACATTTGAGACAGACAGATTCTCTACCTATTCTATCTGGTATACAGAGCAGGATGTAAAAGGAACTGACGGAGGATCTGGAGATAAGGGTAATGGTGGTGCCGGAACAACAGATGGCAAGAATGATGGTAATAATAAGAAACCGGCAGATCCAAAGAAAGCAGCTAAAACCGGTGATTATAACCACATTGGACTGCTGTGTCTGCTCCTTGCAATGAGCGCAGTTGTTACAAGTGGAACTGTTGTGTACAAGAGAAAAAAGAACAGATAAGATCAGAAAGTCTTCAGACAGAATGAGAAAAAAAGGGCGTGAATCGTAATTTGATTCACGCCCTTTGAAATTCTTGAATTAAGCTTGATTAGGATTAAGCCTGTGCTTTATCAGTTTTCTTTTTAAACAGTTCTTTTCCCGATGTGACTACGATATTAACACCAAGGATGATGAGCAGGATTGCAAGGATCAGCTGAAGTCCTTCCACCATGAATACTGCAGTTCCTGCGCTGAATGCTTTGACCAGTGCGATAGAACGCTGTACCAGTGCGGTAAATGTTACACACAGCATGATGATGAGCGGCGGGAACAGTGTGCGGTTCTCACGACCTGTAACTTTCAGGAATACACACAGTGTGATCAGAACCAGTGCGCTTAACAGCTGGTTGGCACTGCCGAACAGTGGCCAGATATTGGCATATCCAACCTTTGTAAGGATGAATCCACAAGCCAGTGTAATGATGGTTGAGAAGTATTTGTTGCAGAGAACTTTGCGCCATCCTGCTGCATGTTCCATATCATCAACACTGAAGAGTTCCTGGAAGGACATACGTCCGATACGTGCTACAGAGTCCAGACTTGTAAGTGCCAGTGCGGATACGCACATGGTCATAAAGCACTGTGCTGCGAATGCATGGATACCAAACATTTTCAGGAATCCTGCAACTCCGGCAGAGAAGATCTGGAATGGTGTGCCTACGGCAGCAGTTCCGTCAGCGGAAGCGGCAGCACCTGCAACGCAGAGAGCTACAACAGCCAGCAGACTTTCCAGTACCATGGCACCATAGCCAACCTTTAACATATCTTTTTCATTTGCGATGATCTTAGAAGATGTACCGGAAGATACCAGGCTGTGGAATCCGGATACAGCTCCGCAGGCAACTGTTACGAACAGGATTGGGAACAGATTGCCGAGGGCTTCATTACTGAAGCCTGTGTATGCAGGGAGGTTCATAGATGGATGTGCTACAACGAGACCGAGCACAGCACCGATGATCATACCTGCGAACATGAATGTGGTCATGTAATCTCTTGGTTCCATCAGAAGCCACATTGGAAGTACGGCTGCCAGGAAGATATAAGCAAATGTGATGTATGACCAGGTATCTTTGGTAGCAATGATAGGAAGGTTCATACCGATCAGCAGAGCGGCTGCTGTGAATACCAGTCCTACGACTACCTGTTTCCAGCCCTTGAAATTGAATTTCTTCTGGATCAGACCAAATACTACTGCAAATGCGATGAAGAGCAGTGAGATACATCCTGCTGCACCATTTGCATTAGCACTGTCAGCGAGGGATACGACACCATCTGTTTCTACATATGCGTTAAATGTACCGGCAACCATGTCTGCAAATGCTGCGATAACGATCAGAGTGAACAGCCAGCAGAAACCGAGGAACAGACGACGTCCGGTCTTGCCGATGTATTTCTCGATCAGAAGTCCCATGGACTTACCTTCATTTTTAACACTTGCGTACAGTGCACCGAAATCGGTAACTGCGCCGAAGAAGATGCCGCCTAACAAGATCCAGAGAAGTACCGGAAGCCATCCGAATGCTGCTGCCTGAATGGCACCGGTGACGGGACCGGCTCCGGCGATAGAAGAAAACTGATGTGCAAATACGGTCCATCCGTTGGTCGGGACATAATCTTCGCCATCATTATGTTTGACGGCCGGTGTCTCTGCGGTAGGATCAATACCCCACTTTTTTGCAAGCCAGCGACCGTAAAGTGCATATCCGGCCAGGAGGCATACTGCTGCGATCAATACGATTACTAATGTGTTCATACTTTAATACACTCCTTTACTTGATACTTAATACTATAAGATAATATTTCAACATCAAATCCGATCGATATGAGTGGATATATGGAAAATAAAAAAGCCTGCGTCCTTTTATGGATTATCCATAAGAAGACGGAGGCTTAAACCTTCGCGATACCACTTCTCTTGCCGGAATAACCGGCCTCTCTGTCTCATCCTTTGAATGAGCATCCCTGTAACGGTGGATCTCCGACCTGAATTACTTGCAATGTGTAATTTGTGTTGACTCAGGCTGCTTGCAGGTGATAGCTTCTTGTTCCTGTGATGTCTTCTCACACCGACCGAAGACTCTCTGTAAACACAAGTGAACGAAAAGTGTTGTCCTGTTCGTCGCATTTGATTGTTGATAACAGTCATTATAGTCCTGCGTTTTAAGATGTCAAGAGAAGAAAAAAATGTTTTTATAAAAATACATCTTTGGAGGTTCCGTTCAGAACATCCCTTACATGTTGCATGCGTGCGTCCAGAGAAGCACTGATGTTGGCGCATTCCAGCATTTCTTCTTCCAGATAATGTGCCTGATCTTCCGGGATATCTTTTTTGTAGCGGAGCTTGTGCTCCAGACTTGCCCAAAAATCCATGGCTATGGTACGGAGTTGTACTTCGACAGTTACCATGCGCTTTCCTTCCTGTAGGAAGATTGGAATGCTGATGATCAGATGCAGGCTTCGGTAGCCGCCCGGCTTTGGATTCTTGATATAGTCTTTCTTCTTAATTAATGTAATATCGTCCTGGCTGAGCAGACAGTCTGCCAGCATATAGATGTCATCCGGGAAAGAACAGATCACGCGGACACCGGCAATGTCGTGGATATTCTCCTCAATAGAGGCTACTGTCAGTGGGATGTTTTTGCGACGGATCTTGCGCATCAGACTTTCCATAGATTTGGTACGGCTTTTGATATCCTCGATTGGATTGCGGTCGTACTCCAGTGAATACTGTTCGTTCAGCACGCGGAATTTGGTCTCTACTTCCATAATGGCACACTTATAATAAGACATCATTTCGTCAAATGGACGTTTGTTCTTCTGTACAAAATTAATAAATTCATCGGATAGCAGACTGTTCCGAAGAATGGAATCTCTTTTTTTTTCGATAATAGTTTCAAAACCTTTCATTATAAAAAGCCCCTTTCTATGCCTATTATAGCGGGTTTGGGATGGTGAGGCAATAGACAGATGACGGAGTGTGGAGGGATAAAGAGAGGAGTTACAGAATGGTGGCATATTTTCATGGAAAATGTTAAAATATATGTAATTACGGTGTACAAAGGGAGAAACTTATGAATCTGATGAATAAGATTCCGCGGGAATTTTATAAATTATTTGCAAGTAAATATATGGATTACTACCAGCAGTTTCTGACAGCAATTTACGAAGAATCCGGCAGGTCATTTTCATTGCTGGGGCTGACAGAGGGCGAGTGCCGTGCTGTGATGAATGAGCGGATTGCGGAGACGACGCTGGACTGGAGCGAGGAGCAGTTTGACGAGGAGGGAGAACTGTTGACACGCTCGAATATGGCATCGATCTGTCTGAAGCATCTCGAGGACTGGGGATGGCTGAAGCGGGATTACGATGAAGCACTGAACAGTTACGTGGTGTCATTTCCGGAATACAGCCAGCAGTTCGTGGAGCTTTTCCAGAGATTGTACAGTGATAATCGTGATAAGGAGCGGGAGAGTGTGTTGGCAGTGTACAGTTATCTTCATACGTACAGTACCGACCGTGAGAAGAATAATGAGATATTGAAAAGCGCATTGTCTACATCACGAGGGCTTCTGCAGATGCTTGCCAATATGCAGGAGAGTATGCGCGGCTATTTTGATGAATTGTCCAGACAGAAAAGTTTTCTCGGAATTCAGGAAGTACTGGTGAAGGAAATCAATAACAGTGACAGTAAGAAGTATGCGATTCTGACGACGACAGACAGCTTTTACCGTTATAAGGAAGCGGTGAAGGAACTGATTGATCAGAACCTAGTGGAAAATGAAGACCGCTATCAGGAGATATTACTCCGCAAGGCAGAATACGAGGGGCAGAAGAGGGCAGATATGGATCAGGCAGAAGAAGTGCTGTATGAACTTTCGCCACAGTACCGGAGGCTGGAACGTGCGCTGGAACTGAGCAAAGAAGCAAATGATCTGCTGTATCGTATTGAACGGGAGTTTGATGCGATTGAGCGGAGATACAATATGCTGATCGAGCAGAAGACGGTATTTGCAGGACGAGCAGCAGCGAGAATCCGCTATATCCTGATGGAAGGAGCTGTGGAAGAAGACCGTACGGTGACACTTGTGAATCTGCTGAACCAGAGCGGAAAGCAGGAAGAGATGCTTATGAAACTGGCGGATCGTATGGGACTTACCGAACGGTATAAAGTGATGACCGATCGCAGTCTTTACCGCAGACGTGAGAATGAGCGGGATGTATTTGCACCGCAGGCAGTGGTGGCAGCTGAAACAGAAGAAATGTTGGATTCCTTTGTGCTGAAACCGTTGTATACCAGTCAGGAGATCGCCGAATTTCGGAGAAAGAATCAGGAGGATGGCAGATTTACGGTTACAGAGGAGACGATACAGTCGGTAGAAGACCTGGAAAAATTATTTTTTGTCTGGCAGGAGGCTACCGAAGTGGCAGATACTGATAAGGAGATTATGGTAGGAAAAGAACTGGAAAGTAAAGACGGATATCGGTTCTCAGAACTTACTGTCAGGGAAAAGTAAAAAACGGATAGGAGATTATAAAATGATTGCATATATGGAAGGATTATCTCTCACGGAAGCGGATAATCTAAAGAAAACAATATCAAAATTATTCCGGCAGACTTGCATTGTGCAGATGCGGTATGATCCTGTAACGTTGGTGCCAAGGGATAATCCGGATTATGAGATCTGTGTCCGGCATAAGGGATTTATCGAAGATTATCTGTCCGTGCTTGGATGTGAACTGGTGCATGATCCACAGGAACACATTTTCAGGTTGAAGGGGGAAGGTGTAGAGGCAGAGAAGATCAGCCTGACGACCACGATTATTATACTGCTTGCAAGGATCATTTATCGTGACAAGATTCTTGGAGAAGGACTGGAAGCAACGGTGACGAACCTGGAAGAGATCCGTACCTATGGAAAGAATACGAATCTGTTGAACCGGAAGCTGACGGTGGCAGAATGGCGGGAAGCACTGTACCTGATGAGTAAGCATCAGATGATCGAGCTCCCGGGAGCGGTAAGAGATGTGGAGGATCAGACACCGATCTATCTGTACAGCACGATTAATCTCTACGTGACTGCTTCGGATATGAATGCATTGATCGAGGAATACAAGGAGGAAGCGGCAAATGAAACAATCGAAGAAGATATTTACCCGGATGGTGATCAATAACTGGGGCGGTATCAGTCATAAAGTGATGGAATTTCATGAGTACGTGAATCTGTTCAGCGGGAAAAGCGGTTCAGGTAAATCTACCGTTATGGATGCTGTGCAGGTTGTATTATATGGAAGTATTGCTGCGACATTTTTGAATAAAGCGGCGGATGACGCGAAGAACAGACGAAGCGTGCTGAGCTACCTCCGGGGTGCGCAGAAGGATGGCACGGCAAACCGTGAGAATATGGACTTCTGTTCCCAGCTTGTGTTAGAGATTCTGGATACGGGAAGTAATGTAACGACCTGTATCGGAGCAGCGTTTGAAGTAGGAAAGAATGATACCGATGTGCGTAGATACCATTTTTTCAGCCATTCCGGCAAGATTCCGGAAGATAAATACCTGACAGAGGATGGAACACCGTATACGATCGGACAGATCAGAAAGCTTGTGGATGAGCGTAAGAATTCAGATGATAACAGAGGACGTGGGGATGTGAACCGTGTATACCCATCCAGAGAAGCATATCTGAATACACTGTATGATGTGATCTTTGGATATATCGATCCGGGGCGGTTTATGACGATGGAAAAGAGTGCCATTGCGCTGCGGATGACCAATGGTACAGGTCAGTTTATCAAGGATTATATGTTCCCGCGGAGTAAGGAAGATACGGTGTCTACGATCAGTGAACAGCTGGGAGCGTATCGTGAGATCAAGGAGCGGGTAGAAGATCTGGAGCACAGAATTGAGATCCTGTCGGAGATTCGCACACATAATCTGGAACTTCTGCAGGTGAAGACAGATAAGATTCGCACGGAACAGATTCTGCGTATCTTAGATATCGAGAACTGCCGCGTGCGTCTGGAAGCGAAGAAGCTTGATCTGGAGGGCATCTGTAAACGGATTGAGGCACTGGAGGAGAAGCAGGAAGGACTGGAGCAGCAGAAAAAGATTAAGACGGATGCACTGGTGGAAGTGCGTGCGGAACTTCATGCAAGTGATTACGGTGTGAAGAAGAAAGAACTGGAAGATCTGGAGACGACAATCCAGCTGCTTGCAGGTAATTCCAGACAGTGGCGGGAAATCCGTGCGGGACTTTCTCAGTGGGCAGAAGATGAAGATATCAGCGGTTATATCAGCAATCCAACCCTGCAATGTCTGGAAGATGTGTTGGGCGGAGAAGTGACTTCTTCTAATATGGAGAAGTTGAAAAAAGGCATTCAGGCGGCAATGGAACTGATCGAGGAAGAACTGGCTGATCTGAATGAACGGATCCGAGAGACTGCCAAAGAACTGAAAGAGAAACAGGAGATGGTGGAGGATCTAAAAAATGACCGTAAGCCGTATCGTAAGGAGTTAAAGAGTGCCAGAGCTCAGCTTCAGAGTGAACTGAGCAGCCAGTGCGGGCGAACGATCCATGTGGAGATATTCGGCGATCTTTTTGATATTACGGATGAAAAATGGAAGAATGCTATCGAAGGAAGACTTGGAAGGATTAAGCACAGTCTGGTAACGGAGCCGCAGTATGCGCTGGATGCGGCGAGAATCTTCCGCAGGATGAAGCGTAGGGAATATGAAGAGATTGATCTGATCAATACGGCAGCGATTAAGCGCGATGAGCCGAAAGCAGAAGAGGGAACACTCTATGAAGCAGTGCGCAGCGAAGAGGCGTATGTGGATCTGTGTCTGCGCAGATATCTTGGACGCATTTATAAATGTGAGACGGTAGAAGAACTGCATCAGGTGCGCGATGGCGTGACACCGGACTGTTATTCTTATAGTAATTACATATTCAGACATCTCCGGGAAATGGATTATACCCGTTATGCATGTATCGGTACCCGAGTATCCAAGGCGAAGTTAAAAGAGCTGGAAGATGAAGTATTTGATATGCAGAAAGAGCAGATTGAAGATATTCAGATGCGGGATACCCTGAATCAGGCACAGCGATTTGAACGACTCAGCCAGAGTCCGGAGCAGATATTAAGTCTTGCCGGGGCAGCAGATGAGCTGGAGCGTTATCTGGCGAAAAAGGATCAGCTTCAGCAGGAATTAAAAGAACTGGAAGACGGAACCAGAACTGCTGAACTGAATGTCAGACGGGAGACGCTGGAACGTGAAGTGGAAGACCTGGAACGAAAGATCAAGTCTGTGAATGAAGAACGGATCGGACGTGCCGGAGATAAACGGATCGCTGAGAGTGAGCAGAAGAGTTATGAAGAACGTCTGAGTCTGCTGCAGGAAGGATTTGTGCCAAATCAGGAGCTTCTGGCGCAGGTGAAAGAAGTTCTCATGAACCGCACCGAGCAGGCGTACCGACGGGAAAATACAGAATTACTTGCGAAGCTGTCTGCACAGGAAGAATCAGCCGGCGACCAACGGACTTCTGCAAGAATCCGGTTTAATAATGAATATCCGGCGTATGGATTTACCAGTCTGGAGCATGACAATGATGTGTATGACAAGGTGTTGGATCAGCTTCAGCAGGATTATGAGCCGAAGTTTAAGGCAGAATTCGAGAAGCAGTATCTGCTGGTATATCATTCCCTGCGGGAAAATGTGATTGCGACCATTCACGGGGAGATCAAGGCGGCATACCGTCACCGGAAAGAGATCAACCGGATGCTGTCCCGTATCCGTTTCTCGGACAGTACGTATCAGATCGATATTCTTCCGGCGGATAATGAAAACGGACAGTTCTATGAGATGCTGATGGCGGAAGAACTGGACAGCAAGGTGTTAGATAATGACGGCTTTGACGGACAGTTAAGCTTTGGGGAAGATACATTTTACCAGAAATACGAGAAGCAGATCGAGCGTCTGACGGAGAAATTCATGCCACCGAAGGATGAAGATGGTCAGAAAAGAAGCCTGCACAAGCAGGAGATGGAAAAATATGCCGATTATCGGAATTACCTTACCTTCAGTATGTATGAGCGTGTGGAAGATGAACATGGTAATGTGAAGAAGAATTCGGTAGATGAGATGGCGGGGCGTGATTCCGGCGGTGAGGGACAGAACCCGAAATACGTCGCACTGCTTGCGGGATTTGCAATGCTGTACATGCAGCAGAGCAGCAGAGATCCAAGGATTCGTCTGGTGCTTCTGGATGAGGCATTTTCCAAGATGGATAAGGAGCGAAGCGAAGTGTGCCTGCGCTATGCGAGAGAACTGGAACTGCAGTTAATTGTGTGCGTGCCGGATGAACGTCTGCAGTCACTGATCCGCAATGTGGACAGTGTGTATGGATTCCGCAGACATAGGAATCAGATATCCATGATGCATATCGATAAAGGGCAGTATCTGGAAATGATGGAAGGAAATGCAGGCAAGGAAGACGTGAAAGATGGAAGAAAGCAGACAGGAACTGATACAGCAGCTGATTAAGATCATAGACGGTGATGCATACCGAAAGGGAACCAAGAAAGGTATGTGTCACCCGGAAGTGACGAATCATATGATAAAGGACATCCTGACACAAGGGATGGAGATTGAGCAGGAGCTGCTGATTTAATAATTTTTGAAATATTTTAAAAAATTTAAAAAAGTACTTGCATTTTAGAAAAGTTCTGCTATAATAATATTTGTCGCTGATGCGAAACACTATTGCGGATTGGTGTAATGGCAGCACAGCAGACTCTGACTCTGTTAGTAGAGGTTCGAGTCCTCTATCCGTAGCTACTAAGATCGGATACATCATATGTATCCGATTCTTGAATCGGAGTGTGGCTCAGCTTGGTAGAGCGCTACGTTCGGGACGTAGAGGTCGCAAGTTCAAATCTTGTCACTCCGACTATTATGAAAAGTCATAAGACTTGTTAATTCAGGTTTTATGGCTTTTTATTTATGTGAAAGAATATATCAAATAAGATTGTTATGCTGTTTGGAAATCGATAATTAGTATATGTATTCAGCCCTATGATTAATCAAACATGTTTTATTAGTAATCAAAACTGTTTGATTAATCATGGGGCTGAAACTATATATAAAGGTGTTTTATTATGTCAAAAAACAGAGTATAATCATAAAGATTGATTTAAAAATGTTGATAGAGTGAGGCAAAAGATGAGGGAAAATAACAAAAAGAGTATTTTATTTTTGCATGTGGCGGTTATGCTGTTTGGCTTTTCGGGGGTGCTAGCACAGTATGTGCAGGTTCCGGCTGTGCTGGTGGCGATGGGGCGAGTCATTTGTTCGTCATTGTTACTTCTGGCAATATCGCTTGTGAAGAAGGACAAGCTGACACTGGAATCAAAAAAGGATTATGCATTGATTATCGGAACCGGTGTGATCATGGCGATTCACTGGTCCAGCTTCTTTCAGGCAATCCAGGTGTCATCGGTAGCGATCGGAACGATCACATTTTCTACATTTCCACTGTTTCTGACGTTTATGGAGCCGGTCGTGTTCAAAGAAAAGCTTCGGGCGAGGAGCGTGATCAGCGCAGTGATTCTGCTGGCTGGCGTGTATATTACGGTGCCGGAATTTTCTGTGGAGAATAAGGTGACCGTGGGAATTCTGTGGGGAATGTTGTGTAGCTTTACCTATGCAATTATGACGCTGGGTAACCGTTATTTTTCAAAAAAATATACAGGACGGATCATTTGCCTGTATGAGCAGGGAACAGCGGCGATTGTACTTCTTCCTGCGCTGTGGCTTGTGAAAGTGGAGTGGAGACCGGTTGATATTGCAGGTGTGGCGGCTATTGGTTTCGTATGCACGGCGATTGCATATTCATTATATGTATCTGCACAGAAGGGTGTGCGCGCGCAGACGGCGGGAATTATATCAGGAATGGAAACGGTCTATGGAATCATCTTTGCATTTGTTTTTCTGCGGGAAGTTCCGACTGTGAGAGAATTGATCGGAGGAGCAGTGATCCTTGGCGTGGCATTGTATTCTTCTTTGAAAGCAGATGATTAGGAGGAATTGAGAGCAATTATGAGAGTACGAAAGATAACGATGCCCGTTTACTTTTCTATAGTAATCTTATATCTGGAAATGGTATTTCATATATACGAATTCAGATCATTGTCCGGCGGCTTCTTTTTTATGACGCTGTTTTCGGTAATGGGTGGTGTGCTTATCGGAGCATTGATCGGGAAAATGAGGGAACGCGCAGCATATATTGTGACGATCGTTGTCACGGCGGTATTGTGTCTGTTTTTCTGCGCTGAGATCGTATACAAATCCGTTTTTCAGAAATTCCTAGCATTATTCAGTATGCTGGGCGTGGCAGGACAGGCATTTGATTTTATGGATGTGATCGGTAAGAACGTTCTGCTGACGATCGGCGGTTTGATTCTGTTGTGGCTGCCGATGATCTTTCTGATTATCGGAAAACGGAAGAACGTGATCGTATTTCGACAGTATTCCTGGAAGGAAAGCATGAAAAGAATCGCATTAGCAGCGGAAATGTATCTGGCAGCAATTCTGATCCTTGGCTGTATGAGCCAGGAACCGTACAGCTTGAATGATATCTATTATCATAACGTGTCTACAGATTTGACAGTGGAACAGTTTGGTGTATTGACGACAAATCGTCTGGATGCCTGGTATCAAGTGGCAGGAAAACCAATGCGGACATTGCAGATGGCAGTGGCAGATGATGCAGATAAGAAAAATGATAAGAAAGATGCGGATGGAAAAGATAGCGGAATCGATACGTCACCGAATATCATGGATATTGATTTTGATGGAATCCTTGCAGCATCACCGAATGATTCTGTGACACAGCTGACCCAGTATTTTCAGGCACAGAGCGGTACCAATAAGAACGAGTACACAGGCATGTTTGAGGGATATAACGTGATCTTTATTACAGCAGAAGGATTTAGCGGATATGTGATCGATGAAGAGCGGACTCCGATGCTGTATAAGTTGAAGAACGAGGGATTTGTGTTCAATCATTATTATACACCGGGGTGGTATGGCAGTACTTCGGATGGCGAGTATGCGAATCTGACCGGATTGTTACCTACAGACGGGATCGTCTCTATGCGTGAAGCGGGTGAGAACGGTAATAATATGTTCTTTACGCTGGGCAGACAGCTGGAGAGAAACGGATATACGTTGAACGGATTCCACAACAATGATTATACGTATTATGGACGTGATAAGTCACATCCTAATATGGGATACAACTGGTATGGAACAGGTAACTGGTTTCAGCCGGAGAAGACCGAAAGTGGCAAGGATTACTGGCCGCAGTCGGATGTACAGTTGATGCTGCAGAGTATGGATATGTACATGGATCAGGAGCCGTTCCATACATACTATATGACAGTCAGCGGACACATGATGTACGATGTGAACAGCAATCAGATGGCATATAAGAATTACGATCAGGTGGCAGATCTTCCATATTCCGAGACGACAAAAGGATATCTGGCGTGCCAGCTGGAACTGGAAAAAGCACTGGAGACGCTGGTTGTAGAACTGGAAGACCGTGGGCTTGCAGATCATACGGTGATCGTACTCGGTGCGGATCACATACCATATGACGATAAGCCGGTGTGTGATGAACTGGCAGGACATGAACTGGATCCAGGTGTGGAGTGGTATCAAAATGATCTGATCATCTGGTCCGGCAGCATGAAAGAGCCGGTGCAGGTGGATAAATACTGCTACGATGTAGATATACTTCCGACTATTTCCAACCTGCTGGGTCTGGAATATGATTCCCGTCTGATGGTTGGGCAGGATATTTTATCAGACAGTGAGCAGCTTGTATGCTTCCCGAATCGCAGCTTCATTTCCGGGAAATGCATCTACAATGCGGTCAATGGTTCGGTAACGCCGCTGACAGATGAGGAAGTGACGCAGGAATATCTGGATCAGATGTCGGCAGTCGTCTATGATAAATTCAGTGTATCCGAGATGGTATTGCACGAGAATTATTATCAGTATCTGGATGGTCACATTTCTTTCAAAAGCGACGAAAAAAGTAATTGACGTACTGGAAAAAATAGGATAAAATCACATTAAGCGTAAAACAGATTGCGCTCTAAAATTTGATTTGTGATTTAAATTCTATGAAGAGAAAGAGTAGAAGAACGGATATGTTCTACAGAGAGCTGTCGTTGGTGCGAGACAGTGAAGATACCACTTTGAAGATCATCTCTGAGAATGGAGACTGAAGTAAGTGTAAGTTTCCACGGGCGTTTCCCGTTACAGGAATTGCGTATGTTAGTGCGCGAGACAACTTGTTTGTTAGAACAGGGTGGTTGCGGAAGATAGAAGATTAGAAAGATCCGTCCCTAGTTGGGGCGGATCTTATTTTATATCATCGGACCGCATCATCCGGTAAATACACACAGAAAGGATGAAAGAAGATGAGTAACCACACAGAGATCAGATGGCATGGCCGTGGCGGCCAGGGTGCCAAGACTGCTGCGCTTCTGCTGGCAGACGTAGCATTTCAGACCGGTAAATACGTACAGGGCTTTCCGGAGTATGGTCCGGAGCGTATGGGCGCACCGATCACAGCTTATAACCGTATCAGTGATACCGTGATCCGTTCACATTCCAACATTTACGACCCACAGTATGTAGTCGTTGTTGACGAATCCCTGCTGGAGTCGGTAGATGTGACCAGTGGATTAAAAGAAGATGGAGCGATTCTGGTCAACACAGAACGCAGCAAAGAAGAGATCATTCCGCATCTGAAAGGCTATAAGGGAGATGTGTATGTAATCGATGCCAAGAAGGTATCCATGGCAACGCTTGGTAAATATTTCCCGAATACACCGCTTCTGGCAGCAATCGTAAAAGTAGCAGGAATCATGGATAAAGAGACATTCTTACGTGAGATGCAGGCTTCTTTCCGTCACAAATTTGCCAGCAAGCCGGAGGTAATCGATGGTAACATGAAGGCTCTTGAAATGGCATTTGAGGAGGTACACTAATGGCAACAGATATCAGCAAATTAGGATTAAAAGCAAAATGGCAGGATCTGACCGAAGGTATGGTAATTGCCGGTTTGGGTACTTCCAAAGACTTTATGACAGGAGAATGGACACATGTGAAACCGGAATTTATCGCAGATAAATGTAAGCAGTGTCTATTATGCGCACCGGTCTGTCCGGACAGCTGCATTCCGATCAAGGATATGAAACGTGGAGAATTTGATTATGATCACTGCAAAGGATGCGGTATTTGCGTAAAGGCATGCCCATTCGGCGCAATTACAATGGAAGGAGTGAAATAAGATGGGAAAAAGAGATCGTTTGTCAGGTAATGAAGCCGTAGCAATCGCGCTTCGTCAGATTAATCCGGATGTATTTCCGGCATTTCCAATCACACCGTCTACGGAGATTCCGCAGTATTTTGCTTCTTTCGTAGCAAATGGACAGGTAGATACAGAATTTATTCCAGTAGAGAGTGAGCACAGTTCTATGAGTGCTGCAATCGGAGCATCCGCAGCAGGAGCAAGAGCACTGACTGCAACATCTTCCTGCGGTATGGCATATATGTGGGAGGAACTATACATTGCAGCTTCTAACCGTCTGCCGTTAGCATTGGCACTGGTGAACCGTGCACTGTCAGGTCCGATCAACATCAACTGCGATCATTCCGACAGTATGGGCGCAAGAGATTCCGGATGGATCCAGATGTATGCAGAGAACAACCAGGAAGCATACGACAACATGGTTCAGGCGTTCCGCATTTCTGAGCACAAGGATGTACGTCTTCCAATTATGATCTGTCAGGATGGTTTCATCACCAGTCACGCAGTAGAGAATATTGAACTGCTGGAAGATGCTGAGGTCAAAGGCTTCGTAGGCGAGTATGAGCCGGAGAATTATCTGCTGAATCCAGAGTGTCCGATGGCTGTCGGTCCTTACTCTGTGACAGACTTCTATATGGAAGCAAAGAGAAATCAGGCAGAAGGCATGAAGCATGTAGAGAAGGTTGTACTGGATGTTGCGAAAGAATTTGCTGAGATGTCCGGAAGAGAATACGGCTTGTTTGAGGCATACAAGCTGGAAGATGCTGACCGTGCAGTTGTCATGATCGGTTCGGCAGCAGGTACAACAAAGGATGCGATCGATAAGCTGAGAGCGCAGGGAGAGAAAGTCGGACTTCTGAAGATTCGTCTGTACCGTCCGTTCCCGGCAGAGGCAATTGCAGAAGCACTGAAAAATGTCAAAGCAGTCGCTGTTATGGATCGTGCTGAGGGATACACCAACCACGGCGGACCGCTTGGATCTGATGTGATGGCAGCAATGTTCCGTGCAAGAAGCACAGCACTTGCAACTAACATCATTTACGGACTTGGCGGACGTGACGTACGCGTAGAAGATATGGAACAGGTATTTGCAGATCTGCAGACCATGATCGATAACGATAATGCAGGCGAGACCTATCGTTACATGGGTATCAGAGAGTAAGGAGGGACGACAAATGGCTTATAATTTCAAAGAGACAATGAATAAACCGGAACGTCTGGCTCCGGGACACAGAATGTGTGCAGGCTGCGGCGGTACGATCGCAGTTCGTAACGTACTTCGCGGACTTCATGAAGGAGACAAGGTAGTCATCGGTAATGCAACCGGATGTCTGGAAGTATCTACATTTACATACCCATACGTATCATGGGAAGACAGCTACATCCACAATGCATTTGAAAATGCAGGATCTACCATGAGTGGTGTAGAGGGTGCGTACAAGGCACTGAAGAGAAAAGGCAAACTGGATGAGACTTATAAGTTCATTACATTCGGCGGTGACGGCGGTACTTATGATATCGGTCTGCAGTCTCTGTCAGGTGCAATGGAGAGAAATCACGACATGGTATATGTCTGCTACGATAACGGTGCTTACATGAACACAGGTATCCAGCGCTCATCTGCAACACCAATGTTTGCAGACACTACGACGACACCGGTAGGAAGTGAGAGTAATGGTAAGCCGCAGAACAGAAAAGATCTGGCTGCAATTATCGCTGACCACGACATTCCGTATGTAGCACAGACGACATTTGTTCAGA
Organism: Dorea ammoniilytica; assembly: GCF_025567415.1. NCBI lineage: Bacteria > Bacillati > Bacillota > Clostridia > Lachnospirales > Lachnospiraceae > Dorea > Dorea ammoniilytica. The sequence continues at coordinate 31,875 of NZ_JAOQJV010000020.1, forward strand.
ACTTCAAGGATCTGCACATCAAGTCTGAAAAAGCAATCTACACACCGGGCGCAGCGTTCCTGAACATTATGGCACCGTGTCCGCGTGGATGGAGATATAACACACCGGATATCATGGAGATCTGTAAGCTGGGCGTAGAGACATGCTACTGGCCACTGTTTGAGGTCGTAGAGGGCAAATGGATCCTGAACTACGAGCCGAAGAAGAAGCTTCCGGTAGAAGAATTCCTGAAGAAACAGGGAAGATTCAAACATCTCTTCAAACCAGGCAACGAGTACCTGATTGAAGCATTCCAGAAGGAAGTAGACAGAAGATGGGAAGATCTGCTGTACAAATGCTCAAGATAGAGTGTAATAAGATCAATATTAGCTGAATATCAGATAAGAACAGGGAGAGACCGTATGGACTCTCCCTGTTGTGTGTGGTTTATTAACTCGTTTTTTTGTAAAAAACTTACTAAATTTCTGATTATCTTTTCATAAGTTGGTAAATGACGATATATCCCGTATTTTAGGGCTTTATCGGTATTTTCTTTTCGGAAGATACCTTGCATAAGCTGGCATTTACCAGCATGAAAATGCAACCAAAAGTAGTAAATGAGTAGTAAATATACGCTCCGATATTAACAAGCCAGTCTTTCCAGTTCTGCTTTTGCAGATTGAAATGTACCGTGTGCATAATAGCCAAGTGTCATGGTTATGTTGGCGTGTCCCATGAGATATTGCAGGGTGTTTGGGTTCATTCCTCTGTTTGCCATATTCGTACAATAAGTATGTCGGAATGAATGTGGTGTGATGTTCGGTAACTTGTCCGTGTGATATTTGTTATACTTCTTAATCAGCCCTCGCACCATACCCTCATAGTTTCCTGCAACCTTAGGCAAGCCCTCACGGTTTAAGAATAGAAAATTGCTGTAACCACCTACAATCAGCGGTTGTGCCTTTCCTCTGTTCTTTAGTATTCTTTGGATTGCTTGATAAGCCCGTTCTGTCAATGGAAGTTCCCGTTTTCCGTTTTTGGTTTTTGGCGTTTCAATATAGTAGCCGATTTCGCTGTCTTTCAATAACTGGTGGTCTATATTGAGTATTTTGTTCTGCATATCAATATGCGTCGTCAGTCCGCAAAATTCAGAAATACGAAGTCCCGTTTCCAACAGAAGCACAACCTCATCATAATACTTGCTGTAAATCTTATCCTTTTCCATAAAGGCAAGCAGGCGTTCTTCCTGCTCTGGTGTAAGGATAACTTTATGCTCTGTATCATCTTCCAGAACATCACTTAGTTTAAATTCAAATGGGTTCTTTCTGATACAGTCGTCTTGTATCGCCATGTAAAATGACGCTTTCAAGGAACGCTTATAGTTATCAATCGTTTTATAGGCATATCCTTTTTCGCTCATTCTGATAGCCCATTCTTTAGCGTCCGACTGCTTAACAGTATCAATCGCCCTCATACCCAATGGGTCATTTTTCAAAGCGTTCATAAGATACTGTCGTCCCTTTTCAGTAGCCCTCTTGATGTTCTTTCTTTGGCTGTTCTTCTTGTCGTAGAGCTGGCAGACTGTCATTTTACCGCCTGCTGTGTCGATACCGTCGTTAAGGTCTTTTTTTATCTGTGCTTCTTTTTCCCTCAATGAAATATCATCACGTTTTCCAGCAGGTGTCTTGTCTGTAGGTACAAGTTTCCAAGAATAGATAAATTGTGGCTTTCCGTATATATCGGTATATTTATAAACGTATCTTCCGTCTTTTCGCTGGCTCTCTCCATTACGCAAATTGCGATTTTTACTGTCTTTTCGTTTCACATTAGACATAGTGTAAAGCTCCTTTCCGTCATGGAATGAGCCGTGATACGCTATACTTTATTATACCATATCTACGGCTCAATGACATTAGATTTCGTCCAATGTATCTATGATTTTTTCAAATTGCTTTCGCTTAATCTGAATACGGTTACCATTCACGATAACCCAGCCAGCGTCAATGTTTTCTTCGGCTAATTTACGCAATTTTTTTTCGCCAATGCGGAAGTATTTAGACGCTTCTTCAATCGTCAGTGTATATTTTTCCCAGATAGGCACATCAGTATTGTTCATAATCTATGCACCCCCTTTACTGTGTGTTGTTTTTTACAAGCAGACAGACGGCTTTGGAAAGCTCCATTAGTATCTCAACTATTCCCATTCTTGTGGGCAGAACCGCGCCATGCGGACGTATCATTATTCTGTGAGGATAGGTCATGGCAAAACGACTTTTCCAACAGTCGCTCTCGGATCACTGCGTGGGTCGCTCGCTTTCTTTTGGAAAGGTCGTGGCGTACAGTCCCCGTGGCTCGCTATCTCACAAACGTATCTGTCTGCTTTATTCAGTTGTCAAAGAGCTGTGGCGAAAGCGTGTTGCTTTCATGTAAAAGCAGGTGCAGAGCAGGAAAGAGGGGATTGAACCAATCATGCTCTGCGGTTACTGCTTGTTATTCTTCTTCGATTTCTAAGGCAATATCAAACCCTAAAATCATTTTAATAAGTGCTTCTCTGATGAGTCCCTTTAACTCCATATCTACAACAATATAAACATTGCCGTATTCATCATAGAGTGGACGCAGACAGCACTTTGATATGTACGGGTCATAAAATGCCAGTATCTTTTCAATCGCTTTTTCGTCCCCGTCCATTGCTTGTGAAAGCAAATAGTAGGACGGCTTCTTCATTGTGTGTTTCATTTGCTATCATTTCTCCTTTAGTATTTTTTTCATAAGCTCTAGTGAATTGTGTCGGTTTTGAAAAACACCACTTCTTGAAATATTTTGTCTTTTTGCAATCTCGGTATCGCTCATTTCCAAGAAATAATACATCAGCAAATTTTCTCGATTACGCTCAGACAAATGTTTCAAGGCTTCTGCCAGTTCATCATCACAAATACGAATATCACTACCGCATACATTGAAAATCGTATAGTCCGTATCATAGTCGTCCCAGACAGCCAGACTTTCTACAACGATTTCTGGAAGTTCACAAAAAAGCGTTTCTTCCTTTTGTCGTCGCTTTAATTTCTTCTGATAGTCCTTAACAACATGTCGGACAACTTTCTTCAAACAACTTTCAAAACGGCATTGAACTGTTTTCTGGAAGTCAGACGGTTTCATCAATCGCACCCCCTTTCCGTTACGACGTGAAAAGTGGTTATCCCTCTTTCCGCACCATATAGGGAACGGCAGGTGTGATTTGCTAAGTTGAAACCGAAAAAATTTAAAAATTTTTTTAGGCATGAAAAAAGCCCGCACAAAACATATAGTTTTATACGAGCTATTAAAGCTATAAAATATTCAGTTTTTAATAAAAAGCTGTTAGGTAGTGTATGATTGTATAGAATTTCGCTTAAAATGTTCCATAATACAATCCCCCTTAAAGCACCTTAATAATGTTAGTGTAGTTTTGAAAGGAAACTGTTATAAAAATCAAATCACATATTTTTTCCACCTATGCCAATTAAAATAAATAATCATCAAAAAGTAATATAATAATATAACTTGAAAGTCTAAGCATTATAACTGTTTTCTATTCATTACAGTAATACTTACAATCAAACAAATAACGACCAATAAAATAGTTATAAGGACTGCAATTCCATAATCTTCAATAGATTTAGTACCAATCAGCAAAGAAGCACTTTCCATTAGAGTAGTCGGAGTGTATTTCCAAGCTTTAGGAAAAAAGCTAATAAGATACACACCTAGAACACTGCCACCAGTCCCTAAAAGCACTCCCGTATAACTTTTAACAAGAACGGAAAATAAAACAATAAGACCTATTATCCATACCCCAAACAACCACCAATGTACCATAGCAGGCAGTAGTCCAACAGCAATACTGTTATCCCAAAAAAAGGCGTTATATCCATAAGTTACAGCAAAGCATAACAAATACCCAATCGTCCACATTGTAAACATCACAAAAAATTTTGCAAATACTACTTTATAGCGAGATAGTCCTTTAGTTAAAATAAGTATAAGAGTATTTGTTTCATATTCCTTTGTAAATATTCCGCTATACAGAAACACAAATACAATTAACGCAATAGGAATGTTTTTGAAAAACTGTGTCCACGACGTAAGAGCATTCACTGTAACTTCTGTAACCATCATTCCCTGTTCTGCCAAAGAATCAGAAAGCGTTTCTAACATCCACGGCGTAAGTTTTGCAATTGCTGGATTCATAATGCCAAAAATCAAAAACAGAATACAGAAAAATGTAAGTTCTCCACTTCTGATACATTCAAAAATTTCTTTTTTAAAAAAAGCAATAAACGATTTCACTTTGACACCACCTCCATAAATAGAGATTCTAGTGAGGGTTCAACACGCTCGATTTTAGAAATTAATATTTTATGTTCTGTAATAAATTCAAGCACTTCAAACATTTTAAATTGTTCGCCCAAGAATAAAAGAGTATCTTTTGCGGTTAATTGAGCGTCTGTGAATACACTAGAAAGATATTCAGCGTCGTCTGCTTTTATTGTTTCCACAATAAATTCGTGTGAAGAACACACATTTTTTAAATCGGCAACTGCTCCTTGCATAGCTATTTTTCCATTATTTAAAAAAGCAACATCTGTGCAGATTCGTTCAACATCAGATAAAATATGTGTTGAAAACAATACCGTTGTCTGTTTTTTGGAAGAAAGTAGAATATCAAGTATCTCCTTTCTTCCAATCGGGTCGAGTGCAGAAGTCGGTTCATCACAAATCAAAATTTTGGGGCGTCCAAGAAGTGCTTGTGCAATCCCAAGTCGTTGCTTCATTCCCCTTGAAAACCCTCTAATACGATGATTTTCTTTGGAAAGACCAACAAGAGTTAAAAGTTCATCACTTCTTTTTTCAATGTCGTTTTTTCCCATTTCCAAACTTTCTCCACATAATCTAAGATATTCTCTTGCTGTCATAAAGGAGTAAAACTCTGGAACATCAGGAAGATACCCAATATAACGATTAGTTGCAGTTTGTCCGTATTTTACCCTTTCACCAGATACAAATACTTCACCCCTGTCCGACTTTAGAAGCCCTAAGATTATTTTCATTGTTGTTGTCTTGCCAGCACCATTTTCCCCTACAAAACCAAAAACACTATGTTCGGGTACAGATAAATTTAACCCTGTCAAAACTTCTTTATCCCCAAAATGTTTCTTTAAGTTTGTGATACGAAGCATATCCACGTTAAGAATCCTCCTTCCCAAGCAAGAAATAAAGGATAGGTCCAATAAATTGCATACCAACAATCACAACAATAAGCCATAAAGTACGATTACCTCTTTTATAGCTCTTATGAGTTAGAATATGATAAAGTGTATACGCCAGCAGGGCTAATTCTGAGATTACTAACGGTACTAAAAACGGTAAAAATTCAGTAACATTATTCATTATTTTTTTCCTCCTCTCGATAGGTTTCAACACAAAAACCATGATATCCACAACTGGTACACGTCAGTTTTCTGAGCGTCATGGAATGATTTGAAAAAATAAACTCTTTCAGATGAGGTTTAAATATCTCATGACACTGTGGACAGATATATACTATCCTTTTTGATAAAAATCGTATTATAAAAATTGCATATGGAATCGCTACCAAGATATATCCCCAAAATAACCACTGTATTCCAGTAGTAATCCATAAAATAATACTAACCCACTGAATTATATTTAGGGGAATACCTGTTATCAACAGAACTGCGTGTAACTGCTTCATTTTCTTTTTGTTTTCCATTGCATAAGCTATATCTCCGATTGATTCAACAGAGAAATTTTCTATTCCTTTCAGTGCTTTCTTTATGCCCTCTAGCATAGCAAGTTGCTCTTGTCTTTCTTTTACTTCATTTTGAAGAAGTTGCTCTTGCTTTTCAAGCAAAACAGAAATAACCCTGCTAGGATTACTTTCAGATAACAATTCTCCTATGCTTTTAATTGAAATACCTGCATCACGGAGAAAGCAAATGATTTTCAGTTTTTTATAATCATCTTCTGAATAAAGTCGTCTGCCACCTTCAGAAAGTTCACTAGGTATTAAGATACCACGTTCATCATAATACTGCACTGTTCTAACAGATACTCCACAAAGCTTTGCTATTTCTCCTGTCGTATATTTTAACATAGCTTTTTCCTCCTTTCTGTTTTCATTTTATGTCATTACGTAGCGTTACAAGCAATACGTTACGTGGGGTAATTTTTTAAACTTAATGTTCTATCACATAGTTTATACTGCAAATCCGCTTCGCAGGAAGCGGGATAAACATTTAAACCTTTGTCTTTTTGGTAAGCTTATAAATATATTCTTCTGGCGTAGGACGTTTATTTCCAAAATACTTTTTGAAATTTGCCTGCACTTCTGGATCAGTACTGTTCATAGCTTCGTCAATCGTTGCTTCAATATCAGCCCGAACATCAGCAAATGATACACTGCCAGCTTTTGCACCAGCTTTCAATGCTTTTTTTATATCACGTTTTTTTAGCCCTATCATGGTATCACTCCTAAATTCAATCGTCTATTACTGTAAAAAATAGTGTTCTATTAGGTGGAATTTGATTGCAAAGAATTGTACTTAAAGCTTTCCATAATGCAAGCCCACTTAAAGCACCGTATCAATGTTGGCATGGTTTTCAAATTACTCTGAAAAATTATGAACTGTTCCTTTTGGAAATATAATTGTCAGTCTTGTATATTCTTTTTCCGTAGAAGCAATATCCAATTTCAACCCCAACCTATCGCATAATTTTTTAGATAGATACAGTCCCATACCTGTTGCATTTGCCTTGTTTCTGTTAGAACCAGTAAAGCCTTTTTCAAATACACGGGATAAATCAGACGTTTTTATTCCACAGCCATTATCTTCAATTACAAGCAGTATATTTGTTCCGTTGTCTTGACTGTATATCGTCAGTTTGTTTTCCTGCTTGTCAAAATACTTAATCGCATTTTGCACGATTTGAGATAGAATGAATGTCAGCCATTTTTCATCAGTATATACAACATTCTCTATGTCATGGATATTGATAATTACTTTCCTTTCCATAAGTGAATGACGAAATTTCAGAATGACATTATGTATCACTTCGTCTAACTGCAACTGTTTTACAAAATAGTCCTTTTCCGTATTTTCACTCCTTGCATAGTAGAGCATTTGTTCCACCAACTGAAATATCTTGTCTGTTTCTTTTTTTAACGTGTAATTTTTCGTATTATCGAACGTCAAAGACAATGCTCCTATCGGTATTTTAATTTCATGGGCGAAACTTTCCACATATTCTTGATAATCCTGCTTTTCCTCTGTGATTTTACCGATTTCATCATTCATAGATTTGCAGGCTTTTTTTAGTGCGTAGTAATAGGCTTCATTTTGAAATTCTTTTGGCTTTGGTAAAACATCTGCAATATAGTAGGTTTCTTCCAGTCCGTCTACTAAATCAATAATATGTTGCGAAGCCTTACGTTTCTTCCGATACAAACACCATTGAAAAAGCCCTTGTATGCTGATGAACAGAATTACCAGCAATACAACAAATAGCGTATCTACACCGTAGAAAATCAAGAGAAATGCTACTAAGGCAAGAAAGAAAAGCTGAAACAATATCTCTGTTATTTTTTCTTCTAAGAATGTAAAAAAGCTCACAGTTTCCAACCCTTTCCTCGTATATTTTCCAATAAATGAACAATACCGATTTCTTTCATTTTCTTTTTTAGACGGGTCATATTAACCAGTAATACATTTTCGTCTAAATAATATTTGTCGTTCCACAGCTTTTCCAATAGTTCTTCCTTACTGATAACTTTATCTTCGTTCATAAAGAAGTAGTATAAAATACGAAATTCATTTCTTGTCAATTCAATGCTTTTCTCTTGATACTTCAAAATAGATAAATGTAAATCAAGGGTACAATCTTTTTTAACAAGCTCACGGAAATTATTCGGGTTTGATAACTGCAATGCACGCTTGATCTTCTCAAGAAGAATAAGCGTGTCATACGGCTTTGTGATAAAGTCAATTCCACCCACTTGAATACTTTTCAATTCGTCAGCATTTGTATCTCTGCTTGTTACAAAGATAATAGGTACTGGCATAGCTTGTTTTATTTTCCTGCATACTTCATAGCCATTTTCATACGGCAGGTTAATATCAAGCAAAACCAGCTCTACGCAATATTGCTTTAATTCCTCTGTCAGATTTTCAAAGTTAGTCAACAAGACTGTTTCATATCCTTGTGTGTTCAATAGTTTAGAAAGCTCCAGACGAGTGATTTCATCATCTTCGATAATTGCTATTCTCATTTCCACACCCCCTTGATTTACCATTATAATAATTCCACAGCAGGAGAGCTAGAAAAATCTAACTCTCCTCATTGATATTTCGTTTGAAACCGATATACGTTGCTATCCAGTAAATACTATAAATTAGGAAGAAGATAATTAAATTCAAGCCAAAGTACATTAGATAAAGGTGTTTATCTCCCAAAATTTGTTGATACACATTATTCAATGACGACATCATCACGAAAGAACATAATATTGCTGATATTGCAGGGACACAAAATAATATCAATAATTGTTTTCTGATTGTCTTAAATAGCGACTTGTCATTTATTCCTAATCTTCGCAAGGTCAGGTAGCGATATTTGTATTTAGTAGAGTCGCTCAATGATTGAACTGCCAAAATTGTCCCTACTGCGGAAATCAAGATAAATGCAATATACATAAACAGACTGACTACTATTGCAACCATTGCTTTTTGTTGTTCTATTTCTGCACCTCTTACGTTTACTCTATACGATTCGTCATTTATTTCTCCATTTTCATCAACCTTTACTAATTGATGTTGCATATCTTCTTTTATCTTATTTTCTAATTCTGCGTCTGTATCTTCTTTTGTATCTATAATCAAATGATTTTCTGATACTTCAAGTCCTTGAACATATTTATCTGGAAGTACAACAACAAATCTGCCAGTATTAGTTATAGAGTTCCAATAAGACTTAGTGTCATATCCTTTTAATTTCAAATTTTTATTTGCTACCGTTATGGTTTCAATATCTTTGTTATCTTCAACCTCATATGCAAACTTGCTATTTGTAACTATATAGTATTCGTTATCATTTAAAGAAAGCAACGGCATCTTTCTTAATTCTAGTAATCTATTATAATCACTTAACTTCAAGACTGGGTCAAAATCATAATATTCTGATTGGAAAAAATTTTGTACCTGATGATTCGGCTCTTTATAAATGTCGTACTCAATGGTATTATCAATCGTATATTCTTCTTCAATTACTCGAATATATTCATCAAATACCTGCTTATCATCAAAGAGTTGTACATCATATGGTGCATTTAAATTCACGCTGATATCATACGAAGCTTTGTTGATACTAGAATAATTCAGAGCCAGCAGTGAAATTAAAATCAACATAGACAATGTACCAAATGTGAAGCTCATTGTTCTTGCTTTAGAAGCAAATGTTCTTGCTACAAACAGATTATCATTTTGATATTTCATTTTTTTATTCTTTAACAAAACAGTCAAGAACATATCTGCACAAGTTGTAGATATACCATAAATGCTGATAATCAACATGATTACGCTTACCATCAAATAGGTAAGTGTTTCTTGCTTATTAAAATTATCCATAGTACAACGTGAATTCCAGAGAAAAAGAGAAATCGCACCAAGAATAATACTTAAAACAAAAATGACATTTCTTTTTTTACTGTCACGGAACATTTTCTTTTCATTTTGTTTATCAAAGTAAAGAAAATCACGTATCGTCATTTTACTTATTCTTCTTAATAGATTAAGTAAAACCAAAACATAAATAGTTAAAAAATAAATTATCAATAGTCCAATAGAAACAAAATTCAAAGAAATAAAGAGAGTTTTTGGAATACCCAGTAAGTTTACAATTACTAACGACACAAACTGGCTGAATAAAAAGCCAATAGGAATAGCTAATACAAATGCTAAAATTCCCAACAGTATATTTTCAATTATAACTAAGTGGGCAATTTCTTTTTTCTTAATGCCAAGAAGCATATATGTTCCTAATTCTTTACTTCTTTTTTCAAACATAAATTTCGTTGTATAGTTGATCAAAAAGCATATCACAAAAATAATAAGGATATTTACAGCGAACAATGAATTCTTAAATGCATCCATACTGGAACATAACTTTACAATTTCATCAGAACTTGCCACCAAATTAAAAGCAAATATAAGAGAAAAGGATGCAGTAACGGTTATCAGATAAATCAAATAATCTTTAATATTTCTTTTTGTATTTCTATACGCTAACTTACCTAACATTTCCCACTTCACCTCCGAGCAAGGTTAATATATCCAGTATTTCATTGAAGAAATCTTTTCTGCTTTTTTCCCCTCTGAAAATTTCATTGAATATTTTACCGTCTTTCAAGAACAAAATACGTTCACAGAAAGACGCACTAAACGGGTCATGTGTTACCATTAAAATAGTAGCCTGCATTTTCTTGTTGATTTCAGACATTGTTTCCAGTAATAATCTGGAAGCTTTTGAGTCCAAAGCTCCCGTCGGTTCATCAGCTAAAATCAGTTTCGGTTCATTGATTAAGGCTCTAGCACAAGCACAACGCTGTTTTTGTCCGCCAGAAACTTCATAAGGAAATTTCGATAAAATATCACGAATACCCAATTTATCGGCGATAGCATGAACTCTTTTCTCAATATCAGTAGGGTTCTGTTTGTTGATAACCAATGATAAAGAAATGTTTTCTCCAATCGTTAAAGTATCTAAAAGGTTGAAATCTTGAAAAATGAACCCTAGATTTTCACGTCTGAAATCAGCAAAATCTTTATCCTTGATTTTGGTAATATCTTGATTATTGACTGTAATGTGTCCGCTGGTTACAGTATCAATCGTAGAGATACAGTTTAATAGGGTAGTCTTTCCAGAACCACTAGCTCCCATGATTGCGACAAATTCGCCCTTATCTACATACATAGAAATACCGTCTACTGCCTTTGTGATATTTCCAGAGTTACCCCCGTAGTATTTTTTTACTTGCTCTAAATTTAAAATGTGTTCCATTAAAAATCGCTCCTTTCTTCCTGCCACATTTATTTGTTTTGGAATACAATTAAATTATAGCAAGGGCAGTATTCAATTACACTTACAGTTTTGAAAGTAAACAGAGAGTAAAAGAGCCGTGATAATGCAGATCACAATTCTGTGAAGCATTTCCACGACCCTTTTATTATAATTTTACCGTTGTCTTTTTCGTAATGGTATAAATGTATTCCTCTGGCGTAGGGCGTTTTTTTCCAAAATACTTTTTGAAATTTGCCTGCACTTCTGGGTCGGTGCTGTTCATAGCTTCATCAATCGTTGCTTCAATATCCGCCCGAACATCAGCCAATGATACACCGCCAGCTTTTGCTCCTGCTTTCAAGGCTTTTTTAATATCTCGTTTTTTAAGTCCTATCATAGTATTACCTCATCATAATTTAGCGAATGTTTTAAAAATGTTTTTCAAAATGTTTATACAGAACAATCCCTAAAAATGTTTGCAGTAGGAATAACCCAAAGATAACTCCTATAATCCAAGCTTCAATATGAAGTAACGCAAATACAAACGCAACAAACAAGTACACGAAGGTCATTATCTGATACACTAAAGAACCAGCTTTCATTCTTAAAAATACTTTTCTTTCATCAACATTATTGATGTGATTTTCTCTATTTATATTTTCCAATTTTTCTTTATTTTTTGGCATTTCATAATAACAAATTTTCAATAATTGAACACCAGAAGCAAAAGCTAAACCAAGCCCTATTGCATAAAAAAGTGTAGAGTAGTAGTCAGTATCAATAACGAAATATCCAAAACATATAAAGATTATGCCTATAATAATTTCAATGATAAATGGTAATTTTTTCTTCATTGTTAATTCCACCTTTCAAAAGACTACATTTTCTTATCTAAATAACGAGCTGTTATAACCCATGTGATTTGTCCGATAGTGATATTGTCAATATTGGTTTACACTTTATTCTCAAGAATGTTCGACCTTATGCAGCCCCCTGCAGTGAAGCATAGTATTGCTGTCGTTTA
>NZ_JAOQJV010000021.1:0-34973 GCF_025567415.1 Dorea ammoniilytica
GTTGGCGGCATAAAAACTGCCACCAGTTTCTCGTATCTGGTGGCAGAAATAGTTTTTATTTTTTTGATTGTCTACTTGACGGGAAGCAGTTCAGCGGGACGGTGAGTTTTGTTGTATAAATGAAGAAGATTTTATACAGGTAGGAATTAAAGCATGCAATACGAATTTCCATTTCAAGATGCATTAGATAAATTAAATGTGCTGTTATCTCAGAATCAGTTTGAATTATTAGTCCCAAATACTGCGGTATTGTCACAACAAACCTCAGATATCCGTCTTGTGTACCTGATGAATGACGCAGTTGAGAGCTTTCTGGTATTTAAGGAAGCCGCACTTACTGGGACTTATCAGGAAGAGTATGAGGGAGAACTGGAGGCAAGGTTGGATGAAAGTGAAGGCAGATATGTGCTTGCGGTATATCAGGGAGAGACTGTGTGTACGCTGTTTTTTCAGAATTTGACGCTGGAGGTACACTTATTTGATTATAGTGGAATCGGACATTTTTGGGTAAAAGGATATGAATATCTAAGACAATTGGAGTATCGGCTTGCCATCCTGCGTGATAAACGAGAATATCTGGGAGAAAAGTATTGTACAGAGCAGGAACTGAAGTTATCGTATCTCGCTGAATTTCCACCGTTAAATTACTGCTCATACCCAGCAGTGCCTGATAAATACCTGATTCCGTCATATGAATGGTGGAAAGTATCGGATGAAGCTATGGAGGTAATGAAATGTCTCGGGAAAGAAGCAGATGATAAAACGCTGCTTCGCTGGCTGAAAATATATGAGTTTTACCCAAAAAAAGCGGTAGCGAAGAAAATTGCCAGAATGTTACATACATCTGCGCATTCTGCAGTGGTAGAATTGATAGATCGTAAGCTGAAACAGGCTACCGCGGAATTTGGGCATAGGGTGTTCGATAAAGATGAAGAACGGCACATAAATGGCCTGAAAAAGAAAGCACAGAAAAGAAAAACAGAATTATTACAGAATGGAAAGCATGTCGAGATGCTGAAAGAAGAACCATTTGTATATGCAAAAGACGGTATCGAATCCAAAATCCATCTGATGATCTGGGATGGAGATACGAGGAATGAGTGGGTGGAAGTAGAGACTTTCGAATAGGCAACAATAGGATCATCGTCACTTGATTTTCAGATATAGGAATGTTACAATAATATAGCCGTTGGGAAAAATCTCAGAAACTCAGTAAAATTAAAGGGTTGCGGCATGTGTCGTCATAGCTCAGCTGGATAGAGCACTCGCCTCCTAAGCGAGGGGTCGGAGGTTCAAATCCTCTTGGCGACGGGCTTCAAAGCGTTCGAAAATGTTAGCTGGATTAGCTGACAGCGAACGCTTTTGTTATTTTCTAATCACGTTCGTGTCATGAAATTCCATAAAAAACGATCAATTTCCAACTAACATTTGAGTTCCGCTCTGTTGTCACCCCTTATTTGGGGATGTAAATCAGAGAAAAAGCGGAAAAGAAAATATCAAAAAAATGACGAATAAAGATAAGCCTGTGGTAGAATGGAAAAAAGAAAATGAAAGCTATAGGAGAAAGAAAATGGTAAAGCAAATTGTAAGAGATATTTTCTTTTTAGGTCAGCCATCCGAACCAGCTACGAAAGCAGATATCCAGGTTGGAAAGGATCTGCAGGACACACTGCAGGCAAACCGGGAACGGTGCGTTGGTATGGCTGCCAATATGATTGGTGTAAAAAAGAATATCATTATTGTAAATATGGGATTCATGGATGTAGTGATGTTTAATCCGGTGATTGTTTCAAAGCGTGACATGTATGAGACAGAAGAAGGTTGTTTATCCTTGGATGGTGTTCGTAAAACGACCAGATACCAGGAAATAGAAGTAGATTATTATGACTTCAACTGGAAAAAACAGCGTCAGAAGCTGTCAGGATGGACGGCACAAATCTGTCAGCATGAAATTGATCATTTATCCGGAAAGATTATTTAACCAAAGCGGATTGCGAGGTGACTGATATGCTGAAAAATGTACTGATTGTGGTGGATGATATAGAAAAATCCATAGAGTTTTATAAGGATTTATTTGGAATGCAAGTGATTCTTAAGAATGAAGGTAATGTGATCTTATCGGAGGGGCTTGTTTTGCGGGATGCCGACATATGGGGGAAAATATTGGATGAAACTTCTACGCCATTCAATAACATGATGGAACTGTATTTCGAGGATTTTGATATCCAACACCGGCGTTATTTTATGGCAAAAATATTGGCAAATCTGGAGATGCGGGCACTGCTCAATTCACTGGCGAAGACGATGAAGTAATGAAAAACTACCAATGAAAAATAGTGAAAAAATAGTGTAATTTTAATGGAAAAGCCCTTAGCAAAACAATATAATATATGGATGAAATTGAGCCGTGTGTTCCGAAAGGACTTAGATTGGAGGCAAGGAGTATAATGAAATTTTATAATATATTTTTCAGCCCGACCGGGGGTACAAAGAAAGTGGCAGATATTATTATTAACGGAACTAAACAGGAAGCGGAAGTAATCGACCTGATCAAAGAACCAGATAAGATTAAAAAGGTACAATTTAAAAAAGATGATGTGTGTCTGGTTAGTGTACCTTCTTATGGAGGACGCATTCCGTCAGTTATAACAGAAATGTTTCGAAATGTAAAGGCAGACGGTACGAAGGCGATTCTTGCAGTGGTATTTGGAAACCGTGCAATTGACGATACTTTACTGGAATTACAGGATGTTTTGGAAGCGTCAGGTTTTGTATGCATCGCAGGAATGGAGGCTGTCGCAGAACATTCCTTATTACACCAATTTGGAACCGGTCGTCCGGATTCGCAGGATGAAAAGGAATTGATGGGATTTGCTACAAAGATTATGGAAAATATTGCAACGCAAAGAACACCTGAGTTTCCAGGAAACAGACCATATCGTCAATATGGTGGCGTGCCGTTTAAACCGACTGTAAATAAAAAGTGTACTTCTTGCGGTCTGTGTGCAAAAGAATGCCCAACAGGCGCTATTTCATTGGATGATCCGAAGATTACAGATAATGATAAGTGTATTTCCTGCATGCACTGCGTGGCAGTCTGTCCAAAGAAGGCAAGAAACTATAGTAAATTTATCAGCTTTATAGCCGGACGGAACATGAAGAAGATTTGTTCAGGCAGGAAAGAAAATAAATTATATTTATAATACAATGGAAAATAAGTCACACATTAAAAACAAAGAATGTACAAAAGGAGAAGAATTATGAAGTTTAAAATGATTCATGAAAACTACAATGTATCAGACCTGGACCGATCTATTAAATTTTACAACGAGGCCCTTGATCTGCACGAAGTAAGAAGAAAGACTACCGATGATTTTATCATTGTGTATCTGAGCAACGATGTAAGTGATTTTGAGTTGGAACTTACCTGGCTTAAAGATCATCCACAGCCATATAATCTGGGTGAATGCGAATTCCATCTGGCATTCCAGGCAGAGGATTATGAGGCAGCGCACAAAAAGCACGAAGAGATGGGATGTATTTGTTTTGAAAATGAAGCAATGGGAATCTATTTCATTGTAGATCCAGATGGATATTGGCTTGAGATCTTGCCGTAAAGCTGGTTAGAAAAACCGATAATTGATCTGATGCTTTAAGATGTTAATATGCTCTTTTATTATGCCAATGGTTTTTGGCATAATAAAAGAGATTGATGTATTAGCCAGAGAATTTATCACTGTAACGAATATGCATATCTTCCCAATCCATGAACAATACATAAAATACCTTTCCGTATTGCTGGCTTTCTACAATTCTTCCATGATCAAGCACAGAAAGGTAAGTTCCGTCAGCCTTTCGAAGATGAAAATGAATATAATCATTTTCATTGCCACTGTCAATCTGTTCCCAGATGCTTGATTCAATCTGTTGTTGCTCATCTTCCCGTATCAGGTTGCGAAACCTTTTCTTTGTAAGTCTGAACAATTCATCTATATCTTTATATCCAGACATATGAAGGAATTCATCATTTGCATAAAACAATTCATCCTTTTCTTTGTCAGCTCTGTATATGATAAATGCACCTGGAAGATGTTCAGAAATATCCTTGAATGCGAATCCCAGCTGCTTGCGGACACCTGACTGAAGACCTTCTCTGTAGGCCATACATCCATTTTTTCCATGAAGCTTTATTTCATAAAGCGCCGCATCTGCACATCGCAGGAGCTGTGAACGGTCAGATGCAAATGTTGGATATTCTGCATATCCGAGAGAAATATAAAATGCATGTTTCTCACCATGACATGAGAATGTTTTGGGAAGTTTGGTGAATTGCTGTAGCTGTACATCCGCTTCTTCAAAGGTACAATTTGGTAAAAGAATACCGAATTCATCACCACCGTTTCTTCCCAGTAATGCATTGGACGGGAAAAAAGCTTTCATGCTGTCTGCAAGACTCTTTAATGCTCGGTCTCCGTAACCATGTCCGTATATATCATTGATAAACTTAAAATCATCGATATCAAGGAGCGCAGCTACAAAATGTATTTGCGGATTTTTAGAAATCATCTTTTCTGCTAACTCATCAAATCCATAGCGGTTATAAATACCTGTAAGAGAATCTGTATGTGCCAGTATTTTATATTTGTTCCTATGTTCTTTAGCTACTAACCATACTCTGGTAAGAACTGTCAGAAGAAGGATTATTGTAAGAAATATTCCGCTGATGATGATTATTAATGTGTTATTTCTCCATCCACTTTTAGGTGTTACCTCAATTTTCCAGTTGTCGTTTCCTATTGTAAAAGTATAAGAAACAGGATGGTTTATTTGCTCATCTGACTGATAAACCACTTTATAAATGTTACTCCAGGGAGTATCTGTTTTTAAAATGCTATATTCATATCCAAAATCTGAAAGTGCATGGATCGAGTCTGAAAAAATGTCCGGAACACGCAGAATAACGATAGTAAATCCCCAGAAATACTCTTGCTCATTTTGATCTTTCAGGTAGACTGGATTGCGTACCGCAATTCCATAGCCGCCCTGTTTTAATTCGAAGGGACCCTGCGTAATGATTGTATGGTTGTCTCTTGCGTAACAGGAGATTTCTCCCCGGTCCTTATCATTGATCAGATCGATCTTACCGGCCTCATTTCCCTCAGCCGGATAAATATCTGTTACGACACCGTTCGGGGCAAGCTGAACGCTTTCAATAGAATCAGACATAAGATTTTCAGCAATCGTTTCAAACTGATGAATTTCGCCATTTTCACTGATCAGAATCTGTTTCAAGGCATCCGTGATCTCAATTCCATCTGTAATTTCAGTCTTTATGCGTTCTCCATAGGTGGTTGCATTTAATTGTGCTGTTATGTGTCTCTGCTCGTTTTCATGGGTGTCTGTTATGTATACAATTAAACTAACAAGGCATATGCCCAGTAAAAAAATGACAAAAGGCACAAGTGTTTTTTTCTTCACTTGGTTTACCTCATTTTATCTACTACTCTTTTTGAGTGCTTCTTTTGTTTCATTCAGCAATTCAATATTTAATCCATTCTCACTGGCGGTTTTGTCCACCCAGAGATTCAGGGAATCTATCGCCAGAGATACTTCATCCAGTTTCTGACTGATAAATGCAAAATCTTTAATTTCATCATCGGTAATCTTGCCGTCACGCGCAATTTGAATGAGACGCCCGGTAAGGGGATTGATCTCATTGAGACTGGCAATTGTCTCCAGGATAATGCTGGAGAGCTCCGATACCTCTACTTCTGGGACGTAGCGCTCACCAATAGCACATTTGTGGGAACAGTAGTAGTTACAAAGATCCGGTCTTTTATAACAGTCCGCCATTTGGACAATGTCATATGGCGTTGGTTCCTGCAGTTCATATTCTATCTTCTCAATTTTTGAATCAGAGATGCCGTCCATTAGTTCAGCTGCCTTTTCTCGGGTAAGACCCTGAGCTTCCCGGCAGATCTGATATATCGTTTTATTTTTGCGAGTTGATTGTTTCCCCATTATGATACCTCATATCTCTCTGAATTGGAGAAATACAAGAGCATATTTCCTCGTTTCAGAAGTAGATTATTATTCTTTATTGATTATAATAGAATCATACCAAAACAGCAAGAACAAGCGAAGTGGGGTGAACGACTTGGATACAGCAAAGAGATTACAGCTGATAAGGGTAATAGAAAAAATAGAGAAAAATCCCGAATTCAGCGACAGACTCGGAGTGAAAAATAAATCAGAATTCAGGTCAGAGAAAGAACCCGCAAACAAAAACTAATAAAGAGTCGAAGAGAGAATCGACAGAAGGAGAAGAAAATGTTGTCATTACTATTTACTATATGTATGATCTGGATATTTGGAAAGTTATTTATCTTCGGGGTTAAAGCAGCCTGGGGAATATCGAAGTTATTATTAACAGTTGTATTTCTTCCATTGATCCTGATAGGAATGGTAATCGGTGGTCTGATGTCAATTGCATTTCCGATATTGATTGTTGTTGGAATTGTAGCATTGGTAGCATCAGGAAATTAATAAAAGTACTAACGTACAAGGGTGAAAGAGGTAAAGAAAATGAAGAAAAAGATAAAAAGAATCGTGATTATTGTACTGATTATATTAGTCGGAATCGGAATATTCAGCGGAGTAAGTTATTATAGGAATTCAAAAGCAAAAGATACAACGCCGTTGGAAACAGTATTGGAAAAATCATCGGATCTTACAACACAAAAACTTGTAATCACGGATGTATTTGAATGTTCCAAAGGCAAGGTTCCGATTCTTACAAAGAATAATTTTCTGGTAAGATACCAGACAACTGTTACAGCCGGATTCGATGTAAATGAAGCGGAAATCAAGGAAACAGATAACAAAATAACGGTAACGATTCCACACTGCACTATTGATGAAGATTCAATTAAGATCAAGTCTGATGATATTAAAATATATGATACAGGTTTTGCAATCTTAAATGTGAATCAGGATGATCTGCTGGAGGTAGTCAGCGAGGCAGAAAGCAGAGCAAAGAAGCAGGCAAATTCTTCAGAGTACGGTCTTCTGGATGCTGCAGATGCCAATGCAGTGAATATAGTTCGTGGTTTATTTGAAAATGTGGCTGATGGCAGAGAAGTCGTGGTGGAATTTAAGTAGATGAATGCAGGAAAAGTAATTGTGTTAATGGAGGCATAACTTATGGCATACGATTTTGAAAAAGAAAAAAGGGAAGCAATGGAAGCTGGTAACCGCGCATTACATAGTCTGAGAGAAGCACAAGCCAATCTGGACAGCGCACGGAACTGGGGCTTGTGGGATATGTTTGGCGGTGGAACAATCACAAGTCTGATTAAAAGCTCTAAGATGGATCGTGCAAAGCAGAATATGGAGCAGGCAAAATACGATCTTCGGTCATTCAGTAAAGAATTAAATGATGTGAGCATGGTGATTAATCTGGATATTGAGACAGGCGATTTTCTCTCATTTGCAGACTGGTTCTTTGATAATTTCTTTGTGGACTGGATGGTGCAGGACAGGATCAATAAAGCAAGGGATCAGGTAAGAGATGCTATCTGGAAAGTCGAAAATGTAATGCGGGAGCTGGAGAGATATTAGTACCAGACAGATAAAGAATTAGTCAGGACAGGGATTGCGAAAGTAGTCCCTCTTTTGATGTGTAAGTAGATTGACAATTAGTTATAATATTGTTAAACTAAATTTAGTTAATCATAAATAACTAAAGTATAAATAACTAAATTATAATTGAGCAAATTTGAATGGAGGAAAGAAATGTTTGTTGGAAGAGAGAAAGAATTAAGAGATCTTGATAAAATGTATCATTCGGATAAGTTTGAATTTGCTGTCATTTACGGAAGGCGTCGAGTAGGGAAGACGGCATTAATCAGTCATTTTATTCAAGATAAAAAAGCTATTTACTTTATGGGAGTCGAGAGCAACGAGAAGCAGAATCTTGAGAACTTTAGTAAAAGTATTTTCGAATACGCGGAAGGAGTTCAAAGTGGACTGGTATTTGACTCTTTTCAGACAGCTCTGGAATATGTATTTCAGTTGGCTCAGAAAGAGAGGATAATAATTGCTGTTGATGAATATCCTTATGTGGCGAGAGTATCAAAGGGTCTGGCATCCACTCTGCAGATGCTGATTGATAAATATAAGGATAATTCGAAATTGATGTTAATTATTTGTGGATCGTCAATGTCATATATTGAGGATCATGTGCTGGCATATAAAGCACCATTGTATGGAAGACGGACTGCGCAAATGAAGATATTACCATTTGATTTTGCGGAGACCTGCCGTTGTTTTAATAATTTTTCGGACGAGGATAAGGCGATAATCTACGGAATAGTGGGAGGCACACCACAGTATCTGCTTCAAATGGATGATAAGTTGAGCATTGGAGAGAATATTAGGAATACATTTTTGAATACGTCATCATTTCTGTTTGAAGAGACAGAGAATCTTTTAAAACAGGAAGTGCGAGATACGGCAATTTATAATGCGATTATTACGAGTATCGCAACAGGCGCATCCAGAATGTCAGAAATTTCAGCTAAGATTGGTGAGAATACCAGCGTGTGCTCAAATTATCTGAAAAATTTGATTTCGCTGGGGATTATAAAAAAAGAGATTCCATATGGCGAGAAATCGTCACGGAAATCTATTTATAGAATTGCGGATAATATGTTCCGTTTCTGGTATCGATTTATTCCGGCGAATACATCCATTATTATGCGCGGAGCAGTTGACCTTGCATATAGGAGAATTGAGCCACAGCTTTCAGATTATATGGGAAGTGTATTTGAAGATATATGCGGACAATATTTGTGGAAGCTGCTGATCAATGGGGAATCACCTGTAGAATTTGCAGAATTAGGCAGATGGTGGGGCAATGACCCTGTATCCAGAAGTCAGACAGAGATTGATATCATGGCAGTTCAGGATAGGAATACCGCACTATTTGGGGAATGCAAATGGACAAATGAAAAAGTAGATCTGGGAGTTTTGGAAATATTGGTTAAGCGGAGTCAGATATTCCATTACAATAATACCCGGTTATATCTGTTTGCGAAAAATGGATTTACAAAGGGCTGTCAGGAAGAGGCGGAAAAGCTTGGCAATGTGTCTCTTGTGACTTTTCAGGATATTATGGACTATATATGTGCATAATAAATATATATAATATAGTATGACAACAACATGTTTAATATATTTAGAGAATACGCAAACCCTGATAAATCAAGGCTTGCGGGGAACAACTACCGCAGAATTCGGGAACGGCGACTGCAGTTTATGGGAAGGGCTGCCGCAGTTTATGGAGATGGTAACCGCAGTTTTCAGGCATGGCTACAACGAAAATTGGGAAAGGAAGCCGCAGTTTATGGGTAGTAGTTGGAACTTAACAGGTTGAATCATTTAATAATAATAAGGAATTACCCAAAAAGCGCGGTAACCAACAGTAGAGAAAGTTGGTTACCGCTTTTTTTGGACATGTCGGTCCCAATTATTCCCAAAAAGTGCGGTAGCTATACCCAAAAAGTGCGGCAGGATTGACAGAAATGGTCGGATAGTGTAGAATTCAAAACAGTATATAGATAGATTAATGAGGATACCAGAGAAGCGGTAGCCGTTTTTTAAAGTAAGGATACCCAAAAAGCGCGGTAACCATTTTTAAAGGCAAGGATACCCAAAAAGTGCGGTAGCCATTTTTAAAAGTAAGGATACCCAAAAAGTGCGGTAGCCGTTTTTTAAAGTAAGGATACCCAAAAAGTGCGGTAGCCATTTTTAAAAGTAAGGATACCCAAAAAGTGCGGTAGCCATTTTTTAAGAGAGGGATACCCAAAAAGTGCGGTAGCTATTGTAAGGGGAGCAATTCAAAAGATTAATTAAGGGTTTGGAGGAGTTATGGGACGAAAAGCAATTGAAAAGAGGGATAACCAGCTCATCATCAATATTGATGAGATTGAGAGAGAACAACAGGCACTGATGCTGACAAAATCGAATGATCTGATCCATGCGAAGTTCAATGCATCGTTATTTGTACAGAAACTGTTGAATTTCTCGCTGGCGTCTATTGCGAAGCAGCCGAATGGGGAGATATCCAGCGCGGTGCGAGTGGCAGACCTGCGGAATGCGATGGATCTGTCCGGACACAGCATTTATACGGCAGTGTCGGCAGCGGTGGAACCAATATTGAATTTTAAGATTATTAAGTACGATGATGCGGCAGAAAAAATTATTGGATTGAATATCGTGACCGACTGTTATTATTCGGACGGTATATTGTATACGACATTTAACCGTAAGATTGAAGCAGATGTGATTAATATCCAAAAGAAATTTACCCGTAATAATGTCTATTTCCTGTGCAAATTCAAGTCAGCATATTCATTGCGCCTGTATGAACTTTTATCTACACAGAGATGGGTGTTACAGAAGAGTAAGAAGAAGATTGTATCGGTAATATATTCTCTGGGTGAACTGCGTTTTGAGATGGGTACGATCGATCCGAATGACAGCGAAGTGCAGAAGGCAATGCGCAGGAATATGGATTGGAATATCATCGCAGAAGAAGTGGCAGCGAACCGGACACAGAAGCGGTGGGATGATTTTAAGAGACGTATTCTGGTGGTTGCGCAGAAAGAAATTAATAATGCTGACTATTCGGATATTGGGTTTGATTTCGAACCGGTCAAAAGTGGGAAAAGCAATAAAGTTACATCGGTGAAGTTCCACATTTATCTAAAGAATCCACCGAAATATAATGACCAGATGATTCCGGAGGAAGAGATTGATGCAGTAGATGTACGTCTGGTATCGGATATTAAGAATGCATTTCCGTCATATCCGCTGCGTGAGGAAGATCTGATCGCGGTAGTGCGGGCAGCCGGTAATGACCGTGACAGGGTAAGAAAGGCAATTGATATTGTTAATATCCAGAAGAAGCCGATTAAGAATCTGATTGGATTCCTGGTGGCTGCGATTCAGGAGTGCTGGGATCAGGATGAGAATATTCCTTATATCGTAGATCAGGATTATGAGTGTACCCAGCAGACAATCTTTGATTATAACGAACATGAGGAAGAGCATCAGAGACTGAATGAACTGGTGAAAAAGTATCTGGCTAATGATATTGAGGAAACAGACATCAAGATGGAAGACCGTTCTGTGGTAAAGGCTATGGCCAATGCTTCAAAAAAGGTCGAGAAAATGAAAACCCGTGATATTATGTGATGCGAAGGAACCGGGGGGTATATATGTCCAGAGGAGCTAATCAGAAATTTAAGATATACCGTCTTGCCCAGATTATGCTGGAGCGAACGGATGAAGAGCATTATCTTACGATGCCTGAGATTATAGCGGCGTTGAAGGAATATGATATTCCGGCTGACCGAAAAAGTCTTTACGCAGATCTGAAAGATCTGGAGATTCTTGGGATAGAGGTAGAAGGAGCACAGATTGGACATAGATATCGGTATCATGTCCTGAATCATCCGTTTGAACTGCCGGAGTTAAAGCTGTTGGTAGATGCGATTCAGTCTTCTAAATTTATTACAGAGAGAAAATCGAATGCACTGATCAAGAAGTTGGAAAAGCTGGTCAGCAAGTACGATGCGATGAAGTTGCAGAGACAGGTGTATGTGTCTGGCAGGATCAAGACGATGAATGAAAGCATTTATTATACGGTAGATGCGATTCATAATGCGATAGCGCAGAATAAGAAGATACGGTTTCAGTATTTTCAGTGGAATGTGAAGAAGGAGATGGAGCTGCGCCACGGAGGTGCATATTACCATATCAGTCCTTGGGGGCTGTCATGGGATGATGAAAATTATTATCTGATTGGATATGATTCGGATGCAGAACAGATACGACATTATCGTGTAGATAAGATGCTCCGCATCCAGATGTCGAAAGAAGATCGGGAAGGCAGAGAGCATTTTAAAAAGTTAGATATGGCGGATTATGCAAGGAAGAGCTTTGGCATGTTTCGCGGGGAAGAACAGCAGGTGAAGCTTTTGGTGAATAACCGGATGGCGGGAGTTATTATTGACAGATTTGGTAAAGAGGTCATGATGATTCCGGCAGATGCAGATCATTTTAGGGTCAGCGTCGATGTACATGTAAGTCCACAGTTTTTAAGCTGGATCATTTCTCTTGGTGACGACGTGAAAATAATCGGGCCGGAAGATGTAGTAGAGCGGATGAGAGAAGAAATCAGGCGTCTTAGCAGGCAGTATGGGGAATAGTACAGGTAAGGAGAGAGAAGATTCGATGGAAGAGTATGAGAAAATTCAGCTACCGTGGTCAGATTGGAAAATTATAAAATATCTCGGTGGCAGTGCAGATACGAAAGTGTATGAGATTGAAAGAAATGTATCTGAAAAGCTGGAAAAAGGAGCACTTAAAATTATATCTGGATCTGCAAGTGAAATTGAGAGTTACGTGCAACAATTCAGAGTTATGGAAGAAATGCAAGGGCAGTCAAATATTGTCAGTTATGATGAACTCACAGTTGTTCCTCACGAAGATGGAGTGGGAGGGGATGTTTTTATCAGAATGGAACTTTTGACTTCGCTGCCGCAGCGTTTAAAGAAAGATTATTTTGATGAGAATGTCATTAAATTAGGAATAGATATATCCAACGCATTGATATTGTGTGAAAAAGAACATATCGTCCATGGAAATATTAAGCCGTTCAACATTCTGGTATCGAAGGATGAAGAGTATAAACTGAGTGATTTTAGTATGCTTAAAAATGCGGACATTACAGCATCAGAGAGGCAGAAGACAGGAATGGAGTACCAGGCGCCGGAAGTACTGCGGGGAGAACAATATGGACATACAGCAGATATATACTCTCTGGGAATGGTAATGTATTGGCTTTTGAATAATCAGACATTACCACGCAGAGATGAAAAACTGCAGCCGCCTGCCATTGGAAGCGAAAAGCTAAAAGAAATTGTAATGAAAGCTTGCGAGAGCCGTCCAGAAGATCGATATGCATCAGCGCAGGAGTTATATGATGCATTGAGTGCCTTAAAAAATAAGCGTATCATGACCATGTTTGGCGTTATATGGTCTACCTTAGCAGGCATAGCGTATGGAGTGGGTGCTATATTCGGAGACGAGATAGGTTCCGTAATATTATTTGCTATACTGGCATTTAGTGAATTATATTCCGTATATTATAATTTTTCACGAGAAAGAGAAAAGTCTGTAAGCATGGATCAAAAGATTTATGTACCCAAGCTATTTGCAGATTTTCTTCTATGCGCAATGCCATTTATTTTGGTTATGGTCCTTAATATGGACCTGGAAAGCATAGCTCCAGGGCTGGCCTACACGGTGTATATATTATTTTCACTGGCTATACCAATTTTTGTGACGCGTATCGTTCGGTCATGGATGTGGACGAAAGAATAATTATTCATTGAGCAGATACTCATAAATAGCTTCTGCACATCCGCCGTGATCATTGTCGGCAACGACTACATCGCTGAGTTCTTTGATATGTGGACGGGCATTTCCCATAGCCACGGACAGACCGGCGGTTTTGAGAATTTCCATATCGTTATCAGAGTCGCCGACGGCAATGGTGTGTTCCACCGGAATGGACAGATACTGACAGAGTTTTAAGAGGCCTGAGCCTTTGGATACATTCTTTGGAGAAAGTTCCAGAGAGGTGTCCTCGGCGCGGGCCATTTCTAATGGCAGGTGCGAGAGTGCCTGCACAAAGTATTCGCGCAGTTCCGGTGTAGCAGAGAAGAGGTTCAGCTTTTCTACCGGAAAATGTTTCTTGTTATAAGAAGCAACTACATCATCCAGCAGAGTTCCTGTCTGCAGAAAGATATCCTGATACTGTCCGATACAGAAGTCTGCCATGCGCATCACATAGCTTCTGGTAGCAAGATTCTGGCCGTTACTTGCTATGTAGATCATTGCCTTTTCAGGAGATGCGGTGTCTATGATCTCGCGGACGGCAGATGGTTCAATCTGTTCGGAGTGAATGATCTGATCTGTGTTCGTATCGACCAGAAGTGCTCCGCTTTCGCAGATAAAATAGCGGACATGTTTAAGCATCTGGCGGTAATCTTTTAATTCGGACAAAGAACGTCCGGTAGAGAGGATTACTGTTTTTCCGGCATTTACGGCGGCATCTATTGCGTCAAGACTATCCTGTGTAATCTGATGGTTAGAGTCTAATAAGGTTCCATCCATATCAAAAGCAATTAAATCATATCTATTCATGAAAATAAGTCCCTTTCATTTTTAACTTCTTAATATGGTAACATTGGAAAATTGAAATGTAAATAGATATATAGAAAAGAGGAAACTGGCTCAACTTGTGTATTTGACATATATCGGGTATAATGATTGGATAATTGGGAAAAAGACGGGGAGGAACCGGATGAAAAGAATGATAAGGCTGATAGCAGTAGTGTCAGCGGTAAGCCTGATTGGAACATTTACCTCAGGCAGTATGAGACAGGTCAGGGCATCTGAGGCAGAAGCATCACAGAATGAGAGTAATGAGAAGCCTGAAAGTGAAATGACCGAAGAGGAAAAAGCGGCAAAGGCAGAGAAGGAAGCCAGAGAGAAAGCATTGAAAGAAGCCTACGAACTTCCGGTGCAGACCAATGAGATCAAGAACTGGCCGGAAGGCCCCGGGACTTATGGAGATTCTGCGATCGTGATGGATGCAGACAGCGGAGCAATCCTCTATGCTAAGAATATAGATAAGAAAGAATATCCTGCAAGTATTACCAAAGTTCTGACTGCATTACTTGCATTTCAGTATGGAAATATGGAGGATACAGTGACTATTTCAGATCACGCATTATCCTGTCTTGGATCTGGCTATGCGTCGATCGGGCTGAAGGCAGGAGATAAGATTAGCATGGAGCAGGCATTGTATGCGACACTTCTGGCATCGGCGAATGAAGCAGCATGTGCAGTGGGGGAGACTGTTGCTGCAGAGCATGATCAGGATTATGACTGGTTCATCCGACAGATGAATACAACATGTAAGAATCTCGGAGGGACGAATTCTAATTTTACCAACACCAATGGAGTATATGATGAAAATCATTATACCTGTGCCAGAGACATGGCGCTGATTGGGAAAGCATTGTTTGATTATCCGGAATCCTTTACCATTTGTCAGACGGAACAATATGCAATTCCGGCATCGGATACGGTTGAAGAACATATCTTTCAGCAGAAGCATCATATGCTGATAAAAGATAATAAAGATTATTATGAATACGCAATTGCCGGTAAGACAGGATATACAACTGAGGCAGAAAATACATTGATCACACTGGCAGATAACGGTGAAAGACGGTTGGTGTGTGTGGTAATGAGAACCTATGGGGGACATACGTATTCAGACACAAGAGCACTTCTGGAGTATGGATTTCAGAATTTCAGAAATGTAGATATTGCAGAGAATGAGAAAAAGGACACATATGACGCGCTGGAACATGGTGCGTTTGTAGTGCTTCCTGAAAAAGTGGATTTTGATAAGCTGAAATGCAAAGTTGAGATTCATGAAGGCAGCAAGAGAGAAGGAACAGCTACCTATTATTATAAGGATAATCCGGTTGGCAGCTGTGAAGTAACTGTGGCGAAAGACTATAAGCAGAAAGAGATCACATTTTCAGAATCAGATAAAAAGGGAATCAATTATAAACTGCTTATTCTGATATGTACAGGAGTGGTGGTGATCCTGTTGACAGTAACATCGATTTTCACAGGAATTATAAGAAAACGGAAGAGAAGAAAACGTAGAAAATAAGCATAGAAATGAATGTGGAAAAGAACATAAGAAAAGGCAGAAACCCCTTGACGAATGCTGAGATTTTCTACTATAATATCAGCGTATGTAAAAAACTTTGACGAAGACAGTAGGATACTTTGGAAAGGCAAAGCGAATCGGGGGTGGTGAGAGCCCGGTGCGAATAGATTGTATCTGAATATCACTTCCGAGTTCCGTTGATCGAAAGAAGAATGACAGATGGATGCCAGATCCGGTAGATTGCGGCGGTATTGCTCCCGTTACAGGGCAGACATATCAGAGAAGTATGTTTAGGTGGTTACAAACGAGGTTATAGAGCTTTCGTCCTATTCAGGATGGGAGCTTTTTCTATTGCAGGATAGTTACTGCAGATCATACAAAACGCACTTCAAACTATTATTAAGGAGGAAGATTATGTACAAGAAAGTGTCTACCGATCTCAAGTTTGTAGATCGTGAAAAAGAGACTGAGAAGTTCTGGGAAGAAAATCATATTTTTGAAAAGAGTATGGAAAATCGTAAAGAGGGAGAGACCTATACATTCTATGATGGACCACCGACAGCCAATGGTAAGCCACATATCGGTCATGTACTGACTCGTGTTATCAAAGATATGATTCCGAGATATCGTACTATGAAAGGATATATGGTACCTCGTAAGGCAGGATGGGATACGCACGGACTGCCGGTTGAACTGGAAGTTGAAAAGCTCTTGGGCTTGGATGGAAAGGATCAGATCGAAGAGTATGGTCTGGAGCCGTTCATTAACAAATGTAAAGAGAGTGTCTGGAAATATAAAGGAATGTGGGAAGATTTCTCAAGCACCGTAGGTTTCTGGGCAGATATGGATAATCCATATGTTACTTATGATAATAACTTTATCGAGTCTGAGTGGTGGGCTTTGAAGAAGATCTGGGATAAAGGACTTCTTTATAAGGGATTCAAGATTGTACCTTACTGTCCTCGCTGCGGAACTCCGCTGTCAGCTCAGGAAGTAGCGCAGGGATACAAAGATGTAAAAGAGCGTTCAGCAATTGTTCGCTTTAAGGTAAAAGGTGAAGATGCGTATTTCCTGGCATGGACAACTACACCTTGGACATTACCGTCTAATATCGGTCTTTGTGTGAATCCGGAAGAAGAATATGCTAAAGTAAAATGTGTAGACGGATATACCTATTATATGGCATCTGCACTTCTGGATACTGTACTTGGCAAGCTCGCTGAAGATGGCAAGCCGGCATACGAGGTACTGGAGACTTACAAAGGAAAAGATCTGGAATACAAAGAATATGAGCCGTTATATCAGTGTGCAGCAGACTGCGCAGCAAAACAGAACAAGAAATGTTTCTTCGTTACATGTGATGACTATGTAACACTGACAGATGGTACCGGTGTTGTACACATTGCACCTGCATTTGGTGAAGATGATGCTAAGGTTGGACGTAAATATAACTTCCCATTTGTACAGTTAGTAGATGAAAAAGGTAACATGGGAGAGACAACTCCATTTGCCGGATTATTTGTTAAGAAAGCTGACCCGGAAGTCCTGAAAGATCTGGATGGAAGAGGACTTCTCTTTGACGCACCGAAGTTCGAGCATAGCTACCCGCACTGCTGGAGATGTGATACTCCGCTGATCTACTACGCAAGAGAGTCATGGTTCATCAAGATGACAGATGTGAAGGATGAACTGATCGCTAATAATAACACAATCAACTGGATTCCGGAAAGTATCGGTAAGGGACGTTTCGGAGACTGGCTTGAAAATGTACAGGACTGGGGTATCAGCCGTAACCGTTACTGGGGTACTCCGCTGAATATCTGGGAATGTGAATGCGGACATCAGCATTCAATCGGAAGTATCGAAGAGCTGAAGAGCATGTCTGATAACTGTCCGGATAATATCGAACTTCACCGTCCATACATCGATGAAGTGACCATTAAGTGTCCGAAGTGCGGTAAGCCAATGCACCGTGTACCGGAAGTAATTGATTGCTGGTTTGACAGTGGTTCTATGCCATTTGCACAGCATCATTATCCATTTGAGAATAAAGAACTGTTTGAACAGCAGTTCCCGGCACAGTTTATTTCAGAAGCCGTTGACCAGACTCGTGGATGGTTCTACTCACTGCTTGCAATTTCAACACTGATCTTCAACAAAGCACCATATGAGAACGTTATCGTTCTTGGACATGTGCAGGATGAAAATGGTCAGAAGATGAGTAAGTCTAAGGGTAATGCGGTAGATCCGTTTGATGCACTGGAGAAGTACGGTGCAGATGCGATCCGTTGGTATTTCTATGTCAATAGTGCACCATGGTTGCCGAACCGTTTCCATGGCAAGGCTGTAGTAGAAGGACAGAGAAAATTCATGGGTACTCTGTGGAATACTTATGCATTCTTTGTACTGTATGCGAACATCGATGAATTTGATGCTACCAAATATACACTGGATTATGAGAAATTATCCGTTATGGATAAATGGCTGCTGTCCAAGTTGAATAGTATGATTAAAGAGGTAGATTATGACCTCGGCAATTACCGCATCCCGGAAGCTGCGAGAGCATTGCAGGATTTCGTGGATGATATGAGTAACTGGTATGTAAGAAGAAGCCGTGAGCGTTTCTGGGCAAAAGGAATGGAGCAGGATAAGATCAATGCTTATATGACTCTGTATACCGCACTGGTAGAATGCAGCAAAGCAGCAGCTCCAATGATTCCATTTATGACAGAAGAGATTTACCAGAACCTGGTTAGAAGTATTGACGCTTCAGCTCCGGAAAGTATTCACCTGTGTGACTTCCCGGCTGTACACGAGAATCATATCGATACAGAACTGGAAAATAATATGGACGAAGTCCTGAAGCTGGTAGTAATGGGTCGTGCGTGCCGTAACACAGCTAATATCAAGAACCGTCAGCCAATCGGTCAGATGTTTGTAAAGGCAGATAAGGTATTGCCGGAATTCTATCAGGATATTGTAAAAGACGAGCTGAATGTAAAAGCTGTAACATTTACACAGGATGTAAGAAGCTTTACTTCTTATTCATTCAAACCACAGCTTAAGACAGTCGGACCGAAATACGGTAAGATGCTTGGCGGTATTAAAGCGGTGCTTTCTTCTCTGGATGGCAACGCAGCAATGGATGAGCTGAATGCGACAGAGGCTTTGAAACTGGATGTAAATGGACAGGAGATTACTCTCTTCCGTGAAGACCTGCTGATTGAGACTGCTCAGATGGAAGGATATGTATCTGAAAATGATAACGGAATTACCGTAGTACTGGATACGAATCTGACACCGGAACTTCTGGAAGAAGGATTCGTAAGAGAAATCATCAGTAAGATTCAGACCATGCGTAAAGAAGCAGATTTCGAGGTAATGGATAAGATCACAGTAACTTATACAGGTACAGAGAAGGCTGAGAAGGTATTTGCAGACAATGCAGATATGATCGGAACTGAGACACTGGCAGTCAGCGTACAGAAAGCTGAACCTGCAGGATATGTCAAAGAGTGGAAGATCAACGGAGAAAATGTAACGCTTGGCGTAGCAAAAATGTAAAAGGACTGGGAATATATGAGTTTAAAAATTAGTAAGACAGAATTTAAAAAGGATGTAATGGACAACTGCAGAAGACTGTTCCGTAAGGAACTTGACGAGGCAACTCCGCAGGAGCAGTACCAGTCAGTATCTTATGCAGTAAAGGATATGATTGTTGAGAACTGGATCGCAACACAGAAACAGCTCACAAAGGATGATCCAAAGATTGTCTACTATATGTCCATGGAGTTCCTGATGGGTCGTGCACTGGGTAACAACCTGATCAATATGACGGCTTATGAGGATGTGAAGGAAGCTCTGGATGAACTGGGAATCGATCTGAACTTTGTAGAGGATCAGGAACCGGATCCGGCACTGGGCAACGGCGGTCTCGGTCGTCTGGCTGCCTGTTTCCTGGATTCACTGGCATCTCTTGGATATGCTGCATATGGATGTGGTATCCGTTACCGTTATGGTATGTTCAAGCAGAAGATTGAGAATGGATATCAGGTAGAGAAGCCGGATAATTGGCTGAAGTATGGTAATCCGTTTGAACTTCGCAGACCGGAATATGCCAAAGAGATTCGTTTCGGTGGCAATATCCGCGTAGAATATGATGATGAGACAGGAAAGACTCTGTTCAAACAGGAGAATTATGAGTCTGTACTGGCTGTTCCGTATGATTATCCGATCGTCGGATATGATAATAATCAGGTTAATACACTGCGTATCTGGGATGCAGAGCCGATCGTGGACTTCCAGCTGGATTCATTTGACAAGGGTGATTACCACAAAGCGGTAGAACAGCAGAACCTTGCTAAGACGATCGTAGAAGTGCTTTATCCAAATGATAATCACTATGCAGGTAAAGAGCTTCGTTTGAAACAGCAGTATTTCTTTGTATCTGCAAGTCTTCAGGCAGCGGTAGACAAATACATGAGAAATCATGACGATATCCGCAAGCTTTATGAGAAAGCAACCTTCCAGATGAATGATACGCATCCGACTGTTGCAGTTGCAGAGCTGATGCGTATCCTGCTGGATGATTACCAGCTGGAATGGCAGGAGGCATGGGATGTCACAACGAAAGCATGTGCATATACCAACCATACAATTATGGCAGAAGCACTGGAGAAATGGCCGATCGACCTGTTCTCAAGACTGCTTCCGAGAGTATATCAGATCATTCAGGAAATTGATCGTCGCTTCATCATCCAGGTAGAAGAGATGTATCCTGGCAATGAAGATAAGAAGAGAACAATGGGTATCTTGAGAGATGGTCAGGTGAGAATGGCAAATCTTGCAATCGTAGCTGGTTACTCTGTCAACGGTGTGGCAAGACTGCACACAGAGATTCTGAAGAAACGTGAACTGAAGGATTTCTATGAGATGATGCCTGAGAAATTCAACAACAAGACCAATGGTATCACTCAGAGACGTTTCCTGATGCACGGTAATCCGCTGCTTGCTTCCTGGGTAACTGAAAAGATTGGTACAAAAGCATGGGCTACAGACCTGTCACTGATGTCCGGTCTGAAGAAATATGTAGATGACCCGAAAGCACAGCAGGAGTTCATGGATATTAAATACAAGAACAAAGAGCGTCTGGCAAAATACATCCTTGAGCATAATGGAATCGAAGTGGATCCGAGATCCATTTTCGATGTACAGGTAAAACGTCTGCACGAGTACAAACGTCAGCTTCTGAACATTATGCATGTAATGTACCTGTATAATAAGATTAAAGAGCATCCGGAACTGAGTTTCTATCCTCGTACATTTATCTTTGGAGCAAAAGCTTCTGCAGGATATATTCGTGCGAAAGAGATTATCAAGCTGATCAACTCTGTAGCAGATGTGATCAATAATGACCGCAGTATCAACGGTAAGATCAAGGTAGTATTTATCGAAGATTACCGCGTATCAAATGCAGAATGGATCTTCGCAGCAGCAGATGTCAGCGAGCAGATTTCAACTGCATCAAAGGAAGCATCCGGTACAGGTAATATGAAATTCATGCTGAACGGTGCTCCGACACTTGGAACCATGGATGGAGCCAATGTTGAGATCGTAGAAGAAGTAGGTTCTGAGAATGCATTTATCTTCGGAATGAGCTCTGATGAAGTTATGAATTACGAGAAGAATGGCGGATACAATCCTTACGAGATCTACAATAATGATGCAGATATCCGCAGAGTTGTAGACCAGTTGGTAGATGGCACATATGCAGATGGAGATACAGAGCGTTACCGCGATCTGTACAACAGTCTGTTGAATACAAATTGCAGCGACCGCGCAGATATGTATTTCATTCTGAAAGATTTCCGTTCTTACGCAGAAGCACAGGAGCGTGTAGAAGCAGCATACAAAGACAGAGAAGGATGGGCTAGAATGGCACTTCTGAATACTGCATGCTGTGGTAAGTTCTCTTCCGACAGAACAATTGAAGAGTACGCAAAAGAGATCTGGCATCTGCATAAGATTAAGGTTGAAGCATAATCGAATCAGACCATAAAAATCAGATACAGTGCTGAATAAAACAAAAGATCCTCTCATAGAATCCTATGGGAGGATTTTTTATGCTACAAAAATTAAAACGACTGGGTTCATATCTGATTATTATCGTGCTGTTACCGTATGTGATTACCGTATTTATGAATGGGCAGGCAGTTCCTGCATCCAAAACAGTAGATACCATGCAGGTGAAAGCAGAGCGTGACGGGAAAGAAATGGATGTGCCTTTAGAGGATTACTGTATCGGAAGGATGGCAAAAGAAATTCCGGTCTCGTATGAAAAAGAAGCACTGAGAGCACAGGCAGTTCTGGTGCGGACAACCGTATATACACAGATTAAGGATAATGGAAGTCAGACGGTATTCAATGATGGATACTGGACAAATGATGACATGCGTGAGCAGTGGGGATCTGGAAGCTATAGGAAGAATTATAACCGTCTGAAAAATGCATGGGATGACACGGAAGGACAAGTACTGATGTATGGAGAACAGCTTGCTTATGTACCTTATTGCCGGTTGACTAATGGCAATACAAGAGACGGCAAAGAGGTGCTTGGGAATGAGGATTATCCATATCTGAAAATTAAAGAGTGTCCATATGATATAGAATCCAGAGAACAGATTCAGACGAAGATCCTGGATGATATGGAAGTCAGTGTTACGGAAACGGATACAGCAGGATATGTAACTTCTGTGCAAGTGGGAGATGAGACTATGAGCGGAGAGGAATTTCGTGAAAAATATAAGCTGGCATCCGGAAGTTTTGTACTTCAGAAATACGATGGGAAGCTAAGAGTGACTACACGGGGTGTAGGACATGGACTGGGGCTCAGTCAGTATTCGGCCAATAAAATGGCAAAAGATGGTAAAACATATGATGAAATTCTGGAATATTTTTTCGAAGGAACAGAATTAAAAGAAGTTGCAGATATTGTGAACAGTACTGAATAAGAAGCCCTGCTTCTGGCAAAAATATAGCCAGAGGTGATGAATATGAAGAAGAGGAAAAAGCCTTCGGCAAGAAGGCGTGCGTCTATAGGTATTGCGCTCTGTTTTGTAGCGGCGGTGGTAATCGCAGGAACTTATACACTGACGAATTATCGGAAATCCGGACAGCAGGATGAACAGGAGCAGCAGGCAGACAGCACGAAAAAAAAGGATAGTAATAGCAAGGTATCGGCAAAATCAGCAAATACAGACAAGCTGACGATAGATACTGAGAATCAGAATGACGAAAAACAGGATCAAAAGATGGAACAGAACAAGTCGGAAGAGGATAATCAGAGTACGGAAGGAACAGATCAGAGCGGTACAGGAAGTGTAGCGACATCTGGAAGTGGTACATCTTATCATTTTACCGAAGATAGTGAGCTGTTATGGCCGGTAGACGGACAGGTAATTATGAATTACAGCATGGATAAGACCGTGTATTTTTCCACATTGGATCAGTTCAAGTATAATCCGGCACTGATTATTTCCGGAGCAGAAGGAGATCAGGTGATCGCAGGAGCAGCGGGTATTGTCAAGTCGATCGATGTAACCGCACAGACTGGTACGTCGGTTAATCTGGATCTGGGAAATGGATATGAACTATTGATTGGTCAACTGAAAGAGGTACCGCTGAATGTGGGAGATACCGTTGAAGCAAATACGGTAGTGGGCTATGTCAGCAAGCCGACCAAATACTATTCACTGGAGGGCTGTAATGTATATTATGCCATGAAGAAAGATGGACAGCCGGTGAATCCGACAGACTATATGGGAGAATAACAGAAAGCGGGAGATTTCGGAGAAATCTCCTGTTGTTTTTATGTAAATGTCCAAACTTGTTCAAAAACGGACGTTGTCAAAAAATAGAAAGCATTATATAATAAAAGAATAAAAACGGAAGGAGAGCTGAAGATGAAGAAGAAGACGTCGTTATTGGTATTTATCATTGCAGCTGTCATGGTATTTAGTCTATGGCCACAGCAGGTGAATGCCGCAGAGAATGCTGCCAGGACTGCAACGGCAGACAATGTAACTATAAATAACTGGCACGATGCAAATGCATTGGATGACAGTACAAAGAATGTGGGGCGTATATGGACGGACAAGTCTGTATCGGCAGGTGATGTGACTCTTACCAGCCGGGAAAAAGAGTCCGGCACAGCAACGATCAAGAAAGGTGCTGATTCAGATTTTCTGGTAGGGTTGTCTGCATTATCTTCGACTGCCAAGATTACAGGGCAGACTACAGTGCCGCTGGATATCGTACTGGTTCTTGATGTATCGGGAAGTATGGATGATCCGATGGGCAGTGCTGACAGAACCAAAAGAATAGATGCACTTAAAGTGGCAGTGAACAGTTTTATTGACGGTTCAGCAACTGTCAATGATCAAAGGGCAGATAAGAATAAGCAGAATCGTATCGCAGTTGTAAAGTTTGCCGGTGATAAGACGAGTAAAGTTGGAAATGACCAGTACAGGCAAAGCTTATATTGGTATAATTATACGCAGGTTGTCAGTGGATATAAGGCTTACACAAGTGGAAATAAATCAGAATTGAAGACAAAAGTCAGTTCACTTCATTCAGCAGGCGCTACAGCAGCTGATTATGCGATGGATCTGACAAAGACGCTTGTGGATCAGAGTAAAACCGATGCGAATAATAACGCTGATAGAAAGAATGTCAAAAGAGTTGTTATATTTTTTACAGATGGAGAGCCGAATCACCAGTCTGGTTTTGATGATGATGTGGCTAACGATGCAATCACATCTGCAAAAACGATAAAAGCAGATGCAGATATTTACACCATTGGTATATTTAGCGGTGCGGATGTCAGCATTACCGGACATTCCGGAAGTGGATCATGGAGTGCTAAAGAAAAATTTAATGCATTTATGCATGGTCTGTCCAGCAATTATCCGGATGCGGAGACATATAAGAAGCTGGGAACCCGTGCGAAGGATAGTAAAGGTCAGGATGTGGCATATTACAAAGTAGCAACAAAAGCAGATGAACTGAAAAATATCTTTACTCAGATTGAAGATGAAATTATATCTTCTGCGCAGTCACCTACCCAGGTCGATCAGGGTGAGGATCCAAGTGATGCTGGATTCATTACTCTTACCGATCAGCTTGGCGATTATATGCAGGTGGATGACATCAATACCCTGGTGTACGCAAATCAATTGTATAAAAATCCGGATAAGACGGAAACTACTAAAGACGGTAAAACTGTTGTGACATATACCTTTAATCATAAGATTCCGGATACCAACCATGTATATCCGGAAGGCAATCTGGAAGATATTAAGATTACGGTAGAAAAGGCAGCCGGTGAAGACCAGCTGCAGACAGGCGATCTTGTTACGGTTAAGATTCCGGCCAATCTCATCCCACTCAGATATTATGAAGTTAAGAGTGATGGAAGCATGACTATAGATGAGACGTATCCGATGCGTCTGTTCTATGATGCGAGCCTTAAGGCAGGCGTAGAAGAGAAGCTTGCAAATCCGGATGCGCAGTTAAAAGCATATATTGATGCGAATAAAGATGAGAATCATCAAGTACATTTCTACAGCAATAAATATGATCAGAATCAGGCAGGTGCAGAATCCGGTGGCGTAGGTGCATATGCGAAGTTTGAACCTGCAGAAACAAATGATTTTTACTATTTCCAGAATGATACAGTGCTCTATACGGATGAATCATGTACCACTCCGGCAACAGGCAGTATTGATACTACCGGAGCAACGACATATTATTATCAGCGGAATTATTACGTATTGGGTGATGATGGGAAAGCAGTCAGCAGAACAAATACTGTAACCATTCCTGGCAACAGCAATCTGATGCTTGGAAATTATGCAACAAAGAATACTGGCGGAGAGTATTATATTCCGGCAGGAACACCGAGAACTACAAGTCTGACATATTTTGCAGAGGACAAAGCGGAAGGTGCTAATAAGACTAATACAGCTTCAAAGTCCATCAATCCTGTATGGGACGAGAATTACAAAGGTGCACATATTACCACTTATCTTGGCAATAATGGCCGTCTGACAATCGGACTTCCGGATGAGCCAGTGACATTGACTGGAGATACAGCTCTTAAGGGAAGTAAAACATTTATCGGAAGAGATATGAAGGCAAATGAAGCATTTGAATTCACTCTGACAGCGGCAGATGACGATACTAAAACAGCGATACAGAATGAGAAAGTT
The DNA here is from genome assembly GCF_025567415.1 of Dorea ammoniilytica. Lineage (NCBI taxonomy): Bacteria > Bacillati > Bacillota > Clostridia > Lachnospirales > Lachnospiraceae > Dorea > Dorea ammoniilytica. The sequence continues at coordinate 26,095 of NZ_JAOQJV010000021.1, forward strand.
AAGATAGCAGCAAATGGCGATAAAGCCATCGTAGCGGGAGCAAAAGACGGAGCTACAAAGGCATTCCAGTTTGGTGATGTGACATTTACAAAAGAGGGAACCTATACATTTAATATCAATGAAACAGTTCCTCAGACACAGGCAGGTGGAATGACATACGATAGTCATACTGCACAGGTGACGATAGTTGTGACACGTGATACTGAGAATATCGGAAAACTTAAAGCAGAGGTTACTTATAATAATGGAGCTGCTTCTGATGTAACAGACAGGGCGGTATTTGCCAACCGCTATGATGCCTCCACAGAAGTTACGGGTGGAACAAAAGCAGATATTTCTGCAAAGAAAACATTGCATGGACGTAATCTGCGAGCTGGAGAATTTCAGTTTAAACTTACGACCAGACCGGCAGATGGAAGCAACGGTACAGTATTGCAGGAAAAGCAGAATGGAGCGGATGGAAGCATTGCATTTGACTCCATCAGCTATAAGACCTCGGATACAGCAGCCGGAGCAAGTGCAGTAGTACTTGATAAAGCAGTTGAGGCAGGGTATGCTGTGAAATCTACAGATGCTGACGGTAATACGGTATATACACTTAGCTATCGGATATATGAGGATACCGAAAACGGGACAAATTCAAATGGGATAAGTGTAGAAACAGGAACTTATGATTTTACCGTAACAGTGACAGATCATGGTAATGGTGTCCTGACAGCGGTTACCAATTATCCAAACGGACAGAATCAATTTGAATTTGTAAATCAGTATGGTACAGAACCTGTACCAGTGGAAATTAAGGGAAGCAAGACACTGGCACATGATACCAGTCTGACACCAGCGGATATTACAGGCAAATTCACATTTACGCTGGAAGCGTTGACAGAGGGTGCACCGATGCCGGCGCAGACCACAGCAGTTAATGATGCAGCTGGAAATGTGGACTTTGGGACAATCACATTTACAACAGATCTTCTTCAGGATGTAATAACAACTGACAATGGAGTGAGAACCAAAGAGTTTGAATATAAGGTTACAGAATCTGGCAGTGCAGCAGGCGTGACCAATGATGCAAATGCATCAACGGGCAAAACATTCAAACTCACTCTGACGGATGATGGTAACGGTAATCTTACTGTAACAAGAAATCCGGCAGATGGACCTCTGTTTAGCTTTACCAATACATATCGTGTCGGTGAGCTTCCATCTAGCATTACCGATCAGGTAAAAGTCAATAAGACACTGGAAGGCAGAACACTGAAAGAAGGCGAATTTAACTTCGAACTGGTGGAAGATGGTAATGTTGTGGCAACAGGAAGTAATGACGCAGACGGCAATGTAGTATTCAGCAGTATTACATATACACAGCCGGGCAGCCATGTTTATACGGTTCGCGAAGTGAAAGGCAGCGAAACGGGTGTTACATATGATGATCATAGCTATCTGGTATATACACAGATAACCGATAATGGCGACGGAACTCTCGGAGTAACACATCAGGCGATATCGTCTGAGGAAAATGATGAACTGGTTCCTGCAGAAGGAAATACTGTGACTTTCAATAACATTTACAAGGCAGAACCGGCTACCGTGACGATTGAAGCGGTTAAAAAGCTGACAGGCAAAGATTTGAAAGATGGAGAGTTTACATTCCAGTTAAAAGATGTCAACGGTAAAGTTATTGCTGAAGCAAAAAATGATGTATCTGGAAAAATCAAGTTCGAAAATCTGAAATTTGAGGATGAAGGTACATATGAATATACCGTGTCGGAAGTAAACGATAAGCAGACAGGCATTACATATGACGAGAGAGAATTCAAAGTTACGGTTAAGGTAAGTGATAACGGCGAGGGTACCCTTTCAGCAGAAACAGACAGTGACGATATCGTATTTACTAATAGTTACAAAGCACCGAAAGATGGTAAAACAACGGATACTCCAAAGAAGCCAGATAAAGCACGCAGAGGAGTGGCTACCGGAGACAACAGTCATATGGTACTTTATCTGGTTCTTATGATCGCAGCAGCGGCAGCAGTCAGCATGGTGATTATCAGAAGAAAGAGAAGATAAAAGTAATCATACCGGATTGGGGGATCTGGTATCAGAAATTGCAAAGGCTTACGGCTGGCAAATGGGCAGAAAGGTTGCGTATATACCGTAATATGGAGTATAGTTATCTCTGGAAATGATAAGAAATCGGGGAGATAACATGAAACGGAATTATACCTATATGGTAAAATGCAGTGACGGAACATTATACACTGGCTGGACAACGGATCTTGAGCATCGTGTGAAAGCGCATAATGACGGCGAGGGTGCAAAGTATACCCGCAGTCGCCGCCCGGTGGAACTGGTATATTACGAAGAATACGCAACCAAAGCCGAAGCCATGAAAAGGGAGTATTCAATAAAACAGCTTACAAGGAAACAGAAAGAGAAGCTGATAGAGAATAAAAATATGTGTACCATTTGACACATGAAGGAAAAGCAGTTATAATACATTTAACAAAACAACTGGGAAAGATGGATGCAATCCATCCGCTCCAGGCAAATATTTAAGTAACTATAGAGATGGTCGTCCTATTCTTTGGCGGGAGCAGGACGGCTATTTTCTATGTGTATAATTCAGAATTGCTACGAGCAAGCTGCATGCAGTAAGTATGATCATAAATTCTTCGTATGTACTCATAGACACCACCTCTTCCGTGATACTCCGAAACAGATGGAAAGCTGTCCTTCCCAGTTGTGTCAAGAGTATAACATATAAGAAAAATAAATATAATACTTGAAATTATTGAATTTGTATGATAGCGTTGTTGTTAACAAAAGTTGACGAAAAACGCAATGCAAAGAGGAGAAAGTATGGATAAAGAAAGGAAGGAAATGTTAGCAGAAGCATCAAGTAATTATACGGAATCTATATTTGAGTCAATTAAGCATGTGAATGAATACGGAGTGGAATTCTGGTATGCGCGAGAATTACAGACAGCATTGGAGTATAAACAGTGGCGTAGATTTGAGAATATAATCAATAAGGCAAAGGATGCCTGCCAGAATAGTGGAAATGATGTTTCAGACCATTTTGCCAACGTCGGCAAAATGGTAGATATAGGATCAGGGGCAACGAGAACGCTGGAGGATTATGAACTCTCACGCTACGCCTGTTATCTTATAGTGCAGAATGGAGATTCCAGGAAAAAAGTAATTGCATTAGGTCAGACCTATTTTGCTGTGAAGACGAGACAGCAGGAATTAGCAGAGAAATTTGAAGATTTATCAGAAGATAAAAAGCGATTAGAGATACGAGGGGAGCTGGCAGTACATAACAAGTCTCTTGCAGAGACGGCACGTATGGCAGGAATTGAGAAACCAAAAGATTATGCTATTTTTCAGAATCGCGGCTATCAGGGGTTGTATGGAGGCTTAGGAGTAAAAGAAATCCATGAGCGAAAAGGATTGAAGAAGAGTCAGAAGATATTAGATCATATGGGAAGTACAGAACTGGCGGCGAATCTTTTTAGGGCGACTCAGACTAATGAAAAGTTAAAAAGAGAGCATATTGTCGGAAAGAATGAGGCTAATCAGATTCATTTTGAAGTAGGAAAGAAAGTAAGAGAAACGATTAAAGATATTGGCGGAACGATGCCGGAAGATCTTCCGACGCCAGACAAAAGTATCTTACAGATCAAAAAAGAATATGCTAAATTGGAAGATTCAGAAATGGAAATATGATAAAAGAGAAAACGCAAAAGGGATATCATACAACTCTTTTGCGTTTTCATTAAAATGATTAAATTAATCGGATTATAAAACAAATGCATACATTACTACGAAATGACAGATGCTTCCGCCCATGACGAAGAGATGGAAAATCTCATGACTTCCGAAATCTTTATGTTTCATGTTGAAAATCGGAAGCTTTAATGCGTAGATAATGCCTCCGGCTGTGTAGATTAAGCCACCAGCAAGAAGCCATCCGAAGGCTGCCGGTGACATGGAATTCAAAAGCTGAGTGAATGCAAGGACGCAGGTCCAGCCCATTCCAATATACAGTACGGAAGATACCCATTTCGGGCAGTATACCCAAAAAGCTTTAATCAAAATACCGGCAATAGCAATGCTCCAGACGATAGCCAACAGAATGATTCCGAGCCTTCCGCCAAGTACAAGTAGACAGATAGGTGTATAGCTTCCGGCAATTAATACAGAGATCATCATATGATCGATTTTTTTGAGAATTGTATTAATCTTTTCTGACCGGTCGAAAGTATGATAGGTCGTACTTGCTGCATATAATAAAATAAGGCTTGCTGCGTAGATTGCAATAGAGACAACGTAAATAGGACTTGGCTCATGTGTTGCTTTGATAATTAGTGGAACAGCAGCAAATACCGCCATGAGCATTCCTATAAAATGAGTGATTGCACTTCCTGGATCTTTTACATGTTTTTTGATTGTGTCTGACATACGAATACCTCCTTGAAATATCTATATTTTGATAAGTAGTATTAAAAACTATATGTAGTATATATAGATATTATACCAAGGAGAAAGAAAAATCAAGGATGAAAAGAAAAAATGATCTATTTCATGGACGGGTGTCGCCGTATAATCAGCCACGCCGAGCCAGCTCAAATCCGCTACGCTGCTTTTCGCTGTTGGGCTGTCGCCCAATAAGTATAAAATAAAAAATAGCTAGTAGTGAGCCATGCCAGATCGAATCCGCTACGCTGATTCTCACTGACGGCTGTCGCCGTATAATCAGCTACGCCGAGCCAGCTCAAATCCGCTACGCTACTTTTCGCTGTTGGGCTGTCGCTAAGTCTATTAAAACGCCATGCCCATTCATAGACCTAACGGTCTATTTCATGGACGGCTGTCGCCGTATAATAAAAAAGAATACCACACACCTTTGTGAGTAAACTCCCTCGGTGTATGGTATCCTTTTTTATTGCATGGCTTGTAGCTTAGCCAAAGTATCTCTTTAACAGTCCTTCGAATGCTTTGCCGTGACGAGCTTCGTCTCTTGCCATCTCGTGAACTGTGTCATGGATTGCATCAAGATTAGCAGCTTTTGCACGTTTTGCAAGATCGAATTTACCGGCTGTTGCGCCATTTTCAGCTTCTACTCTCATCTCGAGGTTCTTTTTTGTGCTGTCTGTTACAACTTCGCCAAGAAGCTCTGCAAATTTAGCAGCGTGTTCAGCTTCTTCGTAAGCTGCTTTCTCCCAGTACAGTCCGATCTCCGGATATCCTTCTCTGTGAGCAACTCTTGCCATTGCAAGGTACATACCTACTTCGGAGCATTCACCCTCGAAGTTAGCTCTCAGGTCAGCAACGATATCTTCGCTGACACCTTTTGCAACACCTACAACGTGCTCAGCAGCCCAGGTCTTTTCTTCGCCCTGCTCGATGAACTTGTCAGCGCCTACATGACAGACTGGACATTCAGCCGGTGCAGCTTCTCCCTCGTAAACGTAACCACATACAGAACATACAAATTTTTTCATAACTTTTATCTCCTTTTCTTTAAAAAATTATTAACATTATTAGTTATTATATTTAAATCAGTAATTATACTGAAGTAAATCAATGTGTTGAAAGTTCCTTACTGCATTGACTGCAGATTCCATTAAATAAGACTGAATGAGATCGGATGATTCCATTGTAACATTGCTGTGCCTGCTCATCTAATGTGTCAATTGGCTTCATATCCAGATCCTGGACACATCCGCACTTGCAACAAAGTACATGATAATGCGGGGTAGTGGTAGCGTCAAATCTTACGCCTCCGTCAGGTGTTGTAATCTTAAGTGCTTCACCCGTGTCAGCCAGGAGATTCAGATTGCGATAGACGGTTCCAAGACTGATCTTTGGAAATGTCTTACGTACATGCAGATATACCGTATCAGCAGTTGGATGCTCTTTGGTACTGGCCAGATATTCTTTTATAACTTCTCGCTGTCTGCTGTATTTTAATGTAGCCATCTCTTTTACTCCTTAAATCAATAACAGTAATAATTACTATGATTGAATTATAGAATGAAAAGTTCGATTTGTCAATAGATATTTTGGAAAATAATTAAAAACGACAAAATGTAACATTTACGTAATAAAATCAGAGAAGATGATGTGGAAATATAAGGAAATTGCAAGCAAAATGTAAGAGAATATAGCTGTAAATGCTGGGAGTAAGCCTTGACAGAGAATACAAGCATTGTTATAATGGCAAAGTATTAGTTGTAACAATTCTGTAACATTTGGCGACGATGTATTTCGGCCGGCCTGATTGCAGGCGTACAAAAGACAAGAAGACATAGACGAAAGAAGGAGGATGTTTATGAATTCGAGTCTTAGAAACGGACTGCTCTTAGTTACGGCAGTTGGAACAATGATGTTTCCCGGGGAGAGGGTACGAGCTGCGGATAATCAGGTGGCTGTGCCAGAAGTGGGAACCAGTAAGGTACAGAATGAAACATACTCGACTGGAATAGAGACAGCGGTATCGGATTATCTGGCACCTACGATAAAAGGTGAGTATTTTAAAATGGCATTTACAAATGTAGATGCGGATACATTTCTCTTTATAAGGAGCGAGCCTTCCAGAGAGAGTGAATGGGTTGGTAAGCTGTATCCGGGCTCGGCATCGGAGATTATCGGTCCTGTGGGTGAGTGGACCAGGGTGCAGTCCGGATCAGTAACCGGCTACGTATACACAAAGTATATTATTACGGGAGAAGAAGCCTGGCAACGGGCGGATGAGATTATGTCCGAATCGTCAGCTGAGCATATTACGGAAGCAGTACCGTGTGCAGAATCCAGAGAAGAGGAAGAAGCAAGGCTGGCAGAGGAGAGAAAAAAGGCTGAAGAAGAAGCGGCCCGGCAGGCAGCGGAGCAGGCTGCTAATGTATCGACACTTGGACAGCAGATTGTAGATTATGCCTGTCAGTTTATCGGGAATCCTTATGTGTGGGGTGGGACGAGCCTGACAAATGGAGCAGATTGCTCCGGATTTGTTCAGTCTGTGTACGAACATTTTGGAATTAATCTTCCAAGAACGACATGGGATCAGGAATATTCAGGAACTGGAATCAGTTATGAAGAAGCTATGCCGGGAGATCTTATATTATATGAGGGACATGTAGGCATATATATAGGAAATGATCAGATTGTGAATGCAATTAATCCATCCAAAGGTATCGGAATTATTCCGGCTACCTGTATGAGTATAAAAACGGTAAGAAGAGTGGTATAAAATGTGAAAAAAGTGTGCCTGTTTTGCACACTTTTTTTATGTAACAAGGGTATACTATTATGTAATGGTATCAGAAAAGCGGAAATGTACAAAATACACAAAAATGTACAAAAGTGGAAAAAGTTGTAAAAAATTGTCATCATTAGTTTGGAAAGTTATCAACATTAAAAAATAGAAAATCCGTGAAAAAACCGTACTTTATCATCACTTATCAACATTATCAACATTAAAATGTGCGATTTTGGTTGATTACTCGACGAAAACAAAAGAACGAGTGTTTTGTGGAGATATAATAAAATTTGAACAATGTCGAAAAAAAGAGAAATGTATCTTGACATTTGAATAGTCAAATTTTATAAAGAAACGGCTTTTAAATGTTTACACAATGGGAAAAAGCGGATATAATAAGGAATGCTTACAGAAATGATAAAGGAGGCGATAGCATGGCACAGGTTAATAAGGAGACTACAATTGGCGAATTATTAATGACCAGTGGAGATAAGATTGAAGATGTTGCAAGAGCTCTTATGGAGATTGGAATGCATTGTATCGGATGCCCATCTTCTCAGGGAGAGTCTATTGAGGAAGCAGCTATGGTGCATGGCATTGACGCAGATCTTCTGACAGAGAAACTGAATGCTATTCTGAATGCATAGTATATAAAAATATATATGTAGAAAAGCATAATTAAAACCGGAAGCCCATATGGACCTCCGGTTTTTTATAATTAGATTTGTGCAAGCTGTTGAACAGCGTCGGCTGCGAGAATAATATCGCAGTGCTCTTCCAGATATGCAAGAGTTGCTCCGGAGGAATTCTCCTGAGAACCATATTCGGACAGCATATTGCAGATTCTGTTAAAATCTTTTGATGTATGATCAGACTGGGTCAATGCCAGAATGAACATATCTGCATCTGTGTCTTTATATAAAGTGTTCGAACCGTGGTACATCTTACCAAGGAGCTGAGACGCATAAATCGCACTGTCCATTGTACCAAATGAGAACAGTCGCAGATCGGAAGGCTTCTTATCTGTCGTATCCGGTGTAGTCTGTTCCTGTCCGGGTACAGCAGAGATGCTTTCTTTTACTTTTCCAAGAAGATTCAGTAGATCCTCTGCACCGTCAAGTTTCGGAGAAATGCCATCTCGTTTGGAATCCCAATCGCCACCGGCCGGTGAGAATCTGGAAAATCTGGTATCCAGTTCTTCGGGATCTTCCACTTTAGTAATTATCAGCACAATCGAATCGGCGGAAGCTGGAATTGCTTCGATCATCAGAGGAATATCTTCTGCTTCGAAACCGCACTCGTGAGCTGCCTGCTGCATCATATCATGGAAAAGTGATTTTGCTTTTTCTGAACCGTATGCCAGTTCACTCAGCTTAAGCTGTCTGTCGGCCAGATCTGCTCTTGTTAAAGTACAGCGTATCTGGTTGTCGTTAATCTTTTCAATTTTCATATTATCACTTCCTTTTAGACAGTATAGCATAGGAAATTATAAATGTTCAATAAAATAAATCTAAAAGATGGTGTAAACCTACTGTCAGTTGGGAAAGATTAGAGAGACCCTAAGATAGAATAGAATTCGCTTTATTTTTCCCAAGTGTATAACAATCCTTTTTCT
>NZ_JAOQJV010000022.1:0-32183 GCF_025567415.1 Dorea ammoniilytica
TCTTCTATGCTGTACTTAACTTTTCTACTCAAAAAAATACCCCCTTTCAGGAAACAAGTTTTTATTATTTTACTTGTCTACCTAAAAGGGAGCATATCATAGATTGCACTGAGAGCCTTCTTTATAATAGATATATTTAGTGTGCTGCGACTTTTACGTTCTCAGCAGAGTTCTCTTTGTGTTTATCATGCATTGCAAACATTCCGGCAAGTAAGGTTCCTGAGATGGAGTGCCATGTGCAGGATACAGCGCAGATGATTGCGGATTCCGGTGTGGATGCAAACTGTGCGGTTGTTGTTGCGAGGTTTGTTGCCAGACCTGCATTCTGCATACCAACTTCGATGGAGATGGTTCTCTTCTTTGATGTGTTCATTCCAACCAGTTTTCCGGCTCCGTATCCCAGCAGATATCCGAGTCCGTTGTGAAGCAGTACAGCAACAAAGATTACAACACCTGACTGGAAGAATTTGGCTCCCTGTGAGGATACAACGCCTCCTACTACACATGCAAGACCAAGCACTGCGATTCCAGGCATTACCTGCTGAAGTTCGCGGAATGTCTGTTTCTTTCCGAGCAGATAATTTAATAAGAATCCGACACCTACAGGAAGGATTACCGTTTCGATGATAGATACGAACATTGGAAGTCCTTTGATCGTAATCTGTGTACCACTTGCCAGGAAGGATACCATCAGAGGAGTCATGACTGGTGAAAGTAATGTGGATACGGTTGTCATGCCTACGGAGAATGCTACATCACCGCCGCACAGGTATGACATGATATTAGAAGATACGCCGCCAGGACAGCATCCTACGAGAATCAATCCAAGTGCGATTCCGTCTGGCAGATTTAATACTTTTGAAAGTGCAAATGCCAGGAATGGCATGATCAGGTACTGGGCAATCGCGCCGACGCAGATGTCAAATGGACGCTGTGCCAGAATTTTAAAGTCTTCTGTTGTAAGGGTAAGCCCCATGCTGAACATGATGATTCCGATGATAATAGACTGGCAGGTGAATTTATTTGCCACCATATCCGTGAATAGTGCCAGATTCACCCATCCCATCATAGATGGAAGGAAAAATGTGACTACTGCGATCGCGATTACGACGACCGAGGTGTAGTCTGATAAAAATTTGCTTGCTTTCTGTAATGCTTTCATTACGTGTTTCCTCCTTTGGATAATTACTGCTCACCGGATTCGATATGAAAGAAATAAAAAATCCCTTCTCAGAACAATCTGAAAAGGGACGAAATCTATCCGCGTTACCACCCTGATTCTGCAGAAATGCTCCTGCAGCACTTTCTTACGTACGAATATACGCGTTCCCTGTAACGTGGGATGACGGCGAGGTCTACTGATATTACTTTCAACCCGCTTCTTAGAGAGGATATCCTTATTCTGCCATTACCTGCTTCCACCAGCCGCAGGCTCTCTGTGAATGAGCGATAAACAAGGCGTTGTTCTCATCAATGAATTTCGGTGAACGATATTCTTTTTTACAAAAAATTATTATAGACCTGCTATTTCAAATGTCAAGCATTTTTTTTGCGGAATTCTAAATCCATGAAAATCTATGAAAATAGATCGGAAATGGAGTGGAAATGAATTTGAATGACAAAAACAGGAGAAACTAACAAGATGAAAAACGGCAATTGTTAGACAATTTGCCAAAATCTGGACAAAATATTAAATGTGTCAGAATGCTTGGAAATAATTCTTGTTTATAAAAGAAGTATGTATTATAATTAAACGTGAATTGTTTCTTAAATAGTACAATTGAAAAATGAAGGGAAGTGAAATTATGGAGTTACAGATTCAAGACTTAGTTTCGTCAATCCGCAAGGACGGCATTGATGCGGCGAATGCGGAAGCAGAAGCAATTATTTCAGAAGCTAAGAAAAAGGCTGAAATGATTATTGCGGATGCGAAGGCTGAGGCTAAGAATATTCAGGAGACTTCAGAAAAAGAGATCAGCATTCTGAAAGAGAGTGCAGCGCTTAGTGCTGAGCAGGCAAAACGCGACGCTATGCTTGCATTTAAGAATGAGGTCCAGGCTGAATTTGAAAAGATCCTTTCTGCAAAGATTAAGAATAACCTTTCAGATGCTGCACTTGGCAAGCTGATCCAGGCTGTTGTGGCAGATGAAGATGTACAGAATTATTCCGTTGAAGTTGCTGAGGTGAGTGATTCGCTCAAAGCAGAACTTGCAGAAGAAATTAAGAATGGTCTTGAGATCAAACCGACCAAGAGTGTGCGTGCAGGATTCCGCCTGGCAGCCAAAGATGGTTCGGGTTATTTCGACTGTTCTGACGAAGAGATCATGCAGATGCTGATGCCATATTTCAGAAATCTTGATTTCTAGCAGGAGGTGCTTATGGCTTCATATTATTATTTGATATCCAGCCTGCCGGACCTGAGAACAGATGGTGACATGCCGATGACTTACGATGAGTTTCTTGACATGTGCCAGTCAAATGTAAGTGAATCAAAGTATGAATTGTTGAAGAATCTCACCCTTTCCTCTGAAGAGGGACCGCTGTTAAAAGAGTGGTCAGCTTTTTATAAGAATCTTATGGGTGAGCTTAATTATCAGAGAAGCGTGAGTCTGGGAAGACCGTATCTGACATCCTATGATAAGGATTCGGTGATCGCACAGGTTGCTGGAGCTGCAATGGCTGCGAAGAATCCGCTGGAGGCAGAGAAGATCCTGCTGGAGTGCGAATTTGATAATCTTGATTCATTGGTAGGCCTGCATACTTTCGATGACAGATATTTATTCGGGTATGCGATTAAACTAAAATTGCTTGAGCGCCAGAGCTGTTTTGTTCAGTCAAAGGGACAGAAGGAATTCAAACGTCTTTTTGATCAGGTGCAGCAGCGCGTCTATAGCTTATAACAGGAGAGAATTTGATGGAAACAGTAACAGGATATGTAACTGGTATTAATGGAAACCTGGCGAATGTCAGCTTTAATGGTTCAGTTCATAAGAATGAAGTGGGTTATATCCTTGTTGATGGAAAACGTCTGAAAGGAGAGGTTATCCGTATTAACAATGGTGTTGCCAGCATGCAGATCTACGAGATGTCCAACGGTATCAAGGTTGGAGATCAGGTAGAATTCACTGGTGAACTGATGAGTGTAGAACTCGGACCAGGCCTGTTGACCCAGGTATTTGACGGACTTCAGAATCCATTGCCGGATCTTGCAGAGCAGTGTGGTTTCTTCCTTGAGAGAGGTGTATATCTTGATCCGATTCCGGACAGAGAATGGGAATTTACACCATCTGTAAAAGTGGGAGATGCTGTAGAAGCAGGGGATTCGATCGGCAGTGTTCCTGAAGGATTATTTACACATGAGATTATGGTTCCATTCACGCTGAAAGGCAGTGACTGGAAAGTTAAATCAATCAAAGAAAAAGGCTCTTATCATGTAAGAGCAACAATTTGTGTCATTGAAAATGGCAATGGAGAAGAAAAAGAACTCAGCATGGTTATTACCCAGCCGATCAAAAAGGCTGTTAAGTGCTACGAAGAGAGACTTCGCCCGGACGAGCCTCTGGTAACACAGATCCGTTGTATCGATTCGTTCCTTCCGGTAGCGAAGGGCGGAACATTCTGTGTACCTGGACCTTTCGGAGCAGGTAAGACCGTACTTCAGCACATGGAAGCTAAGAATGGTGAGGCAGATATTGTTATCGTGGCAGCTTGTGGAGAGCGTGCCGGTGAGGTTGTAGAGATCTTAAAAGAGTTCCCGGAACTGGAAGACCCGAAGACCGGAAGATCTCTGATGGAGAGAACCATCATTATCTGTAACACATCTTCTATGCCGGTAGCTGCCAGAGAGGCTTCCTGCTACACGGCTGTAACACTGGCTGAGTATTACAGACAGATGGGACTGGATGTACTTCTTCTTGCAGACTCTACCAGCCGTTGGGCACAGGCCATGCGTGAGATGTCAGGACGTCTGGAAGAGATTCCTGGGGAAGAGGCATTCCCGGCATATCTGGAGTCTACGATCGCATCGTTTTATGAGCGTGCCGGTAAGGTAAGACTTAAGGATGGCAAGATTGCATCCGTTACGATCGGTGGTACCGTATCACCTGCCGGTGGTAACTTTGAAGAGCCTGTAACACAGGCAACACTGAAGGTAGTCGGTGCATTCCACGGACTTTCCAGAGAGCGTTCCGATGCACGTAAGTACCCTGCGATCCATCCGATGGATTCATGGTCCAAATACGATGGAGTTGTAGATATGGCTCGTGTGGAGGAAGCACGTTCTATTCTGCACAGAGGAAATGAGATCAACCAGATGATGAAGGTTGTTGGTGAGGAAGGAACTTCCGCAGAAGATTACATCGTTTATCAGAAGGGTGAGCTTCTTGATTCCGTATATCTGCAGCAGAACTCATTCGATCCGATTGATGCGGCATGCTCTCCGGACAGACAGCGGGAAGAGTTTGGCGTCCTTTACGATGCATTGATGGCATCCTATGATCTGGATGACAAAAACGAGATCCGAGGTTTCTTCAATCAGTTGAGACAGGAGTTCCTTGACTGGCATGGTACAGAATTCGAATCACCGGAATTCTACGCACAGGAAAAGAAAATCTCAGAATTCTACAAATCAAAAGCTGTTGAGTAGGAGGATGTTAGCGTGCAGAAAGTATATACAAAAATAGAATCAATCGTCGGTAACGTTGTTACTGTCAGAGCGAAGGATGTGCGCCTTGGCGACCTGGCTCTGGTAGGCGACAGTTATGCGAACGTAATTAAACTTGATAAAGATGTGGTATCTCTGCAGGTATTTGCAGGTGCGCAGGGTGTAGGAACCAGCGATCCGGTACGCTTCCTTGGACGACCGATGATGGTATCCTTCTCAGATCACCTGCTCGGACGTGTATTTGACGGAGCCGGTGTACCGAGAGACCACGGCCCGGCACTTACTGAGAACATGATTCCGATCGGCGGACCGTCATTTAACCCGGCGAAGCGTATTCTTCCAAAGAATATGATCCGTACCGGTATTCCGATGATCGATGTGTTCAATACACTGGTAGAGAGCCAGAAGCTTCCGATCTTCTCTATTTCCGGAGAACCTTACAATGCACTGCTTTCACGTATTGCGTTGCAGGCGGAAGTAGACGTGATCGTACTTGGAGGTATGGGACTGAAATATGACGATTACCTTGCATTCCGTGATACACTGGAAAAAGGTGGTGCTATGAGCCATACGGTTATGTTTATCCATACCGCGTCTGACCCGACCGTAGAGTGTACGCTGGTGCCGGATATGGCACTTGCTGTTGCAGAGCAGTTTGCGCTTAACGGTAAGAAAGTACTGGTACTTCTTACCGATATGACGAACTACGCAGATGCACAGAAGGAAATGGCGATCACTATGGAACAGGTACCTTCGAACCGAGGTTATCCTGGAGACCTGTACAGCTGTCTTGCATCCCGTTATGAGAAGGCCGTTGATATCGAGGGAGCCGGATCTATCACGATCCTTGGTGTTACGACGATGCCTGGTGATGATGTTACGCACCCGGTACCTGATAATACAGGTTATATTACAGAAGGTCAGTATTATCTGAAGAATGGACACATTGAACCATTTGGATCTCTGTCACGTCTGAAACAGAATGTAAATGGTAAGACGAGAGATGACCACCGCGCACTGATGGATGGTATGATCCGTCTGTATTCTCAGTATAAGGAAGCACTTGAGAAGAAATCCATGGGATTCCTGATGAGTGAATGGGATGAGAAGCTTCTGAAGTACGGCGAGTTATTTGAGACGAAATTAATGGATCTTAGTGTGAACATTCCACTTGAAGATGCACTTGATCTTGGCTGGGAGATCCTTGCAGAGTGCTTTGAGCCAAATGAGACCGGTTTGAAGACAAGTCTTCTGCAGGAGAGATGGCCGGATAAGGATGCATTAAAATAAAAGGAGCAGCTAATGGCTATCAAACTTACTAAAAATGAGCAGAAGGTGCAGAAAGACCGCCTGAAACAGTATCAGCGTTATCTTCCGACACTGCAGCTTAAGAAGCAGCAGCTGCAGTCAGTGATCATGAAGACCAAGGCTGAACTGGATGAGAAGGAAGTCGAACGTGCTCAGATGATCGGAGATCTGGATGACTGGGTAGCAGTGTTCGCGGAGAATGAAATCTTCGATGAGGACATGAAGCTTGATTACCTGGTGCAGCCGGATACCGTTATCTGTAAGAATGAGAATATCGCCGGCGTGACAGTTCCTGCATTTCAGGAGCTGACATTCAAAGATATCAGCTATGACGTTGACGACTATCCTTTGTGGGTTGATACTGCGATTATAAAGCTTCGCGAGATTGCCCGTCTGGATGCTCTGGTATCGACGCTCCGCAAGCAGGAGGAACTCCTTGAGAAGGAACTTCGTTCTACCTCACAGCGAGTGAATCTGTTTGAGAAGGTCAAGATTCCGGAAGCCAAGGAGAATATCCGCGTGATCGGTGTATTCCTCGGAGATCAGCAGACAGCGGCGGTTGTACGCGGAAAGATTTCAAAGAAAAAATTAACGGAGGCGGCACAATGATAGAAAAGATGCAAATGGTCTATGTCGTGTCATCCGTCTCCAGAAAAGACGAGATGCTCGAAGGACTTCGTAATCTCGGACTTCTGCATCTGGCAGAAAAGAAGAGTCCGGCACGTGCGGCGACGGAAAGATTCACAACACTTTCCAAGACGGCGACGGAGCTGCTGGATTATGCACCTGATAAGAAATCAAAGAACAAAAACAGTGCACCTGTTCTTTCCGACAAAGAATTTGAGGAAATGTATCAGGGCGTACTGAATGCGCTGGATAAGAAGTCCACGCTGGTTCAGGATATCAGTGCAGCCAATGCAGAGATCGAACGAATCAAAGCCTGGGGTGAGTTCTCTCCGGCTGAATTAAAACAATTAAAAGAAGCAGGGTATGATCTTCATTTTTACCGATTAGGTAAGCGTGAGTATGAGATGGCAGTGCAGGATGAAAATGTACAGATGGTTCGGCTGGCATCGATTGACAAGATGGATACCGTTGCTGTAATAGGAAGCCTGCCGGCGACCATACCTGCGGCAGAGTTCGCAATTCCGGAAAAGGGAATCGACGAACTGACAAAAGAGATAGAAGACAGTCAGAAGCAGATTGCTGAGTGTGATGAAGTCTTTAAGAAAGCAGCAGTGTATGAGTCAAGCTTTCAGGTTCAGATGTTGAAAGCCCAGAATGCGGAGAATTATTCATCTGCAAGCGAGACCGCAGAAAGCGATGAGGATTTTGTATGGATCTCCGGATATCTTCCGGAAGAGGATCTTTCGAGATTCAAAGCAGCTGCGAAGGAAAATGGCTGGGCATGGGCGCAGGAAGATGTAGCTGAGGATGATATGCAGATTCCTACAAAAGTGAAATACGGTAAAGTATCCAGACTGATCAAACCGGTATTTGATATACTTGGTATTCTTCCAGGATACAGAGAACCGGATATTTCCCTTTGGTTCTTCCTGTTCTTTACACTGTTCTTTGCGATGATTATTGGAGATGCAGGTTATGGATGCCTGATTCTTATCGGAATCATTGCATATGCAGCGAAATCAAAGAAATTTAATAATGCAGTTTATTTGCTATTTG
This sequence comes from Dorea ammoniilytica, assembly GCF_025567415.1. NCBI lineage: Bacteria > Bacillati > Bacillota > Clostridia > Lachnospirales > Lachnospiraceae > Dorea > Dorea ammoniilytica. Next base: position 7,655 of record NZ_JAOQJV010000022.1, read on the forward strand.
TATTATCAATCGTGACGATCATATGGGGTGCGATAACCGGAACCTGGTTTGGTCTGGAATCGGCAATGAATGTTCCGTTCCTGAGGGCACTGGTAATTCCTGATTTTGCAAACTATCCGGGGTACTTTGGCGTGACTGCTCTTACGCAGCAGAACACGATCATGAAGTTCTCATTTTCCATCGGAGCAATTCAGATGGCACTGGGAAGTCTGATCTCGATCAAGAAGAAGCTTTCTAACAAAGATCTGAGCTGGGTGGCAGACCTGGGATGGCTTGTAGCGATTGTTGCAATGTATTTGTTGGCACTTTATCTGGTAATCGGAGAGAAGCTGGCGATCAAACCAATCTTTGTACTGATCGGCGTAGCATTTGCGCTGGTAGTCCTTTTTGGCGGCATGGCACCGGATCGTACATTTGCACAGGGACTCAAAGCAGGACTCGCAGATGCATTTACCGTATTCTTAAATACGATCAGCTGTTTTGGTAACGTTATGAGTTACATCCGTCTGTTTGCGGTAGGTATGGCAGGACTTGCCATTTCTCAGAGCTTCAACGGAATTGCAGCCGGATTCCACGGACCACTTATCATCATTGGTATTGTGGTTGTATTGATCGGACATGCACTGAACATTGTCATGTGTTTCCTGTCAGTCGTAGTACACGGTGTCAGACTGAATGTGCTGGAGTTCTCAGGCCAGGCAGGTCTGGAATGGACAGGAATCGCATACGAACCATTTAAAGTAAACGATAAGATTGAAAAATAGTATTTATAAAGGAGAAAGATTATGAATTTAGCATTTATTGGAATGGCAGCTGCACTTGGTTTATCCGCTTCAGGATCAGCATTTGGTGCAGGATTTGCAGGACAGGCAGCAGTAGGAGCATGGAAAAAGTGTTATGCAAGCGGTAAACCGGCACCGTTCATTATGATCGCATTTGCCGGAGCACCTCTGACACAGACAATCTACGGATTCCTTCTTATGAACTTTATCAAGAGTGCAGTAGATGGCGGAGCAGACGCAGGACTTGCACTTGGCGTTGGACTTTTCTGCGGACTTGCGATCGGACTTTCCGCATTATTCCAGGGCAAGTGTGCAGCCGGAGCAGCTGATGCGTTGGGTGCAACCGGAAAAGGTACAGCGAACTACTTTATCGTAATCGGTATCGTAGAGACAGTAGCCCTCTTTACATTGGTATTCGGCTTACTGCTGTTAGGCTAAGAAGAATAAAAAAATTAAAATGGTGTCGGGATTTATTCCCGGCACCATTTTTGTATGTGCGACGAGTCGAGCAGGCTTTTTTTTGAAAGCATTTGAAGAGGTGGAAATTCTCTGATATTTCCTTTATAATTAAGTCAGCTTTTTTAGGAGGGAACTGCATGGGTAAGAGAGTTTTTATCAGTTATTCACATCAGGACAGCGTGTGTGCAAAGGGAATCGCACGGTTTCTTACCAGACAGGGATATGATGTCTGGATAGATGTGGATAAATTAGTGGTTGGTCAGAGCTGGGCCAATAATATCAATGAAGCACTGCAGACAGCAGACATGATGATCGCATTGATTTCCAAGAATTCGGTGCGGAGGATGGAAGTACTGCGTGAAATATCGGAAGCACTGGACAGAAATGAAAAAGATGAGAACTTTTATGTGTTGTTTGTAGTCATTGGCAATGTGCATCCATCGTGGTTTCCGGATACCGGTGACGGCAAGGTGAAGAAGATTATCGAGTGTCTGCAAGTTATCCAGTTTATCCAGCTTGATGCAAAAGGGACGATCAGTATTGCAAAAATGCAGGAGCTGATACGTGCATTGAATGGTAAGATGACGTATACGGAAGGGATTGATTTCCGTAAAAGCAATGAATATATTTATGAGGCCGGGGTGCCGGAGAAGGTATATGATAATGTTGCTGAGAATTGCTTTTACCGGGTACATGCAAGTGACCTTGCTCCTTCGACAGCATTTCCTTTTGCATTGGATAACCAGTGGCTGCCGGATGAGATTATTGCGGATGATTCAGACATGAAGGGGCAGTTTATGCATTATGGGTTTGAAGCAGAATGCGTCCAGCAGTTTTTGGAGACATATCAGATGAAGAATCTGTATCTTGCGTTGATGCATACAAGACAGATCATCTTAAACAGGGCATCGATCCTTAACAGCAAAAGTCTGCAGAAATTATATTTTGCACACGAATACAAGGAACGGGAGCAGAATGCATTTGCACATTTGCTGAAGAATGGAAGCATTATTGTATTTTTGTATGGTGACCATGAACTGACGCCGTATGTGGATGAGCTGCCGGAGTACTCTACGATGCGCCATGCAGTCGATGAATGGAACCGGCTGTGTACAGAGATCGCCATGTACTGTATTCGGGAAAACTGGGAGACGCCGGTAGACAAACACAGTCAGGAACTCGTGAAACAGTGTACAACACTGGCATTTAACAAAGAGACGAATGATATGCTGGCAGAATGTTTTGATTTTGATGTCGTTCAGAAAAAAGAATTTTTATCAACGTTGAAGGAGATCGAAATGTCTGTGTTTTTGCAGACACACATCATTGGGACGGGACGTAGGTCAGATGTGAAAGGGTACAGCCGGTCAGCGTTTTACCGTAATTTTGTGGTGGTTGATAAGTCAGAAAATCATCCGGATCCGGTACTGAATTGCATATTTGATGAAAACAAGCCATTTCACAGGGAATTGAAAAAAATGATAGATGTATATTATAATTCTATTTTCACGAACTTTTTTAATTGTGCAGCCCTGATTCCCAGTGATATACGACCGGAGGATACATTTATCCATCAGCTGTATCTGACACATGGACTGAAAGAAGTGAGTCCGGATGAACTGGAATATGCCTTTTCAGAATTTTTCGGCAATGAGGCGATACTTGATAAGATCGGGGAGATCGGTGATAATTTCTATCTTGAGAATTGGTCACTGGACCGGATCATTTCATATCGGGAAGGAATGCACTGGAGAGAGTATATCGAACTGGTCGAGTATATTACAAACCGTTCTACGTACTGGGAAGTGGATTTCAGTGATATTGAGAATCTGATCGAACTGTTTGTAGAAAGCATAAAGGAATGCCAGGCAAAAGAAGGGACGGTCAGCAAAAGGACACCGTTTGTTCCGGCATATACATTCCGCATATGTATTGGAAGTAAGGTGCTGGATATTGTCTGCAACCGCAATGTGCGTAAGTTAAAGACATACAAGGGCGTCCTGTCTGCCAAGACACAGAACAGTCTGTCAATACAGTTTCTGATCGGTGATTCAACTTCGGAAAGAAATCGGATATCAGAATCGATCTTTTTGCCTGTTAAAATTTTTGATGGAAAGACCAACTATATAGGGGGCAATTCCTATCTGGAAGAATTGAGTTCTTTTTTGACAGAGCAATGTGAATTTATGTGGATATATTAAAGAGAAGGAAGTAAGAGATAATGGATCATATGGAGTATGGACTGGAGTTTTGTGAGAAGACACTGATGCCGATCATCAAAAATGTGGTGGATAAGTATATAGGTACATCGTACTCAATCGAAAAAAAAGGACAGGGTAATTTTGTTACAACGGTTGATAAGAAGATAGAACAGGAACTGATCGATCGGTTTCAGCAGCTGGTGCCGGGTTCCGGGGTGATCGCAGAGGAAACGGAAGCACAATTGGAGCAGAAGTTTAACTGGATCATTGATCCGATTGACGGAACGACTAATTTTATCAATGGTCTGCAGTATGCAGTGTCTGTAGCTCTCGTATATGAACAGCCGGATCATATTCTCTTAGGGGTGGTATATAACCCTAAAGATGATATCTGGTATTACGCATGTAAAGGAAAGGGAAGCTATATCCTGGAAAAAGGAATGGTAACACAGCTGCGAGTCAGGACATTTCCGCCGGATGAAGGGATTGTGGTGTTTGGAATGCCATATGACAGGAGGAAGACAGGGAAGATATTAGATATTGTACAGAAGTATTATGCAATCGCATCGGATATGAAGCGGATCGGACCGTCTTCTCTTGATATCTGTCTGGTAGCATCGGGGAAAGCGAAGATGTATCTGGAACTGGATCTGAATCTGTGGGACATTTCCGCCGGTATATTAATTCTTACGGAAGCCGGTGGGACGTATGTACAGAAAGGGGATCTGTATATTTTTGGAAATGATGATATTCAGAATATTAAAGGTGCGCCGTAAGGCGCACCTTTTTTATCTTTGCCGGGTCTCATCAGCTGCCGGTTCCTCTATTGCAGATATCTACGGAGCAAAAGATCTGTATGGGAAAAGCCCCGGGATACACGGCTGCTGGACCGTATACCCAGGGGCTTTTCGAGATGAAAAACGAGTTTAGTCGATAGCGTTGTATTCACCATCGGATAACTTGCGGAAAAGCGGAAGCTTCTGCAGGAAGAGGATGTCTTCTCTGTCTGCTGCATCGCCTTCTGCAAGGATTGCGGCTTTCTTAACGACCTTGGCGCCTGCATTTTCCATCAGGCACTCCAGTGCGTGGAGAGATTCTCCGGTAGAAATGACATCATCCAACAGGCAGACTCTTTTGCCACGGATCTTATCGGCGTCTTTTCCATCCAGATACAGATGCTGCTCTCCGGCAGTTGTAATGGAATGAACGGATGCGGATACCACATCTTTCATGTAAGACTTTGTACTCTTTCTGGCTACGATAAATTCTTTGAGACCAAGCTGTCTGCTGACCTCATATGCAAGTGCGATACCTTTGGCTTCTGCGGTTACGATAGCATCCACATTGCCGATTTTTCTGACAAGTTCAGGTGCGCAGGCGCTGACCAGTTCAGTGTCGCCAAGGACTACGAAACTTGCAAATGCCATATCCTCGCTGATCGGGATAAATGGAAGGGTACGATCTACATTGCACAAAGTCATATTGTATGTTTTCATAATAATACATTCCTCCTTATAATCCAAGGAACTTAGCTGCAACACCGGCGAGCATTCCGAGGAATGGATTGGTTACTGCTGTTACGACCATAGTTGTTCCGCCTACTGCAGCATTTGTTGCCAGGGCAGAAGGGGCATCCAGTACAACGGTCTTGAAGATACCAAGTACAAATAAGAAACCTGCGATAGAAGAAGCCGGTACGTATTTACCGATCTTCGGAAGCAGTTTCAGAAGCAGGATCACACCGATCACAACCATCATTGCAACACCGGCCCATACAGCATGCGGTGCATTAGCGGTAGCAGAGATAATAGACTCTACCGGAGCACCACCGAAGAAAGAAGAGCACATATCTGCCAGAGAGGAGATTACAGTCAGTGTATCTACATTGTAATTACCGCCTGTTGCCATTCCGGCTGTGATTCCTCCGAAGGAAATGTTGGAACCGATGTTCAGACATACCATTCCGAGAGCACCAAGGATTACGTTAGCGTTGATGGTGAATTTCTGACGGATGAATTTGTCATCTTCTACGACAATGCTTGATTTTTCTTTGTTGAAGATTGCATTGGCAATGCAGGATGCGACAACAGAGATCACGATGGTATATACCAGTGTATTAGCACTGTCTTTTGTGAAATAATAAGTAATGAGTGCTACTGCCAGAGATACGCCTCCGGAAATGGCATCGCTTTTTACCATATCGATTGCAGCTTTGGTAAGGATGATACCAACACCGGCCATCATACCGAAAGCGACATCTTCACCGACAAAATTCACGATTTTAGTTAAAAGACCCAGAGCACCGATCAGAGCCATGATCACACCGCCGATAAAGATCATGGTGCATCGCTCAGAACGGTCCTTGCCGGCTGTACCGGCGTAGGTGATCGTCTCAGCCTGGAAAGAGATCGGAGCCACGCTCTGTGTTACCGTGTTACCGATCGCACCTACAAAAAATGCCAGTGCAGTAGGTACAGAGGCGAATCCATAAGCCAGTGCCAGGAGTCCCTGCGGAAGTCCATTCAGTACGACACCGATTACAGCCATCAGGTCAGTCATAATTGCATTCATAGTTTTTCCTCCTAGAAGTAAGTAATAAATATTAAGTCAACAACGTGGTTTGGCAGGATCACGAGTACGCTGTCGTACGATGTCCTGCCTGAATAAAAGTGTAACATCGAATGCTGTGGGTGTAAATGAGTCTGGTTATGAGAACTTTTAACGGACATTGATAACTTATGCTAATAAATAGTCTTTTGCCCCTGGCATCCGTAAATATCTCTGGAAAAAACTTATGATGTATAGTAGAATCAACTGGGAAGTAATCATAAATCAAGAAATGATTATATATCAACGAAAGAGAGGAAAGCTGATTATGAGCAAAGCGGAGTTGGCAATTGAAAAGAAGTACAATGGAAAGTGTAACTGTGCACAGGCTGTTGCATGTAGTTTTGCAGAAGAAGCCGGGGTAGATGAGGAGACATTAAAAGCAGCTACTCAGGCATTTGGGGTTGGGCTTGCGACTATGGAAGGCAACTGTGGTGCATTGTCAGGTGCAGCGATGGTATTAGGATTGATCCATAAGGATCGCAAGAAGACAACAGAGGATATTCGTGCGATCATGACAGAATTTAAGGAGACATACGGAACAGTAGTCTGTAAGGAACTTAAGGGTGTGGAGACAGGAAAGGTAATCCTGCCTTGTGATGACTGCATCAGAGCAGCTGCCGCACTATTGGAGAAACAGCTTGGCTAAGCTGGAAGATAAAGGAGAGAGGTTTTATGTTGGGAATGATTATTGACACTATTAGTACGTTCATGTACAGCAAGCTGCTGGTGATACTGCTGATCGGAGCCGGAATCTATTTTACGATCCGGACAAAACTGCCACAGATAAGATTATTTAAAGATGCATGCATGGCAGTTGTAGAGAAGCCGGAGGATGGAGATGGGGTATCATCCTTTCAGGCGTTGATGGTATCTACCGCATCTAGGGTAGGAACCGGTAATATTGTTGGCGTGTCGACTGCAATCTGTATCGGGGGATTCGGCTCCGTATTCTGGATGTGGGTGATCGCGATCATTGGCAGTGCATCTGCATTTGTAGAAAGTACACTGGCACAGATATTTAAGAAAAAAGGAAAAGACGGGGAATGTTATGGAGGTCCTGCTTATTATATAGAAGCAGCTCTTCACAGCAGACCGTTGGCAATTGTTTTCTGCATCTCTATGATTGCGACTTATGCATTTGGATTTAACATGCTTGCATCGTACAATCTGCAGTCCACATTTTCCGGATTTGCATTTTATGATGTAAAGTGGTCGCCATGGATCATTGGAGGTATTCTGGCAGTGATTACCGGATGGTGTCTGTTGGGCGGAGGTTCCCGTATTGTGAAGGTGACTTCTACATTGGTTCCGATTATGGGAGTGGCGTATATCCTGATCTCGATCGTGGTTCTGATTATTAATCATGCCTATCTGCCGATGGTATTCACTAAGATTTTTGAGGAAGCGTTCGATTTCAATGCAATTTTTGGAGCATTCGCAGGCTCAGCTATGATGCAGGGAATCCGTCGCGGGCTTTATTCTAATGAAGCAGGTATCGGTTCTGCGCCGAATGCGTCTGCGTCAGCACAGGTCAGTCATCCGGTTAAACAGGGAATGGTGCAGATGCTGTCTGTGTTTATTGATACACTGCTTCTGTGTACTGCAACTGCGATGATGTGTATGTCATCCGGTATCGCACCGACAGAAGAACTGCAAGGTGCACCGTGGGTACAGGAAGCACTGCGTGAATCACTGGGTGGCTTCGGACCGATCTTCATCGCAATTGCAATGGTACTTTTTGCATTTACCACATTACTTGGCAACTGTTTCTATTGTGATAATCTGCTGAATTATATTCATAAAGGTGAACCAAGTAAAGCTTTCATGAAAGGATTTCGTCTGATATCTGCACTGGTGGTATTCCTAGGTGCCGGGATGGAAGTGTCCATGCTCTGGAACATTTCAGATGTGTTGATGGGAGTCATGGCTCTCATTAATATTCCGGTCATTCTGATCCTGTCTAATATTGCACTGAAGGCGTTGGCAGATTATGAGAAGCAGATGAAAGCGGGAGTGAACCCTGTGTTTAAGGCAAAAAATATTGATCTGAAATATGAGACCGATTATTGGAATTAAATAAAATTCACCGTTGACATGATTTTTTCATCGTGCTATTATTTAGTAAATTAATACTTCAAACCGATGAAGTGGAGATAACGGCAATCATGCCTTTACAGAGAGTCCGGGATGCTGAGAACCGGATGAGAAACAAGTTGTCAAATGGACCACGGAGGGTGCAGTCAAATGTGAACCGGATTTTATCTGTCATGATGATCACAGTGATCATTGTATTATAGATTCACAGAGTATTCTGCAACGTGAAGGCATACGTCAGTTGCCGGGGATATAGAGGTATCCTGATAAGAGCACAGGTTTATTCCTGTGAATACAAGGTGGCACCGCGGATAGTGATTAGTACATTCGTCCTTGACAGAAAGAGTATCTTTCTGTCAAGGACTTTTTTTGTGCAATAAGCCGTCATGCAGAAATCGTGCTTGCACGAATTTCTATAGGACGGCCAATGTTCATCGAGCCGGCAGGCGAGATGGCATTGATTGCACGGCGAGTAGGCGTTAGACTACTCGGTTAAGAGGAAATTACGTGAGAATTTCCTCTTAACAAGAAGTCCCGACAGAGCAATTGTTTACAAGGAGGCAGACAGCATGAATATTTTACCGAATCTTGAAGATGTCCGGAGACTCGCAGCATCCGGCGAATACAAAGTCGTACCGATCAGTTGTGAGATCTTATCCGACATCTGTACCCCTATTGAAGCAATGCGTATTTTAAAAAATGTGTCCACACACTGCTATATGCTAGAATCGGCACAGCAGGATGAAAAATGGGGACGCTATACATTCCTCGGGTATGACCCGAAGATGGAGATCACCTGTATGGACGGTGAGATGCAGGCGGGTGGTATCCGGGTGAAAACAGACAATCCGTCAGAAGTGCTGCGGCAGATCCTGGCGGACTATAAGAGTCCGAAGATGGAATACCTGTCATCATTCACAGGCGGTCTGGTGGGCTATTTCTCCTATGATTATCTGGGTTACAGCGAACCGACGGTGAAACGCGAGGTGGAAGATACGGAGAACTTTAAGGATGTAGATCTGATGCTGTTTGATAAGGTGATTGCATTTGATAATCTGAAGCAGAAGATCATCCTGATCGTAAATATGCCGCTCGCGGATCCGGAAGTCGGTTATAACAAGGCGGTTATGGAATTAAAACAGATGCGGAATCTGCTGAGAAATGGTGAGAAAAAGGATGAACCGGCAGGCCGCCTGCTCGGAGAGGTACAGCCATTATTCGATAAAGAGCGTTATTGCGATATGGTAGAGAGTGCGAAAGCTTATATCCGTGAAGGAGACATTTTCCAGATCGTACTTTCCAACCGTCTGGCAGCACCGTTTGAGGGAAGTCTGTTAAATACCTACCGTGTACTGCGGACACTGAATCCATCTCCGTATATGTTCTATTTTTCCGGAACAGATGTGGAGGTCGCAGGAGCGTCTCCGGAAACGCTGGTGAAGCTTGAGGATGGCGTGTTACATACCTTTCCGCTCGCAGGTACCAGACCGAGGGGTAAGACAGAAGCAGAAGATCAGGCACTGGAAGCGGAACTCCTGTCAGATGAGAAAGAGCTTGCAGAACACAATATGCTGGTGGATCTTGGGCGAAATGACCTTGGCAGGCTCAGCAGGTTCGGCACCGTGGAAGTAGAAAGTCTGCATTCCATCGAACGATTCTCGCATGTGATGCATATCGGTTCGACGGTACGGGGAATTATCCGGGATGATAAGGATGCACTGGATGCAGTAGAGGCAGTGCTTCCGGCAGGAACTCTTTCGGGCGCACCGAAGATCCGTGCATGTCAGCTCATCGGAGAACTGGAGAATAATAAGCGCGGTATCTACGGAGGAGCGATTGGATATATTGATTTTACCGGCAATATGGATACCTGCATTGCAATCCGTATCGCATATAAAAAGAACGGTAAAGTATTTGTCCGGAGCGGAGCCGGAATTGTAGCAGACTCCGTACCAGAAAAAGAATATGAAGAATGTATCAATAAGGCAAAGGCAGTAGTCAATGCATTGAAATTAGCAGAGGAGGCAGATGTATGATATTACTGATCGATAATTATGACAGCTTTGCATACAATCTCTACCAGTTCATTGGAGAGATCAATCCGGATATCCGGGTGATCCGCAATGATGAATTGACGGTAGACGAGATTCGCGCTCTGCATCCGGAGCGGATCATCCTGTCACCGGGACCCGGAAGACCGGAGGATGCCGGCGTGATCATGGATGTGGCAAGGGAACTTGGCAGTGAGATTCCTGTTCTAGGCGTGTGCCTGGGGCATCAGGCGATCTGCGCAGCCTTTGGCGGGACAGTGACTTATGCAAAAGAGCTGATGCATGGCAAACAGTCGGAGACCACATTTGATGTGGGATCGAAGATGTTCCATGACTGTCCGGCGCAGGCTCCGGTAGCCAGATATCATTCGCTGGCGGTAGATGAGGACACACTTCCGGAATGCCTGAAAGTGACAGCCCGCACGGTAGAAGGTGAAGTGATGGCGGTAGAACACCGGGAGTATCCGATTTACGGATTGCAGTTTCACCCGGAATCTATCATGACACCGGACGGAAAACAGATGATTGCAGCTTTCATACGATAGAGAGAAAAGGAGAGATAAGCTATGATTAAAGAAGCCATTGTAAAAATCGTAAACAAAGAAGACCTGACATACAAAGAAGCATACGACGTGATGAACGAGATCATGAACGGCGAGACTTCTCCGACACAGAACGCAGCTTTCTTAGCAGCACTTTCTACCAAGAGCGCGAGAGCAGAGACGACGGATGAGATCGCAGGCTGTGCAGCAGCGATGAGAGAACATGCGCTGAAGGTTGAGACAGACATGGAGCTGTTTGAGATCGTAGGTACCGGCGGAGATAATGCACATAGCTTTAATATCTCTACCACTTCTGCATTGGTAGCGACAGCAGGCGGTATGAAGGTAGCCAAGCACGGCAACCGCGCAGCTTCTTCCAAGTGTGGGACAGCAGATTGTCTGGAAGCGCTGGGCGTGAATATCCAGCAGAGTCCGGAGCGGTGTGTGGAGCTGCTAAAAGAAGCCGGTATGTGTTTCTTCTTTGCACAGAAATATCATTCATCCATGAAGTATGTCGGGGCAATCCGTAAGGAACTTGGATTTCGTACGGTATTCAATATCCTGGGACCGCTGACTAATCCCGGAACACCGTCTATGCAGCTACTTGGTGTGTACGATGAATATCTGGTAGAGCCGCTGGCACAGGTACTGATCAGTCTTGGAGTAAAGCGAGGCATGGTCGTATACGGTCAGGATAAACTCGATGAGATCTCAATGAGCGCACCGACTAAGGTATGTGAGATTAAAGATGGATGGTTTAAAACTTACGTGATCAAGCCGGAAGATTTCGGTTTCACACGCTGTACGAAAGAAGATCTGGTGGGTGGTACTCCTGATGAAAATGCAGAGATCACGAAGAACATCCTGAAAGGAGAGAAAGGACCAAAGCGTGATGCTGTGCTGATGAATGCAGGTGCGGCACTGTACATTGGCGGTAAGGCTGAAAATATGAAAGATGGCATTGAACTGGCGAGTGTGCTGATTGATTCCGGTAAAGCACTGGAGACATTGGAGAAACTGATCGAAGTCAGCAACCGGCCGGAGGTGTAAGAATGACGATATTAGACGAACTTGCGGACTACGCCAGAGTGCGTACCGCGGAGGCTAAGAAAAAGAGATCACTGGAAGAGGTGAAGAAGGCAGCGCTTGCATTGCCAAAAGGGGATTACCGATTTGAGACGGCATTGAAGAAACCGGGCATTTCTTTTATCTGTGAATGCAAGAAGGCTTCCCCGTCAAAAGGACTGATTGCACCGGAATTTCCATATCTGGAGATTGCAAAGGCGTATGAAGCGGCAGGTGCTGACTGTATCTCGGTGCTGACAGAACCAAGATGGTTCTTAGGGAGCGAACGGTATCTGCAGGAAATTGCTGAAGCGGTAGAGATTCCATGTCTGAGGAAAGATTTTACTGTGGATGAATATATGATCTACGAAGCAAAGCTTCTTGGAGCATCGGCAGTGCTTCTGATCTGTTCCATCTTAAATGAGGAAGAACTGAGGTATTACATGGCGGTCTGCGAGGAACTGGGACTGTCAGCATTGGTAGAAGCGCATGATGCAGAAGAAGTGCTGATGGCACTTCGCACAGGAGCAAGGATCATCGGTGTAAATAACCGGAACCTCAAGGATTTTACTGTGAACACGGATAACAGTAAAAAGCTCCGGGAAATGATTCCGCCGGAGGTTATCTTCGTATCTGAAAGCGGTGTGAAAGGATCAGAGGATGTAGCGGCACTCTGTGAGATCGGAGCAGATGCAGTGCTGGTCGGCGAGACGCTGATGCGTGCAGAAGATAAGACTAAGATGCTTGCAAAGCTCCGGGGAGGTCAGATATGAAGATCAAGCTGTGCGGACTGATGAGACCTTGTGATATCGAAGCAGTCAATGAACTGCAGCCGGATTATATCGGATTTGTATTTGCAAAGAAAAGCAGAAGATATGTGAGCCCGGAAAAGGCAGAGAAATTAAAAGCCATGCTTGCTCCTGGGATTCAGGCTGTGGGCGTTTTTGTGAACGAAGAGCCGGCGCAGATCGTATCACTTCTTGAGGCTGGAACAATTGATGTGGCACAGCTCCATGGACAGGAAAGCGAGACGGAGATCAGACGGCTTCGGGAACTTACCGATCATCCGCTGATCCAGGCGTTTCGAATTGATACAGAGCAAGATGTGGAACGAGCCAATGCCAGTACGGCAGACTATGTACTGTTAGATTCTGGCGCAGGCGGTACGGGCACAGTTTTTGACTGGGATCTGCTGCAGGCGATCCGGCGACCGTATTTTCTGGCCGGCGGACTGGACACGGAGAACCTCGGGACGGTAAAAGCGAAACTAAATCCATATGGCATAGATGTCAGTTCAGGCATTGAGACCGATGGATATAAGGATAAAGAGAAAATGACAGCGTTTGTCGCTGCGGCAAGAAAGGAAGACACATTATGACGAATATGAAAGGACGATTCGGTATTCACGGAGGGCAGTATATTCCTGAGACACTGATGAATGCGGTGATCGAACTGGAAGAAGCATATAATCACTATAAAAATGATCCGGAATTTAACCGGGAACTGGATGCGCTGTTTCATGATTATGCGGGCAGACCATCCAGACTCTATTATGCAGAGAAGATGACAAAGGATCTGGGCGGCGCAAAGATCTATCTGAAGCGTGAGGATCTGAATCACACCGGAGCCCACAAGATTAATAACGTACTGGGGCAGGCACTTCTTGCGAAGAAAATGGGCAAGACCAGATTGATCGCGGAGACCGGAGCAGGCCAGCATGGTGTGGCAACAGCGACAGCAGCGGCACTCTTTGGAATGGAGTGTGTAGTATTTATGGGAGAAGAAGATACCATCCGACAGGCATTGAACGTATATCGTATGCGTCTGCTGGGTGCAGAGGTCATCTCGGTTAAGAGCGGAACAGCAACACTCAAGGATGCGGTATCCGAGGCAATGCGTGAGTGGACTTCCCGTATTAGCGATACCCATTACTGTCTGGGGTCTGTAATGGGTCCACATCCATTCCCGACGATCGTGCGTGATTTTCAGGCAGTCATTTCAAAAGAGATCAGGGAACAGATCCTGGAAGCCGAGGGAAGACTGCCGGATGCAGTGCTTGCATGTGTAGGCGGCGGTTCTAATGCGATTGGAAGTTTTTATAATTTTATTGAGGATAAAGAGGTACAGCTGATCGGCTGCGAGGCAGCAGGACGAGGCATTGATACCTTTGAGACGGCGGCAACGGTTAATACAGGACGCGTAGGTATCTTCCACGGTATGAAGTCGTATTTCTGCCAGGATAAATACGGGCAGATCGCACCGGTATATTCAATTTCCGCAGGTCTGGATTATCCGGGAGTCGGACCGGAGCATGCGCATCTTCACGACATTGGAAGGGCGCAGTATGTGCCGGTAACGGATGACGAAGCGGTCAATGCATTCGAATATCTTGCTAAGACAGAAGGCATTATTCCGGCAATCGAATCTGCACATGCGGTGGCGCATGCGATTAAGCTGGCACCGACAATGGATAAAGACAAGATTATCGTAATTACCATTTCCGGACGAGGCGATAAGGACTGTGCAGCCATCGCCAGATACAGAGGGGAGGATATCCATGAGTAATATAAAGAAAGCATTCGAACAGGGCAAAGCATTTGTCGCATTTATCACCTGCGGAGATCCGGATCTTGAGACGACGGCAGCAGCAGTCAGAGCAGCTGTTGCAAATGGGGCTGATCTGATTGAGCTGGGCATCCCATTTTCTGACCCGACGGCAGAAGGACCGGTTATTCAAGGGGCCAATATCCGCGCATTGAGCGGTGGCGTGACAACTGACAAGATCTTTGATCTGGTAAGAGATTTACGGACAGACATAACTGTACCGATGGTATTTATGACCTATGCGAATGTGGTGTTTTCATATGGAGCAGAGACATTTATCGCTACCTGTAAAGAGATCGGTATCGACGGTCTCATTCTTCCGGATATTCCATATGAAGAGAAAGAAGAATTCCTGCCAATCTGTCATAAGTATGATGTGGAACTGATCTCACTGATCGCACCGACATCTGAGAACAGAATCTCTATGATCGCAAAAGAAGCAGAAGGATTCCTGTACATTGTATCCAGTCTTGGGGTAACCGGAACCAGAAGCGAGATCAAGACAGATCTGAAAACTATCGTAGATGTGGTACGCCAGAATACGAATATTCCATGTGCGATCGGATTTGGGATCTCGACGCCGGAGCAGGCCGGCAAGATGGCAGCGATTTCTGACGGTGCGATCGTGGGCTCTGCGATTGTAAAACTGATAGAGCAATACGGAAAAGAATCACCAAAGTATGTGGGGGAATATGTAAAAGCTATGAAAAAAGGAACCATCGGTGAAGCCTGAGATTCCTGTAACATCTATTCGGACAGCAGAATATTGCTGTCCGTTCTTTATACTATCTTAATACAAATGGAAATACCCTTATACCATCTTAAGATAAAGACTCGTATAGTATTAAACGGAATGAAGATAAAGGAGTTTTATGTACTATGCGTAGATATATGCGACTAAAAAAACATCTGACATCGTTTCAGATCATCATTATGGGATTTGCAGGAGTAATCCTGGCAGGTGCATTCCTGCTTATGCTGCCGTTTTCCAGTACATCCGGAAAGATAACGCCATTTTTTGATGCGCTGTTTACTTCAACGTCAGCAGTATGTGTAACGGGACTGGTGGTCGTAGATTCCGGAAGCTACTGGACGATGTTTGGACAGGCTGTAATATTACTTCTGATCCAGATCGGCGGTCTGGGTGTTATTACGATCGCGGTGGCATTTGCAATGCTTTCAGGGAAAAAGATTTCGCTGATGCAGAGAAGCGTTATGCAGAGCGCGATTTCAGCACCGCAGGTGGGCGGTATCGTAAGGCTGACCCGTTTTATCCTGGGCGGGACATTTCTGATAGAAATAACAGGAGCAGTGGCTATGATGCCATCGTTTTGCAGCAGATATGGAATGCGTGGAATCTGGATGGCAGTATTTCACTCGATATCTGCATTCTGTAATGCAGGTTTTGATATCCTGGGAACAAAGACACACCAATTTGCTTCACTTACCGGCTACAGTGGAAATGGCGTGATCAATATAACGATTATGCTATTAATCATCATAGGTGGAATCGGCTTTCTGACATGGGAAGACATTTATCTGAATCGTTTTCAGTGGAAGAGATACCGGTTGCAGAGTAAACTGATCCTGTGTACCACAGCATTTCTGATCGTGGTTCCGGCAGTGTTCTTTTATTTTGAAGATTTCCGGGGGCTTACAGGTATGCATGGTGTGTGGAATGCATTGTTCCAGTCGGTTACAACGAGAACAGCAGGATACAATACGGCAGACCTGGCAGCAATGTCAGGAGCATCCCAAGCTCTCATGATCATACTGATGCTGATCGGAGGCGCACCGGGATCGACGGCAGGAGGAATGAAGACGACCACCTTTGCAGTGATGATCGCCAATGCGGCTGCAACGTTCCGGCGAAGGGATCAGATCCAGGTGTTTCACCGGAGGCTCAATGATGAGGTTGTGAGAAATGCTGCAACGATTGCAGGAATGTATATGGCACTGTTTTTCTGCGGTGCTTTTGCAATCAGCGTCATAGAGCACCTTCCGTTATCCGCCTGTTTATTTGAGACAGCATCAGCTGTCGGAACGGTAGGACTGACACTTGGATTGACACCGGATCTGGGAGTTGTGTCGAAAGGCATTTTAATCATGTTGATGTATTTTGGCCGTGTCGGGGGGCTGACACTGATCTATGCGGCTGTCCCGGAGAAAAGCAGATATATTGCAAGATATCCGGAAGAAAAAGTAAATGTTGGATAAGGAGACAGAAAGATGAAAAATATATTGTTAATTGGTCTTGGAAGATTTGGAAAACACATTGCAATCCAGTTGAATAGCCTGGGACATGAGATTATGGCAGTGGATATTGATGAAGAGAGAATCAATACTGTGCTTCCGTATGTTACGAATGCACAGATTGGAGACAGCACCAACTATAATTTCCTGAAATCACTGGGAATCCGTAATTTTGATGTATGTATTGTGACGATCAGTGGCAATTTCCAGAATTCACTGGAAACAACATCATTATTAAAAGAACTGGGTGCAAGACTGGTCGTGTCAAGGGCAGAGCGGGATGTACAGAAAAAATTCCTGCTGCGGAACGGTGCGGATGAAGTGGTATATCCGGAAAAACAGATCGCTAAGTGGACAGCGATCCGTTATGCGTCTGACCATATCCTGGATTACGTAGAAGTAGATGATACACATGCATTTTTTGAAGTGGAAGTTCCGGAAAAATGGCTGGGAAAAACAGTTGGTGAACTGGATATCCGTAAAAAATATAATATTAATATCATGGCGGTCAAAGAAAATGGTAAAATACATGAAATAGTCTCATCAGAGACTGTGTTGACAGATCATATTACATTAATAGTTCTTGGAGAGTATAAAGTAATCCAGAAATGTTTTAAGATTTAATGTTATAATTACAGAGACAGAGGTGGAAGTTATGGGAGTTGGAGCTGTATTGGCATTGAGTGTACCGTTTGTGGTTGTACTTGGATGGATTTCGGCGAATCAGTTTGAAGGATTTTTTCTGAAAAACTGGAGAGATAATGAGAAAGAGTATAAGATATATGATGCTTCTGTGCGAGGCAGAGTTATGCAAAATGCTTTTTATCAGAAAGGATATTGCAAAGATCTGGCGTTTACTGTTTTGATGCTTGCAATATGCACAGCGGTCGGATTCTGCTTTTTAAAGCTTGGCTTTACAGATACGAATATTGTCATGATATATATCCTGGGTGTATTGTTGACGGCAGTGGTTACTAAGGGTTATGTATATAGCGTTGCAAGCGCATTTCTGAGCGTGCTGTTGTTTGGCTTCTTCCTGACAGAACCGCGGCTTTCTTTTCAGACTTATGCAATGGGATATCCGGTGACATTTGCGGTAATGCTCCTTGCTGCAATTATTACCGGTACACTGGCGGCTCAGTTAAAAGCGCATGCGGAGGTGTCATCCAGACAGGCATTTCGGATACAGGTATTGTTTGATACGAACCGCCTGCTCCAGAGGAAAAGAGATGAAAAGGATATCCTTCGTACGACGTGTGAACAGCTGACCAAACTATTTGCTTGCAGCATCGTTGCCTATCTTGTGGAAGACGACAGGCTTTCAGAGGGGATGGTTTATGCCGGCGGAGAAAGAGGAAAGGATATCAGGCTGCTGGAAGAGCCGGAGCATGCGGCGGCAGAATGGGTTCTGAAGAACCGGAAAAGTGCCGGCATCGGAACCGACTACTGCAAAGAGGCAAGAAGCCTTTATATGCCAATCTGTACAGAAGATAGTGTCTACGGCGTAGTTGGTATACCAATGACGCAGAAGCCTCTGGATTCTTTTGAGTATAGTACGGTACGTTCTGTGTTAAATGAATGTGCACTTGCTATGGATAATGTGCATCATTTAAAAGAGATGGAAAAAGCGGCTGTGTTGGCCAAGAACGAACAGCTACGTGCAGATCTCCTCAGATCCATCTCACATGACCTGCGCACACCGTTATGTGCTATTTCCGGCAATGCAGATACGCTTCTGCATAATGAGGAAGGGATTGATGATGCCACACGAAAACAGATATACACAGACATTTATGATGATGCAGAATGGCTTGTCGGAGTGGTAGAAAATCTTCTGTCTGTTACAAGACTGAATGATAACCGGCTGAAACTGAACATGACAGATCAGCTGGTAGATGAGGTAGTGGATGAAGCGGTACGCCACGTCAGCCGTCTGGGCAGAGAGCATGTTATCGGCACAGATTGTGAAGAGTTATTACTGGCGCGTATGGATGCGCGGCTTATCATACAAGTATTGGTTAATTTGATCGAAAATGCAGTTAAATATACACAGCAGGGTTCTAAGATACAGATCAGTGCCCATAGACAGGGGGATAAAGTCTGTATCCGAGTGTCAGATAATGGAGGGGGCATCCGGGATGCCATGAAGCCGCATGTGTTTGAAATGTTCTATGTCGGTAAGACCACGGTTGCAGACAGCCGTCGAAGCCTTGGTCTTGGACTTGCACTTAGCAGATCCATTGTAGAGGCACATGGTGGAGAACTGACCCTGACAGATAATCAGCCACATGGCTGTATTTTCTCTTTTACATTACCAGTCAGTGAGGTGACATTAAATGAATAAAACATTGATATTGACAGTGGAAGATGACAGACCGGTGCGCAATCTGATCGTCACGACGTTAAAGACGCATGATTATAAATATCTGACCGCAGAAAACGGAAACGAAGCTGTCATGGAGGCAGCATCCCATAATCCGGATATTATACTTCTGGATCTTGGACTTCCTGATATGGATGGTATTGAGGTGATTAAAAGAATCAGAACATGGTCCAACATGCCGATTATCGTGATCAGTGCCAGAAGTGAGGAATCTGATAAGATCGAGGCGTTGGACGCAGGAGCAGATGACTATCTGACGAAACCATTTTCCGTTGAGGAGCTGCTTGCCCGTCTGCGAGTGACCGAACGCCGGTTAAAACTGATGCGGTCAGGGACGGAAGCAGGTGCACCGATATTTATAAATGGTGACCTGAAGATCGATTATGCGGCAGGATGTGCTTATCTGAAAGGGGAGGAACTGCACCTGACGCCGATCGAGTATAAGCTGCTCTGTATTTTGTCGCATAATGTGGGAAAAGTTCTGACACATACGTATATTACGCAGCAGATATGGGGAAGCAGCTGGGAAAAGGATATCGCATCGCTCCGGGTATTTATGGCGACACTGCGGAAAAAACTGGAGACAGATCCTGGCTCTGCGCAGTATATCCAGACCCATATCGGTATCGGTTACCGCATGCTGCGGGTAGACTGATCTGACATAAGATTCATCCTGAGTACATGGATAGTATCCTTATCCGGACAGCAGTAAAGTGCTGTCCTTTCTTTTGGTATTATGGAAACATTGCAATAAGACAAAAATAATTTGAAATCTTACGTAAAACTTGTTATTATTTAAACATGTATGATAATGCTAGTGTACGATTTGCGTAATTCATAAAAACTAGCCAATTCGCCTTATTGACGCCTGTATAACAATAGAAGTATAGTAAAAATGACTAAAAATAGGTAACAGTACCTAGATACAGGAGGGCATAAATATGGCAACAGATTATCAGGAGGCAATTCGTATACTTTCAGAACAGGAGAAGATCCTGCAGTTTGATTCATTTACCAGTGAGGACGCATGGAAGCTTGGCAATATTATGGTAGAAGAGATCAGGAATCAGGGGATCAATCTTACTGTCAGCATTCGCAAAATGAATGGACATATCGTATTTGCATATGCATCAGAGGGTGCAAATCTGAATCACCAGAACTGGACAGACCGTAAGTTTAACATGGTAAGTTATATGGAGTGCAGTTCACTTCTTGCAACAGCAAGAGCGCATTTCCTTGGAAGAAGTCTGGTAGAGGATTTTGGACTGAACTACGAAGAGTATAAGCTGTGCGGCGGCGGATTCCCGATCCGTGTGAATGGCTGCATGACGCATGTGATCACAGTGTCTGCACTGGCGCACGAGAAGGATCATGCGTTCATTGTAGGATGTCTGGAGAAATTCCTTGGCAAGAAAGCACCTGCTATGGATATGGAAATTCCAATGTTATAGTGATAGAATAGATGGTATGCAGAGGCAGGAATTGGAGGTACTTGAGAGAATGATGGGGAACGAGAATGCGAATCAGATGAACTTTTTTTCAGAGATGTCTGAATATCAGATTACGGCGAGGGAGTTTTTCAGTACCGTTCTTTTGGACAGTCTGTACCGCAATTTTGGCTTTAATGATATTTTGATCTCTTATTTTGATACCCATGGCAATTTCCTGTCATGGACGAACCGAAGCGGTGCACTGCTAGACTATGAAGGTCATCCTTACCGCAGATTTATGGAGAATGATGTAGTGCGTTACCGTATTTATATTGAGGCTGTGAGAGATCACCTGACCTATTTCAATGTGGAGCCAAGGCTGTACAAGGCAACGGATGTGATCGGAGAAAAGGATTATGAGAATTCACCATATGTCCGCTTTCTGGAAGAAAATTTTCGGAAGCACTACAGTGTGACACTTGCTTTTGGAATCAATGCGTATATTCAGGCAGCGTTCTTCAAGAGCAGGGAAGACGGTGATTTTACAGAACAAGAGATCGAGGAATTGAAGGAAATTTATGTATACGTAGCCAATTCCTATAAGAACTTTAAAAAGTATGAACAGGCGAAGATTATAGCGAACATTCAGAGTGAGATCATTGCATCAGGGGAAAAGGCATTTCTGGTGACAGATGATTTTACACATGTGATGAGCTACAATAAGACCGCCCAGCAGTATCTGGCAGATATTCTTGGCGAGGCAATGGTGGAACACATTGACAGCTCTACGCCGTGCAGCTGGCTGCCATTCCTGCTTGGGGGCGAGGAGGATGTACAGGCTGAGGACCGTGTGCAGACTCGGGTGATCAAGAATTATATCTTTAAGATATATACTTATGATCAGACCTATTCCAATGGAATTATTGACCGGTATCACTGGATTACGATTTCGAAGAAGAAGGAGCAGTCGGCGTCGGTGTCACCGGTACCGAAGAGCATCAGTGCAAACGGAGAGTCGCTTCTGACTCATGCAGAGCAGAGGGTAGCGGAACTGATGTGTCAGGGACTGACTTATAAGGCGATCGCAGACGAACTGGTGGTAAGTTATCATACCGTTAAGAAACATGTACAGAATATTTATTCCAAGTGTGGAATCAACAGCCGTTATGAACTTTATAAATGGATGGAAGACCAGGCACAGGAATAATAAGGCATAGATTGAGAAAGCGAGGCACTCCGGATGGAGCATCCACACGAAACAGGGAAAAAAGCATCTGATGCGAAGAGCGTTAGCAAGACACTGGCAATTTTGTCTACATTTGATGAGCGTACACCGATGCAGAGAACATCTGACATTGCTGCACGGCTGGGGATGAACATCAGTACCGTGTCCAGACATTTGAATACACTTCTGGACTGGGGATTTTTGCGAAGAGATGACGAGACGGGATGCTATTATCCTGGAACACAGATCATATCCCTTGCAGGTGCAACTCTGCAGGACAGCGATGTGTACCGTTATTCATTTCCGGAATTACAGCTTCTTTCATTCCGCTATGGTGTACACAGCCATATGAGTATTCAGGATGACACGGAGATTATGCACCTGATCAGCTGCTGTTGTGAACATACGATGGATCTGTTTGTGCCGATGGGACACAGGCAGCCAATGTACTGTTCCGCTATGGGACGTATTATGCTCGCTTATATGCCGGAAGCAAAGGCGGAAGATATCTTAAAGAGAAGTAACAGAGAAAAGAGAACACCGGATACAAAAGTAGGTGTAGACGAGATCATGCAGGAACTTAAGAAGGAACGGCAGCAGGGCATATGCATTCTGGTCAATGAACTGGCTTATGGCAAGGGTTCTGTTGCAGCGCCGATCTTAGACCGTGACCGTAATCCGGTAGCAGCGATCAGTGTCTCTACCAGTGCAAATGCGCTAAGCCAGCCGCAGAGAGAAGCGGAGCTCAAAAAAGCGATCAAGATCACTGCGTCCAGAATATCCGGCAGATTGGGTTACTACCCATATTAACAGACTGGAGATGTATAATGAACGAACATGTAACACGGCTGCGGCTCCTATTTGTGGGCAACAGCCATACTTTTTTTAATGATATGCCAGAAATGGTGGCAGAAAGATTCCGAAAGGATGGATATGACTGCGAGGTGGCAATGATCGCCCATGGCGGCTGGTCGCTGAGCCAGCTGATGGAAGAACCGGAAGTTCAGTTTAATATCCGTTATGGACATTACGACTATGTGATGCTTCAGGATATGTCGAATCCATTCGAATCCGAGAGAAGATTTATGAGATCGATAGCCATACTGGTGAAGTGGATCAGAGAGGCGGGCGCAAGACCAATCCTGTATCTGCCGTGGACCAGATGTGACGGAGAAGACAGACAGGCTGCAATGACAGCTTCTTATAAAAAAGCATCCGCAGAATATGAGGTGCCGTTAGCTCCGGCAGGAGAATTCTGGTGGGAGTACCGGAGAGAACATCCGGAGACCGAGATGTATTATGAGGACGGCACTCATGCTTCGGAGGTGGGATCAGAATTTGCAGCCGGATATATTTATCGTACAATTTCTACAGATATGAAAAAGAAGAAGTAATATGATTGGATTATATAGTGAAGAGGGACTGATACGTACACGGAAGTGTGGCGTATCAGTCCTTTTGTTTTTATACGAGCACAAGCACACTTTTGTGCAAAACAGACAAATAAATAGAGAGAAAATTATTGTGAAATGTATAACATTAACATAGTGTTTTGAAAATAGATGCTGAAATACGAAAGCCAGTTGCATATACTGCAATTGATAACCAAAATGTGAAATGCAAAATCACAATCCGTAATCCTGTTTTGAGCAATGCGAAGTGTCGGGAAAAAGCTTGTATCGTGCCGAAATATATCTATAATTTATTTCAGAAACAAGTTTTGTCAGCCGGCAAATGACGAAATTTAAAAAGATTCTATTTCTAAAAGGAGACTAAATTATGGACACAAAAAAAAGACTGATCTATTTGATCATCGGACCTGTCCTGTTTGCGATCGCTTCAGTGGCACTGAAGGGTGCGCTTGGAGGACTTGGAGCAATGGCAATCGGTACTTTGTTATGGATGGTATTCTGGTGGGCAACACAGCCAGTCAGCCTGACAGTTACAGCATTCCTTCCGGTTGGTATTAACGCATTGTTCGGTATGGTAGAACAGAGCGGAGTTATCGCTCAGTATGCATCAGGAAGTATCATCCTGATCTTTGGTTCTTGCTTACTTACAATTCCGTGGGCAACAACAGGGCTTGACAGACGAGTTGCCCTGAAGGTTCTTTCATTAGTAGGACCTTCCATGAAATCACAGATTACCGTATGGCTGCTTGCAAGTATGATCTTCTCATCCTGCCTGCCTAACGTAGCTGTATGTGCATTGTTTACACCAATCGCTGTGGCTATGATCCACGCAGCAGGATATGAGGATATCAAGAAAGCAGCTCCGGCAGTTCCGATTCTTCTCTGTATTGGATGGGGAGCCGGACTTGGTGGTGTAGGTTCTCCACTCGGTGGAGCCATGAACGTAGCTGCTATTTCCTTCTTCCAGGAGCTATCAGGACATGAGTTCATGTATGTAGACTGGATCGTACGCATCCTTCCGTTCTTTATCCTGACAGCAATTGTTACACTTTTACTGATGTTCTTCTTCTTCACTCGTAAAGGTGAGAAGCTGGAAGGAACAAAGGATTACTTTGAGAAAGCTTATGCAGAGCTCGGAACTATGAAGAGAGACGAAAAGATCTGTGGAACATTGTTCCTGTTAGCTATGATTGGTGCATTTGCTCGACCACTGTTTGCAAAGGCACTTCCATCACTGGAGCCTGCTTACATTTTCGCAATCCTTGGTGCATTGTCATTCGTTATCACATCAGCTGATAAGAAGAACCCGATCCTTACATGGGAACATGCGCAGAAAAATATGCTGTGGGGCATGATGCTTCTGTTCGGTGGCGGTCTTGCACTTGGTAATATCGTAAATGGTTCAGGAGCCGGAGCAG
>NZ_JAOQJV010000023.1:0-30000 GCF_025567415.1 Dorea ammoniilytica
CATTTAGTTTTTCTTCTATGCTGTACTTAACTTTTCTACTCAAAAAAATACCCCCTTTCAGGAAACAAGTTTTTATTATTTTACTTGTCTACCTAAAAGGGAGCATATCACGCAAGACGATGAGTCTGTTTTTTCACATATCTCTTATTTGATTGCTTCAAATGCTGCATCCAGTGCTGCGATCAGATCTTCTGCTTTCTCGATACCGATTGACAGACGGATTGTATTTGGCTTAATGCCCTGCTCCAGCAGTTCTTCTTCTGTGCACTGGCTGTGTGTAGTAGTTGCCGGATGGATAACCAGGGATTTCACGTCAGCTACATTTGCAAGCAGTGAGAAGATTGCCAGGTTGTCAATAAATTTCTGCGCTGTAGCCGCATCTCCCTTAATCTCAAATGTAAAGATAGAGCCTCCGCCATTTGGCAGATACTTCTTATACAGATCATGAGTCGGCTCTGTAGGAAGTGACGGATGATGTACCGCCTCTACCTGTGGATGTTTTGACAGGTAGTCTACAATCTTCAATGTGTTGCTTACATGTCTCTCTACACGAAGTGAGAGGGTTTCCAGGCCCTGCAAGAATATAAACGCGTGGAACGGAGAGAGGGTCGCACCAGTATCACGTAATATGATTGCTCGAATGTAAGTTACAAACGCTGCAGGGCCCGCAGCTTCTGCAAATGATACACCATGGTAGCTAGGGTTAGCTTCGGAGATCCATGGATATCTTCCAGATGCTTTCCAGTCGAATTTTCCTCCGTCTACGATTACGCCGCCGATTGCTGTACCATGTCCGCCGATAAATTTCGTTGCTGAATGTACGACAATGTCTGCGCCGTATTCAATCGGACGGATCAGGTAAGGTGTTGCGAAAGTAGAATCTACTACCAGCGGAAGACCATGCTTATGAGCAATTTCTGCAATCTTTGCAATGTCAATTACATTGGAATTAGGATTGCCAAGTGTCTCTACGAAAATAGCTTTTGTATTTTCCTGAATGGCTGCCTCAAATGATCCCTCTACATATGGATCAACGAAAGTAGTAGTTACATTATTATTTAACGGTAATGTATGTGCCAGATAATTATATGTACCACCATAGATTGTCTTAGAAGCTACGATGTGTTCGCCAGATTTCGTCAGTGCCTGGAATGTATAGCTCAGTGCTGCTGCTCCGGATGCAACTGCCAGTGCTGCAACTCCGCCTTCCAGAGATGCGATTCTCTGTTCAAAAATATCCTCTGTAGGATTAGTAAGTCTTCCGTAAATGTTTCCTGCATCACGAAGTCCAAATCTGTCTGCTGCATGCTGTGAATCATGGAATACGTAAGATGTTGTAGCGTAGATTGGAACTGCTCTTGCATCTGTTACCGGATCTGCTTTCTCCTGTCCAATGTGAAGCTGTCTTGTTTCAAATCCCCAGTTTTTAGAATCGTTTATATTTGCCATAATGATTACCTCCTGAATATCTAAAATATTTTGTATTATCTTTTATGTGTTTCTCTCTTTGTTGTATTCATAGTAACATAGTAGGATTATACTGTCTAATACACAAAAAAAATACCGAGTTATAGTTTTATTTTATAACTCAGCACTTTATATTCACTCACTAATATTCAAA
Organism: Dorea ammoniilytica; assembly: GCF_025567415.1. Lineage (NCBI taxonomy): Bacteria > Bacillati > Bacillota > Clostridia > Lachnospirales > Lachnospiraceae > Dorea > Dorea ammoniilytica. The sequence goes on from NZ_JAOQJV010000023.1 coordinate 1,622, forward strand.
TACTTTTTCAAAGCTTCTACATACAGCACTCCCATTTTGCTGAGCAGTGTATTCTTTCTCGTGATATATCCAATCTCCATCACGCTGTTTGGATTCTGTTCATCATCCTGAAATGGTACAGCCACATAATCATTACCGTTCAGCTCCTCACATATAATACCGGAACACAATGTGTATCCATTCAGTCCAATCATCAGATTCAGCATCGTAGCTCGGTCATTTGCCCGAATCACCTGTGAATATTCATTCGTAGACAGAATCTCTTCTGCAAGATAAAATGAGCTATTATCACCCTGTTCAAATGACAGACATGGATATCCGTCTAACTGTTCAAAACTGATCGACTTTTCCTTTGCCAGTGGATGATGTTTCCAAATATACACATATGCCTGACAGTCGATCAGATGATGAAATTCCAGTCCTGCCGATTTCAGCATTTTACCAAGCGATTTGCGGTTAAAATCACTGAGATACAGAATACCTATCTCGCTCTTCATGGTACTTACATCCTGAATCACTTCCGCCGTCCTTGTCTCACGGATTGCGAATTCGTATTTCGACATATCGAATTCTTTCGCCATATCCACAAATGCTTTCACCGCAAATGAATAATGCTGCGTTGATACACCGAATTTCTTCTTATAAGATCCACCTTCACCATATTTTTCAAGAATTGCCTCATATTGTCCATATATCTGCTTCGCATATAACAAAAACTCCGCCCCATCATTGGTCAGCGTAACGCCTCGCCCACTTCGATAAAATATCGTAATACCAAGTTCTTTTTCCAGTTCCTTAATCGCATTCGTCAGCGACGGCTGCGATACATACAGCTTCTCGGCTGCTTTATTCATAGACTTCGTTTCTGCAATTGTAATAATGTAATTCAGCTGTGTAAGTGTCATAAGTCAGTCCTCTTTTGAATATTTATCCTTCCGTCTCAGTCTTTTTTCCTTTTGTATCATAATCATCCAGAAAATTATATTTCATATCATCTTTGTGATATCCGATTACAGTATTCAGATTGATATTATGGATACTGTTGAATATATTCGTATCGATTACACTGCTGATATTTCTAAACTGCTCTACCAGCTCTTTCATCTCATCACGTTTTGACTTTCTGCCGCCTCCGCAGGTAGAACAATTTTCCGTAAAACGGCATGCACACTGGATAAACTGTAATTTGTTATAATCCCGCCACGCCTTGATTCCTTCTTCTTTTATCATATACATCGGACGGATCAGTTCCATTCCTTCAAAGTTCTGGCTGTGAAGCTTCGGCATCATCGTCTCTATTTTCGCACTATACAACATTCCCATCAAGATAGTCTCAATCACATCATCAAAATGATGTCCCAGCGCAATCTTATTGCATCCCAGCTCTTTTGCCTTAGAATACAGATATCCCCGTCTCATTCTGGCACACAGATAACACGGATTCTTATCAATCGTTGCAACTGTATCGAATATATCTGACTCAAATACGGTCAGTGGAATTCCAAGTAACTTGGCATTATTCAAAATAATATTCCAGTTATCTTCATTGTATCCCGGATTCATTACCAGAAATACTACATCAAAATTCACCTTGCCATGACGCTTCAGTTCCTGGAACACCTTTGCCATCAGCATGGAATCTTTTCCGCCGGAGATACAGACTGCGATCTTATCCCCCTCCTGCACTAACTGATACTCATTCAACGCCTTGGTAAAGGGTCTCCAGACAGATCTGCGGAACTTCTTAATAATGCTTCGTTCAATCTCTCTGGTACGCTCCGCAAGCTGTTCTTCCGAATCTTTCTGAACAAATCTGGTCAGCGTTAATTTCAGATATGACCGATATCCACCCGTGACATTACCGGCATCGTAACCATCTGCAAGCAAATCCTGTACATACTCCAGACTCCGCTCTCCGGTATGACACATCAGATAGATTTCCTTATCTTTATATGGTTCCAGTTCCGTCTTACGGTCTTCAAATTCTGCCATCGGAAGGTTGACTGCCCCCGGAAATGTACCTCTCTGGTACTGTTCCTCAGGCCGGATATCTACGACAAGTACCTTGTCCTTATCCGCTCTCTCCAACGATTCAATGGTAATAGACTTCATAAAATGTATCCTCCTCTTAAGCGTCAAAATACGACGGAGCACGAAGCTCCGCCGTTTTCAGATGTAATACATACTCTGTGCAGCCTGATTAGTCTGCTCTGCATGCTCTGTCAATTTCTTCAATGTCAGCTGATCCAGTATCCTGTGTACCTCTTCATTGATCGGATCGATGACCGTTTCCTGCACTGCAAGTGCTTCCGCCTCGCCCTTCTGACCGGGAGCAAGTCGCTCATCATCCAGAAAATACGATCCGTCAAGTGTAACTATGATGTCTGAAATTCGAATATATTCCGGATTACCAGCCAGAAAATAACCACCCTGTGGTCCCTTGATGCTCTTTATAATACCAGCTTTTTTTAAAACTGAAAATATCTGTTCGAGATATTTGATAGAAATATTATTTCGTTCTGCTATTTCACACAAAGCACAGGGACTATCTGTATGTTCAGCCAGATCAATCAATGCTCTGATACCGTATCTGCTTCTTTTTGAGAAATTCATATATAACGCCTTTCGATTATTCTGTAAAGAGTGGAGTAGAGTAATATCTGTCTCCTGTATCCGGAAGAAGTGCTACGATTACTTTTCCCTTGTTTTCCGGACGCTTTGCAAGTTCGATTGCTCCATGAAGTGCTGCACCGGAAGAGATACCTACCAGTACTCCTTCCTTCTTAGCAAGAAGTTTTGCTGCTGCAAATGCATCTTCATTTTCAGCTTTGAAAATTTCATCATAGATCTCTGTATTCAGTACATCCGGTACGAATCCAGCACCGATTCCCTGAATCTTGTGCGCTCCTGCTTTACCCTCAGAAAGTACTGGTGAAGTAGCTGGCTCAAGTGCTACAACCTTCACATCCGGATTCTGTTCTTTGAGGTACTCACCTGTACCTGTCAGTGTTCCACCTGTACCTACACCAGCGATAAAGATATCTACCTTACCATCTGTATCTTTCCAGATTTCAGGACCTGTAGTAGCTTTGTGTACTGCCGGGTTAGCCGGATTCACAAACTGTCCAGGAATAAAACTTCCAGGGATCTCTTTCGCAAGTTCTTCTGCCTTGGCGATTGCTCCCTTCATACCCTTAGCACCTTCTGTCAGCACCAGCTCAGCACCGTATGCTTTCAGGATGTTTCTTCTCTCAACACTCATTGTCTCTGGCATTGTCAGGATGATTCTGTATCCCTTTGCCGCTGCGATAGATGCAAGACCGATTCCTGTATTACCTGATGTAGGTTCGATGATAACGGAACCTTCTTTCAACTGTCCCTTTGCTTCTGCATCTTCGATCATTGCCTTTGCAATTCTGTCCTTTACACTTCCGGCCGGGTTAAAGTATTCAAGCTTAACAAGTACCGTTGCTTCCAGTCCAAGTTCCTTCTCGATATTAGTTACCTCTACAAGTGGTGTATTTCCAATTAATCCCAATGTTCCCTGATAAATATTTGCCATGATATATCTCCTTCCAAGTCTTTATACTTTCTTGTCTTGTTTGCTATGGCTGTATATTATCACTAAATACCTACTGAGTCAATAGGTTTTATAGGTTTTTATTGAAAAATTTTTTTACGAGCTATATAATAGACATATTAACGGAGGTAATATCCTATGATTTCAACAAAAGCACGTTATGCATTAAGAGTAATGATCGACCTGGCTGAACATCAGGATGCTGGATATATTCCATTAAAGGACATTGCAGCACGCCAGGAGATTTCCGAAAAATATCTTGAGATTATTATCAAGATACTGGTAAAAGGAAAAATGCTAAAAGGACTTCGTGGTAAGGGAGGCGGATATATTCTTACCAGAGAACCATCTGAATATATCGTTGGTGACATCATCGAATTGACCGAAGGTCCACTTGCTCCCGTTGCCTGCTTACAGCCGGATGCTGAGGTCTGCAATCGCAAAGACATCTGCGTAACCCTTCCTCTCTGGGAGAAATACTACACGCTGGTGCATGACTTCTTCTTTCACATTACACTGGAAGATGTGATAAATAGTAATTTCTAACCAGACTCAAAAAGAGTGTACAGCTTTAGTGTTTCAAGCTGTACACTCTTCTCTTACATTCTTATCATTCCCTGCAGCCAGATATTTCCCTTGAATCTTCTGCCGATCGCAGGTTCGCCAATCAGATTTGCCTTAGGTATGCAGGCATCAAATTTCATTTCATTTACATTCAGACTCAGGATATAAATTTCTTCTCCTGTTTCTTCATTTTCATCCATTCTTATATTCAGAATTTCACCAAGAATCGAATAACGGTCACACTCAATTCCACATGGCATAAAATATGTATCTACAATTGTAAATACATCTTCTTTTACCAATCTTCTTGATACTTTAGTATAAGTATCAAGATCATCTAATGTAAGACTCTCGATTGCCGATGGATCACCATTTCGCGCAGCAGTTAGAAGCGTCATCCTGTTTCTTGATTCTTCTCTGCTTCTCTTTTCCTGATCCGGATTCTTAAATACAGGCAGCAAAATCATGCCATCATTACAAAGTCCGGACAAAGTGATCGATACATGATCCAGCACATGATTCCTGCGCACATCTGCAAGCATACATTCTATTGCATTCTGTACATGAAAAATCAGGCTGACTCCCACTTTAGCATCTTCATAAATTCCTACAAATGAATGCCGGTCCATTCGTCTCTCCAATGTTACATCAGCGACAGATGTAATGCCACTTCCTTCAAAATATGGATAATAGAAATATCTTTCAAAATGTTCTTCTTCATCCATGGTACCACAGACACAGATTCCCATATCCTTCGAACTTTTCATTCGATATTCGCAGTAATCTGTTTCCTGATCCAATGCCATCAGCTCATGATGTGTATATACCTTTTCAGCATACTGCAGCAATCTGTTGAGCTGTTTTTCTGAAGCAAGTCCTCCATACCCAATAGCATTAAGATATTTGTGCATATTATTTACCCGTCTAATTATTTACGTTCAATTTTTTCTTTTCCACCCATATATGGACGAAGTACTTCAGGGATACGTACAGAACCGTCTTCCTGAAGGTTATTTTCCAAAAATGCAATCAGCATTCTCGGTGGTGCAACTACTGTGTTATTCAATGTATGAGCAAAGTATTTATTACCATCAGTTCCCTTTACACGAATGCCAAGTCTTCTTGCCTGTGCATCACCAAGGTTAGAGCAGCTTCCTACTTCAAAGTACTTCTTCTGTCTTGGAGACCATGCCTCTACGTCGCAAGATTTTACTTTCAGGTCAGCAAGATCACCAGAGCAGCATTCCAGCGTACGCACCGGAATATCCAGTGAGCGGAAGAGATCTACTGTATTTTTCCAGAGTACATCATACCATTTCTTGCTTTCTTCCGGTTTACATACAACGATCATCTCCTGTTTTTCAAACTGATGGATTCTGTATACACCTCGTTCTTCGATACCGTGAGCACCTTTTTCTTTACGGAAGCATGGTGAATAGCTGGTCAGTGTCTTTGGAAGTTCTCCCTCATCCAACATGGTGTCGATAAATTTACCGATCATAGAATGCTCACTTGTTCCGATCAGATACAGGTCTTCTCCCTCAATCTTATACATCATAGCATCCATCTCAGCGAAGCTCATAACACCTGTTACCACATTACTTCTGATCATAAACGGAGGTACACAATAAGTAAATCCTCTGTCGATCATAAAGTCACGTGCATAACTGATTACTGCTGAATGCAGTCTCGCAATATCTCCCATCAGGTAATAGAATCCATTACCTGCAACTTTTCCAGCGGCTTCCAGATCAATACCATCAAAACTTTCCATGATCTCTGTATGATATGGAATCTCAAAGTCCGGAACTACCGGCTCACCAAATTTTTCAATCTCTACATTTTCGCTGTCATCTTTACCGATTGGTACAGATGGATCGATGATATTTGGAATGATCATCATGTTCTTCTTAAGTTTTTCTTCTACTTCTTTTTCTTCTGCGGATAATTCTTCAATTCTTGCTGCACTCTTCTGAACTTCCTGTTTCAGTACCTCTGCTTCTTCTCTCTTACCCTGAGCCATGCATGCACCGATCTGCTTGGAAATCTTATTCTTATTAGCACGAAGAGCTTCTACTTCTCCTTTAATATCTCTATTCCTCTGGTCTAACTCTAATACCTCATCAACCAGTGGTAATTTTTCATCCTGGAATTTCTTTTTAATGTTTTCCTTTACTACATCAGGATTTGATCTCACAAATTTAATATCAAGCATTTTCTTTCTCCCTTTCCTTTATCTTCTTGCTTTTTTTATTTCTTTATTTGTATCTTTTCTTACTTCTTTTTTAGCTGCTTTTCTCGGCTGCTCTTTTCGGATTGTTTTTGCTTCATTTTCTTCCGAAGTTGATTCAGACTCACTGCTCATATAATCTTCACTGTAAATTGCTCGATCCAGTGCTTCCGCTTCCTCTTCTGAAAGTTCTACATAGCTTTCACCCTTCAGAATTTCCTTCACGTAAGTGTAGCATCCCTCACGGCTGTGCATCGCATTCATGATCCATCCGGTATTATCACTGTCCAGAAGTGCCAGGGCAAAGCTGAGTTTTCCGCCCATTTCATTAAAAGCGTCATACTTGACAATTCCACATTTTTGAATACAATGTTCAGTCCTGCGATACATTTCTTTCACATCAGCACGATTCTGTTTAATAATCTTAGCTATTCCATCCAGTTCCGAGAACTTTGTAAGAATACTTTCTTCCAGATTCTTACCATCTTTTCCCCGCATAAACGATGCATAACTGTTTTTCAGTCTGTCATATTTCAGACTGACATTCACATACAGTACGAACAGCACTACGATCAATATCAGCATAAATAAGAATATAAATGCAGGATCGATTCCAAGCTTCGCTAAAATCTTGCTTTCCATATATTATTCTCCTTTTTGTACAGATGTAATCATCTCAAACATGCGCTCGAGTTCATCATCTGAGTAATATTCGATTTCTATCTTTCCTTTTCCATTCCCCTTTGGTGAAATACTAACTTTAGTTCCAAGTACCCGTTTCATTTTTTCTGCCAAGTCATCATAGACGAATGCATTTTCTACGGTTTTGACTACTTTAACCTGTTTCTTAGGATTTTTCAATGATTTTATAAGTTTTTCTGTTTCACGTACACTTAATTTTTCATCAAAAATCTTTGTAGCAAGCAGATACTGCTGTTCTTCATCATCAATTGCAAGTAATGCTCTTGCGTGTCCGGTAGTGATCATATCGTCAATAATCATCTGCTGAACCTTTTCTCCCAGCTTCAGAAGTCTCATAGAGTTTGTAACAGCTGTACGACTCTTTGACACGCGCTCTGCCACTTCATCTTGTTTCAGATTAAATTCTGTCAGCAATTTTTTGAATGCCATTGCTTCTTCAATTGGGTTCAGATTTTCTCTCTGAATATTCTCAATCAAAGCAATTTCCACTGCCTGCTGTTCCGTATACTCTTTAATAATAACCGGAACTTCTTTGACACCGGCAAGCTTTGCTGCGCGCCACCGTCTTTCACCTGCAATAATTTCATAATAATCTTTTCTTTTTCTTACCAACAGTGGCTGTAATACACCATACTGTTTGATAGAATCAGCCAATTCCAACAATGCGTCTTCTTCAAAATGTTTTCTCGGCTGTTCTCTATTTGGTTCAACTTGGTTTATTTTCAACATTTGTTCGCCGGTTTTGACAGATTCTTCTTTTTCCGCTTTTGCAGCAGGTTTTACCGATTTATTTTCAGGAATCAGGCTGTCCAGTCCTTTTCCAAGTCCTTTTCTCTTTACTGCCATATTATTCCCCTCCCAATCCTTATTTATCAATCACTTCGTCTGCTAACATTCTATAACTTTCAGCGCCTGTAGACTTTGTATCATACATGTTAATAGGCATTCCATAACTAGGTGCTTCTGCAAGACGTATATTTCTGGGAATAATTGTTTTATAGATACTCTGATTCAGGTTATCTTTTACATTTTCAACAACCTGGAGTGATAAATTTGTACGTGCATCATACATTGTAAATACGACGCCTTCCATCTCCAGATCAGGATTCAGTCTTTCTTTAACCAGTTCAATCGTGTGCATAAGCTGACTTAAGCCTTCCAATGCGTAATATTCACACTGGATTGGCACAATCACACTGTCAGCTGTTGTCATTGCATTAATTGTCAGCGTATTTAATGAAGGTGGACAGTCAATAATCACAAAATCATAATTATCTCTTACCTTATGCACTTCATTTCTAATGATAAATTCCTTATCATCCACGCCAATTAATTCTATTTCAGCTGCCGATAAATCAATTCCAGTCGGAATAACATCCAGATTTTCCAAAGCATCTTTACAGATAACTTCTTCAATAGATGCCTGTCCTATAATCATATCATATACTGTTTTTTCGACAGAATCTTTATCAATTCCAAGTCCGCTCGTCATATTGCCCTGCGGATCCATATCAATTGATAGCACTTTCTTGCCTTTTTCAGCCAAGCACGCTGACAAGTTGATAGCCGTGGTAGTTTTACCTACGCCACCCTTTTGATTTGCTATCGCGATTATCCTTCCCATATTATTTCCCCTTTCTATGCTTGACTATTATACCACGTTTCACTACTGGATTCCATAGATGTTTCACGTGAAACATTACATTTAGCAAGTTTCCTTTATTAACATAACGCTTTATTTCGATTATATGCATTGTTAATGAATAATTTATTGTTTTCAAATGTTTCACGTGAAACATTTGAAAAATCGAATTTATTATCCACCTAAATACTTTCGACCTTATTTTATAGTTGTATTATCACTACTGCAAAATACATATCACAAAAATAGGCAGAATGTTTCACGTGAAACATTCTGCCTATTTTTTTTATGTTTAATATCTTTTGGAAACTTTTTTTACAAATATTATATGATGTAAAAAGTCAAAATGTGGATTACCCATAAGTAAGCAAAAGCCTTTGCACTAATGCAAAGGCTTTCTTGAAGGTATACCAGATTTTCTAGGATATTTCATACCTGTACTTTTTTCTTTTTTTATTATAACTAATGATCTTGCTATATCTGTATCAGGAAGTTCAAACTGGACTACTTTTTGTGTCTTACCACCTAAAATTTTAATAGCCTTCTTGCTCTCATTGAGTTCATCCTCAATCTCACCTGATTTATATGGTATAAAGTATCCATCCATTTTTACATACGGAATACAATACTCAGATAAGACAGCCAGATTAGCTACTGCCCTCGATACAACCATATCATACTGTTCTCTATATTCCTCATTTCTGGCAAAATCTTCTGCTCTTCCATGAATCGTTGTAATATCTTCTAGCTCTAATTCATTAATAACAGTGTTTAAAAATTTTATTCTCTTATTCAATGAATCTAACAATGTAACTTTTAAATGAGGAAAAGCAATCTTAAGTGGTAATCCAGGAAAACCAGCTCCTGTACCAATATCAATCACCGATTCAATTTCTTTCATATCATTAGCTTTTGTGATGGATAAACTGTCTGCAAAATGCTTACAAAACACCTCATCATACTCTGTAATACCTGTAAGATTCATAACCTTATTCCATTCAACCAAAAGCTGATAATACTTATCGAATTGTTCTAATTGTTTTTCGCTCAATGATATATTAAGCTGAGTCATCATATTTAAAAATTTTGGACTAATCACCATGTACTATTTTCCTCCCAAATATATAAGTAATACAGATATATCAGCAGGAGATACTCCTGATATTCTGGAAGCCTGTCCAATTGATACCGGTCTGTATTCCTTCAACTTTTGAATTGCTTCTATACGAAGACTCTGAATTGCATCATAATCAATATCTTCTGGAATTTTTTTCTTTTCCATCTTCTTAAACTGTTCTACCTGTCTAAGCTGTCTTTTGATATAACCATCATACTTAATGTTGATATCTATCTGGTTTTCAATCTCTTCTTTCAAATCTGCTGGAAATTCCGGTCTACCTTGATCTATAGATTCTAATGCCTGATATGATAATTCCGGACGTCGAATCAGCTCTGTTAACGATATACCTGAATTCAGCGGTGTACTTTCATACTTCTTCAGTAAATCCTGTACATTATCACTTGTTCCCACATGTACATGTGAAACACGTTCAATTTCTTCGTTGATGCATTCTATTTTCATAAGTAATCGATTATATCGTTCATCAGAAATAAGACCTATTTCATGACCTATTTTCGTCAAACGTTGATCTGCATTGTCCTGACGAAGAAGAAGACGATATTCTGCCCTGGACGTCATCATACGATAAGGTTCATGACTTTCTTTAGTAACAAGATCATCAATCAAAACACCGATATAAGCTTCTGAACGATCCAGAATAATCCCATCTTTTCTCTGCAGTTTTCTCGCAGTATTAATACCTGCAATCAATCCCTGTGCAGCAGCCTCTTCGTATCCCGAACTTCCATTAAACTGTCCTCCACTGAACAATCCGCTGATATTACGAAATTCCAGTGTTGGCTTCAGCTGTCTGGCATCAATACAATCATACTCAATTGCATACGCATTTCTGACAATTTTAACATGCTCTAGTCCAGGCACACTGCGGTACATCTCATACTGAACATCTTCCGGCAGTGAACTTGACATACCGCCGATATACATTTCATTTGTTTCAAGTCCCTCAGGCTCAATAAATACCTGATGTCTCTTTTTATCCGCAAATTTTACTACTTTGTCCTCAATCGATGGGCAATATCTCGGTCCTGTTCCTTCGATCATTCCCGAATAAAGCGGTGATCTATCAAGATTATCTCTGATGATTCTATGTGTTTCTTCGTTAGTATATGTCAACCAACAGGATGCCTGGTCAATCTGCACATCATCCGGATTTGTTGTAAATGAAAATGGCACAACTCTCTCATCACCAAACTGTTCTTCCATCTTACTGAAATCTATCGAATTCTTATCCACTCGCGCAGGTGTTCCGGTTTTAAAACGATACATTTTAATACCAAGTTCATCTTTCAGACAGTCTGTAAGATAATTCGCTGCCTGCAGACCATTAGGACCCGTATGAGAACTTACATCGCCATAGATACACCTTGCCTTCAGATAAGTTCCGGTACACAAAATGACCGCTCTGCATCTATAAACCGCTCCAGAATAAGTCTGAACACCTGTTACCTGATTATCTTCAGTCAGTATGCGGACAACCTCCTGCTGTCTGATATCCAAACGCTCCTGATTCTCCAATACACGGCGCATGGTTCTGCTATAATTGGCTTTATCCGCCTGTGCACGAAGCGAATGAACAGCAGGACCTTTTGACTTATTAAGCATTTTGGACTGTATAAACGTACGGTCAATCACCTTACCCATTTCACCTCCAAGTGCATCCAATTCTCTTACCAGATGTCCCTTCGAACTTCCGCCGATATTTGGATTACATGGCATCAATGCAATGCTGTCTACACTGACCGTAAATACAACTGTCTGAAACCCAAGTCTGGCACAGGCAAGAGCAGCTTCACATCCTGCGTGTCCTGCACCTATTACTACTACATCATATTTATCTTTATTTTCCCATACAGAATTTGCTGAAAATTTCATTGACCAAATCTTCTCCTATCGTTTCTCCAGTAATACTTCCAAGTGTCTCGTATGCATCCATCAGATCGATTGAATAGAAATCCTCTGGCATCTGCATATCAATACTTTGAATTACATTATTCAGACTCTGCAATGCATTCTGCAATGCCGTCTTATGGCGCACATTGGTAATATAAACTTCCGAATTAAAAGATATATCCCCATGATAAAACATATCTTTAAGCGTATTTTCTAATATATCAATCCCAATATTTTCTTTAGCAGATATTTCAATCATCGGGATATCAAATTTATTTTCTTCCTTATTTTCTCCCAGATATGCATCCATAATTTCCTTTTTCTTAACCTGCATCTCCAGATCTGATTTATTTAGTAATATGATTGACTTTTTATCCTTCAAAAGTTTCAAAATATCATAATCATTCTGATCCAGCGGCGCCGAAGAATCAATTACATAGATGATCAGATCTGCTTCTTTTGCATGGCTAATTGCTTTTTGAACTCCAATTTCTTCTATGATATCTGCCGTATCGCGGATGCCGGCTGTATCCATAATATTCAACGATATACCCTGCAGACTAATATTTTCCTGCAAAATATCTCTGGTTGTTCCGGCAATATCAGTTACAATTGCGCGATCCTCTCCAAGCAATGCATTAAGCAGAGAAGATTTACCTGCATTGGGCTTACCTACAATTACCGTTTTAATACCCTCTTTAATAATACGCCCATCGTCCGAAGAATCTATCAACTTTTGAATCTCCTTTATCAAAGGTTCTATTACACCACGAAGTGTCTCGCCATACCCGTCTACACTGATGTGCTCCGGATCATCAAGAGCTGTCTCTATAAATGCAGTATGATACAATATCTTTTCTCTGATATCTACAATCTTCTGCTTAACATTCCCCTTTAACTGACCAACAGAACTCTTCAAAGCATATTCATTTTTCGACTGAATAATATCAATGACTGCCTCTGCCTGAGACAGATCAATACGACCATTCAAAAATGCTCTCTTAGTAAATTCACCAGGTTCTGCTGGTCTTGCTCCATGCTTAATTACCGTTTCAAGGATCTTTCGCACTACAAATACGCCACCATGACAGTCAATTTCTACCGTATTTTCTCCGGTATAGCTATGTGGTCCTTTCATAATAAGAACCAGCACTTCATCAATCATATCTTCACCATCTGCGATATAGCCATAATGGATCGTATGCGTCTTCTGGTCCGCTAGTTTTTTTCCATTTTTTCCTCTATATATACGATCTGCTATCTCAATTGCCTGTTCACCACTGATTCTTACAATTCCAATTCCTGATTCAGTAACAGCTGTAGATATTGCTGCTATCGTCTGCGTGTCATTATAAAGCACGATATACCTCCTGATAATAAAAAAGAGTAAGTAGGAGTTTTGACGCCCCTACTTACTATCTTATACGAAATACTATTTTCTTACAAGTGTAACCACTACTCTACGGTATGGCTCTTCACCTTCACTGTGAGTTGTAACACTTCTGTCTCCCTGCAATGCAGAGTGAATGATTCTTCTCTCATATGGATTCATTGGCTCCAGAGATACCGATCTTCTGGTTCTCTTTACCTTATGAGCAATGTTCTTGGCAAGGTTCTCCAATGTCTCTTTTCTTCTTCTTCTGTAATCCTCTGTATCGAGTTTTACTCGTACATAACCATCCTGTGCCTTGTTAGCCACTCGGTTAGTCAGATACTGAAGTGAATCAAGAGTCTGTCCTCTCTTACCAATCAGAATACCCATATTGTCTCCGTTCATTTCAATACACAGAGCACCTTCCTCGTCGATAGAAGTCTTTATCTCAACTTCCATATCCATAGCTTTCAGTACATTTGTCAGAAACTCTTCACAGGTCTTAACCGTAATATCTTCAACCTTAGCAAGTTCGATTTCCTTTCTCTCCTGTACCGGCTTATGAGGCTTATCATTCTTTTCTTTCTTTTCAGTTTTAACAGTTTCTTCTTTTACTTTCTCAGTTTTTTCAGAAGCTGTCACATTCTTGTTATTCTTATGATAATTCTCTTTTTTGCGGTTATCTTTCTTTTTCTTGTTATCTCTGTTGTTGTGCTTGTGGTAGTTATCAGATTTAGAATCTTTCATAACTCCCTTAACAGCATCAGAAAAGTCGATGACTGGTTCATCATTCACTTTCTTTTCAACTTTTCGTCTTGCTTTGATAACTGCCTGCTTTCTTCCAATACCAAGGAATCCGGCATTTCCTTTTTCTATTACATCATATTCAAGCTGATCACTTGTAACACCTAACTGAATCAATGCTTCTGTAATGGCGTCATCCAGTGTTTTCGCAGATACTGTGGTTTCTTCCATTGCGTTCAACCTCCCATAGCCAAACTATTTCTTTTTATTATCGTTAAAGTCTTTTACCATATTTGCCTTAGCAGAAAGGCTTCCTGCTTTTGCATGGCTTCTTTTTTCCTCTGCTTCTTTAAGCTTTGCATTCTTCTCAGAAGAAGACACATCCTTCTGAGCAGAAGATGAAAGACTCTTAGTATTGGCCTGAGCCATGGCATTGATCTTTTCAGCCTTTTCTCCACGTTTTTCACGCTTCTTCTCAGCCTTATCACGGTTTTTTTCTACCATTTCTTCCGGTGAGATTTTCTGCAGATGCTTATTTATAAAGAACTGCTGTGTACATCTTACAACCGCACTGATAATCCAGTAAATACCGATACCAGATGACAGTGTAAATACCATGAACAGTGAGAATAACGGCATTGTCATGTTCATAGTCTTCATAGTAGAATTCATCGGATCATTCTTATCTGAATTATTTTTAACTCCTGAAATAGCCTGTGACAGTTTGATACTTCCATACTGAGTTGCAGCAGATATAATAGGAAGTAAAATACATGTAATAACTACAAGTGCCGGTGCTACATCAAATGTATCTCTTGCCTTGATCATTGCTATTGGTGACATAGACAGATTCGGCAGTGTAAAAAATCTCTGCACATTATCTGATGCTTTTGCAATAGCTGGCACGTAATTAGACATATCATATATAACAGGATATAACGCAAACAAAAGAGGCATCTGGATCAATAATGGAAGACATCCTCCCATCATGGAAGTGCCATATTTGTCATATACCTGCTGAATCTCTTCCTGCTGCTTCATCATAGAAGCCTGATCCTTCTTGTTCTGATATTTCTTCTGAATTGCCTTGATCTCAGGATTCATCAGAGCTGTCATTCTTGATGTCTTCTGCTGATTGACTGTCAGCGGCAGCATCAATGTATATACCAAAATCGTGTAAATAATGATTGACCATCCAACCAGACCATGATCGGTTGGTAATACATTGTCCAGGGTATTATAAATGACATTCATTACTTTACCCAGTAATATCGCAATCTGTCCGACAATAGGCCAGTTTGCTGCTGATAACAAAGTACCCATATTCAATTCCTCCGTTTGTAGTAGCGGATATGCTTGTCTTTTTCCGGTGGAACCGGATCATATCCTCCCTGCGAGAATGGATTGCACCTCAAAACTCTCCAAATAGCCAGTCCTGTTCCCTTCAAAGCACCAAACCTTTCAATTGCTTCCACTGCATAACACGAACAGGTAGGATAATACTTACAGCTTGAATATCCCTTGGCCGAAGATAAATATTTCTGATAAAACCGAACCATTTTTATCAAAATCTTTTTCAAATGTATGCCACTCCATTACGACTCGATTATTCCATGAAGACTTCCAAGATGAAGAAATGCTGATTCAATATCATGATAATTCTTTCCCTTTGCTGCACTTCTTGCTATAACGACCATATCATAACCACGTGCGACTTTTTCTTCATTTAATCGATAACTTTCTCTAATTAATCTTGTTAAGCGATGTCTTACGATACTGTTTCCTACTTTTTTGCTGACAGATATCCCAACACGATTCTTATCTGTGCCATTCTTTCTTATATATATAACCAGATATTTGTTCGCTTTGGAATGTCCGCCATGATATACTTTTCTAAAGTCTGTATTTTTTTTCAGCGATTCAGAAAAATTCATTGTATTTCTCCTGTTTTATTATAGAAGAAAAGGTCACAATAGATGCGACCTAAGCTGATAATTTCTTTCTTCCTTTTGCTCTTCTGCTTGCAAGTACTTTTCTTCCACCTGCGCTGCTCATTCTTGCTCTGAAGCCATGAACTTTTGATCTCTGTCTTTTCTTTGGCTGGAATGTCATTTTCATTGATATCCACCTCCCTTATTCTATCTATAAAGTTGTTCTCAATATTTGTTCGTTTGTTTCAAAAGACATCGTGTTTAATTATATTAGATAATACGAATTAAGTCAAGTAGATGGACTATATTTCTTTTCCCTATTCCATCTTTTTCATTGCCATCATAAGCATTTTGATGTAGAATAATGGAAAGTGGTTTTTTATGCGATAAAATAGATTAGGAGATTAAATTGATGAATGTTGTGGAAGAAAAATGGAATGAAATTATCGAGCATCTGCGTGTTGAACACGAATTATCCCACATTTCTTTCTCAACCTGGATTCAGCCTCTTAAGGTATACAACGTTGTAGACAATACCGTTTATCTGCTCGTGGACAAGGCTGCCAGCGTGGATTACATCGAGAAGAAGTATTCTCTTCCGCTGAAGGTCTGTATCGCTGAGATTACAGGTATTGAATATGAGGTTGTTTTTCTTTCTGAGGATGATGAGCGGATAGAAGAACTTAAGAAGATGTCCTCTGCCAGCACAGATAAGAGAAAGACGAAGACTGCTGCAGAGAAAGCGGGTCTTAACCCAAGATATACATTCGACACATTTATTGTAGGTAATAATAATAACTTTGCACATGCTGCATCTCTGGCTGTAGCCGAATCACCTGGTGAAGTATACAACCCTCTCTTCTTATATGGAGGCGTAGGACTTGGCAAGACACATCTGATGCATTCGATTGCACACTTTATTCTGGATTTCAGTCCTAAGAAAAAAGTCGTGTACGTAACCAGTGAGACATTTACAAATGAACTGATCCATGCATTGAAGAATGGACGTGAGTCTTCAATGTCGGATTTTCGAGAAAAATATCGTAATACCGATGTACTTCTGATCGATGATATTCAATTTCTTATAGGAAAGGAAAGTACTCAGGAAGAATTTTTCCATACTTTCAATCACCTGCACACTGCTGGTAAGCAGATCATTATCTCCAGTGACCGCCCTCCAAAGGACATTGAGACACTGGAAGCGAGACTGCGTACTCGTTTTGAGTGGGGACTGATAGCCGATATGTCTGCACCTGATTATGAGACACGTATGGCTATTCTGCAGAAGAAGATTGAATTAGAACATCTGGAAATCTATCACATTCCTGATGATGTACTTCAGTATATTGCTCAGAACGTTAAGAATAATATCCGTGAGCTGGAAGGTTCACTGAATAAATTAATTGCACTCTACCGTCTGGAAGGCAATGGCAGACCGATCGATATTAACCTTGCTGCAGAAGCCATGAAGGATATCCTTTCACCAGACGATAATAAAACAGTTACACCGGAACTGATCATGGATATCGTTTCCGATCATTTTGGTGTATCCATTGCCGATCTGAAAAGTAATAAAAGACCTGCTGAGATTGCAGTACCTCGTCAGATCGTCATGTATCTCTGCCGTAAGATGACCGATGTACCACTTAAGTCCATTGGTATCCTGCTTGGAGGTAAGAATCATTCTACCATTAAGCACGGCGTAGAAAAGATAGAACACGATGTCGAAGAAAATGAACAGCTTGCTAATACAATTGATATTATAAAGAAAAAAATCAATCCTGTTTAAGATGTGCACAATTCGATGATAACTATGTGGATAATGGTGGATAACTTTATCATAACTTTTACAAATTGTTTCTAAAAAAGTTTTCATCATTTCATCCACAGATTATAATTTCGTTTTCATCAAGTTTATCAGCATCGATTTTCTTTGATTTTTCAAGGGATTGCAGTGGTTTTCCACATATCCACATCCCCTACTACTAAGACTACGGAAATCATATATTTATATATAGCATTTTTGCCCACCATTTTTTCGAAAGGAGTTATACACATGAAAATAGTCTGCAGTAAAGCTAATCTTGCGAAGGGAGTAAGTACCGTATCCAAGGCCGTTCCTTCCAAAACTACAATGCCTATTCTGGAATGTGTCCTGATAGACGCAACACTTGATGTAATTAAGCTGACAGCTAATGATATGGAACTTGGCATTCAGACGGAGGTAGAAGGAGAGATCATTGAACACGGTATGATCGCGATTGATGCGAGAATCTTTTCCGAGATCGTAAGAAAGCTTCCGGATAACGATGTAGTAATAGAAACAGATGAGAATCTTCAGGCTACTATTACATGTGAGAAAGCGAACTTTAATATTTCCTGCAAACCAGGGGATGAGTTCAGTTATCTTCCTATTATCGAAAAGGACACTACAATTAGTATTTCGCAGTACACATTAAAAGAGGTCATCAGACAGACCATTTTCTCTATTGCAGATAATGAAAGTAATAAAGTAATGACTGGGGAGCTGTTCGAGATTAACCAGAATACGCTTCGTGTCGTATCTCTCGATGGTCACAGAATTTCCATTCGCAAGCTTGAATTGAAAGAAGAATATGACCATAAAAAGATTATAGTTCCTGGTAAGACATTGATTGAAATCAGTAAGATCCTTTCCGGAGAAGCAGACAAAGAAGTATGTATTTACTTTACTGAGAATCATATAGTATTTGAATTTGACCGGACGGTAGTAGTATCACGTCTGATTGAAGGTGAATATTTCCGAATTGATCAGATGCTTTCAAGCGATTACGAGACAAAGGTAAGAATTAATAAAAAAGAATTACTGAACTGTATAGACAGAGCGACACTGCTCATCAAAGAAGGAGACAAAAAGCCAATTATCATTAATATCGGTGATGAAATCATGGAACTTAAAATTAAATCCCAGCTTGGCTCTATGAATGAAGAAATATTCATTACCAAGGAAGGTAAAGATCTTCTGATCGGATTTAATCCTAAATTCTTAATCGATGCACTGCGTGTTATCGATGATGAAGAAGTAGAACTTTATCTTATGAATGCAAAAGCCCCTTGCTTTATCAAAGATGAAACAGAAAGTTATATTTATTTGATTCTGCCGGTTAACTTTAATTCAATTTAGGACAGGTGTAAGTATGGAAATTATCAAATTAAAAGATGAATTTATAAAGCTTGGTCAGGCACTGAAGGCTGCAGGTCTGGTAGAGACCGGAGCAGAGGCAAAAGATGTGATCCAGGATGGTCTGGTAAAAGTGAATGGCGAAGTAGATACCAGAAGAGGTAAGAAATTATACAACGGAGACGTTGTGGAATTTGATGGAGAAGAAATCAAAATTGAAGATTAATTCTTTGAAATTAAAAAATTTTCGCAACTATGATCTTTTAAATCTGGAATTAAGTGAACAGACGAATATTTTCTATGGTGATAATGCACAGGGAAAGACCAATATACTGGAGTCCCTGTATCTGTGCGGCACGACCAAGTCGCACAGAGGTACCAAAGATAAAGATATGATCCAGTTTGGAAAAGATGAATCACACATAGAAGTAAAAGTAGAGAAGAGGGGCATTACCTATCAGATTGATATGCATCTGAAGAAGAATAAAGCAAAAGGTATTGCCATTAATCGGATACCTATCAAGAAAGCAAGCGAATTATTCGGTATTCTGAATGTCGTATTTTTCTCACCAGAGGATCTGAATATTATAAAAAATGGTCCGGCAGAGAGAAGAAGATTTATAGATCTTGAACTTTCGCAATTAGATAAAGTCTATCTGAATGATCTCGGCAATTATAATCGTATTATAAATCAGAGAAATAAGCTGCTGAAAGATATCAGTTTTAATAGTGGTTTAAAAGATACACTGGATATCTGGGATATACAGTTAATCGAGTACGGCGAAAAAGTGATTCAGGCAAGAAAAAAGTTTGTGTCCGATATCAACGAGATTATTTCTGAGATTCATAAAAAACTGACAGGCAATCAGGAACAGATTGAAGTGATCTATGAGCCAAATACAGGCGGACAGTCATTGGGGGATGTGATCCAGAGAAACAGAGAACGTGATCTGAGAATGATGAGCACGACATCAGGACCGCATCGTGATGACATCTGCTTTCAGGTAGATGGAATTGATATCCGTAAATTCGGATCACAGGGACAGCAGAGAACAGCAGCTCTTTCGTTGAAGTTATCTGAGATAGAACTGGTGAAGATGCTTACCAAAGACAAACCGGTTCTTCTGCTTGATGATGTGTTGTCTGAACTTGATAAACACAGGCAAAACTATTTATTAGATAGTATAGATGATATACAGACATTGATTACCTGTACAGGTGTGGATGAATTTGTAAATCATCGTTTTTCTATAAATAAAATATTCTATGTCCATGAGGGACAGGTAAGAAATGAAAACTAGGAGGATACTATGAGTACAGAGAAGGTACAGCACGAATATGGCGCAGATGAAATCCAGATTCTGGAAGGTCTGGAAGCTGTAAGAAAGAGACCCGGTATGTATATCGGCAGCACTTCTTCCAGAGGTCTCCATCATCTGGTATATGAGATCGTCGACAACTCTGTGGATGAGGCTCTTGCAGGATTCTGCACAGAGATCCAGGTCACAGTGAATAAAGACAATTCAGTTACAGTAATTGATAATGGGCGTGGAATTCCAGTGGGTATCAATCATAAATCAGGTCTTCCGGCGGTAGAAGTAGTATTTACTGTTCTTCATGCAGGAGGTAAATTTGGTGGTGGAGGCTACAAGGTATCGGGAGGTCTTCATGGAGTAGGTGCATCTGTAGTTAATGCATTGTCTAACTGGCTGGAAGTTGAAATCTGCCATGACGGAAAAGTATACAAGCAGCGCTATGAGCGAGGCAAGGTTGTATATAAGCTGAAAGTCGTAGGTGAATGTGAAGAAGGCAAGACCGGTACGAAGGTAACATTTATGCCGGATGATACCATTTTTGAAGAGACTGTATTTGATTATAACATTTTGAAACAGCGTTTCCGTGAGATGGCGTTCCTGACCAAAGGTTTGAAGATTGTTCTTAGAGATGAGAGAGAAGAAGAACTGATAGAGCGTACATTCCACTATGAAGGCGGAATTAAAGAATTTGTTACTTATTTGAATAAGAGTAAAGAAGCATTATATGAAGATGTTATTTACTGTGAAGGTATGGTAAATAACGTTCAGGTTGAAGTTGCCATGCAGCATAATGATTCCTATAATGAGACGACTTATGGATTTGTAAATAATATTACGACTCCGGAAGGCGGTACTCATATTATGGGATTCCGCAATGCGCTTACAAAGACATTTAATGATTATGCAAGAAAGAATAAATTATTAAAAGACAGTGAACCTAATCTTTCAGGTGAAGATATCAGGGAAGGATTGACAGCCATTGTCAGTGTTAAGATTGAGGAGCCTCAGTTTGAGGGACAGACTAAGCAGAAGTTAGGCAACAGTGAGGCCAGAGGAGCAGTTGACAGTGTTGTAAGCAAACAGCTTGAAATCTATCTGGAGCAGAATCCGATGATTGCAAAGCAGACAATCGAGAAGTCTGTGCTTGCTCAGAGAGCGAGAGAGGCTGCGAGAAAAGCAAGAGAACTTACAAGAAGAAAGTCTGCACTGGATGGTATGTCTCTTCCGGGCAAGCTTGCAGACTGTTCTGATAAGAATCCGGAAAATTGTGAGATTTACATTGTAGAGGGAGATTCCGCGGGAGGGTCTGCGAAGACCGCACGTAACAGAGCAACACAGGCAATTCTTCCACTTAGAGGTAAAATCCTGAATGTTGAAAAAGCAAGACTTGACCGCATTTATGGCAATGCTGAGATTAAAGCGATGATCACAGCATTTGGAACGGGTATCCATGATGATTTTGATATTAGCAAATTACGTTATCACAAGATTATTATCATGACGGATGCCGATGTGGATGGAGCACATATCAGTACATTGCTTCTGACATTCCTTTACAGATTCATGCCGGAACTGATTAAGCAGGGATATGTATATCTGGCACAGCCACCGCTCTATAAATTGGAGAAGAATAAAAAAATCTGGTATGCATACAGCGATGAAGAACTGGATTCGATTCTTCAGGAAGTAGGGCGAGACACGAATAATAAGATTCAGAGATATAAAGGACTGGGAGAAATGGATGCAGAACAGCTTTGGGATACAACCATGGATCCGGAGCACCGTGTACTTCTTCGAGTAACAATGGATGATGAGACAGCTTCGGAGCTGGATCTTACATTTACCACACTGATGGGCGATAAGGTAGAGCCGCGTCGTGAGTTTATCGAAGAAAATGCAAAATATGTACAAAACCTTGATATCTAGGAGGAGCTATGGAAGACAATATTTTTGATAAGGTTCATGAGGTGGACCTGAAAAAAACAATGGAGACTTCTTATATCGACTATGCCATGAGTGTTATTGCTTCTCGTGCACTGCCGGATGTAAGAGATGGATTGAAGCCGGTTCAGCGAAGAATTCTGTATTCAATGATCGAGTTGAATAACGGGCCCGACAAACCGCACAGAAAGAGTGCACGTATTGTCGGAGATACTATGGGTAAATATCATCCGCACGGTGACAGTTCTATTTATGGCGCATTGGTAAATATGGCACAGGAATGGTCTACCAGATATCCATTAGTTGATGGGCATGGTAACTTCGGTTCTGTAGATGGTGACGGTGCAGCTGCTATGCGATATACTGAGGCCCGTCTGAGTAAGATTTCTATGGAACTGACAGCGGATATCAACAAAGATACGGTTGACTTTATGCCGAACTTTGATGAGACGGAAAAGGAACCGGTTGTTCTTCCGTCAAGATTTCCTAATCTTCTCGTAAATGGTACTTCCGGTATTGCAGTAGGTATGGCAACCAACATTCCACCGCATAATCTGCGTGAAGTTATCAATGCAGTTGTTAAAATTATCGATGACCAGATTGAGGATAAAGATGAGACAGCAATTGAAGAAATTTTGAATATTATCAAAGGACCTGATTTTCCGACAGGTGCTATGATCCTTGGTACTCGCGGTATAGAGGAAGCATATCGTACCGGACGTGGTAAGATTCGTGTGCGTGCAGTGACTAATATCGAGCCGATGGCAAATGGCAAGAACCGTATTGTGGTAACAGAACTTCCATATATGGTTAATAAAGCACGCCTTATTGAGAAGATTGCAGAGATGGTAAGAGATAAGAGAATTGATGGAATTACTGATCTGAGCGACCAGTCCAGCCGAGAAGGTATGAGAATCTGTATTGAACTCAGAAGAGATGTGAATCCAAATGTTATCTTAAACCAGCTATACAAACATACACAGTTACAGGATACTTATGGCGTGATCATGCTGGCACTGGTCAATAACCAGCCGAAGGTTATGAATATTCTGGACATGCTGACATATTATCTTCAGCATCAGGAAGAAGTCGTAACCAGAAGAACAAAATATGAATTAAATAAAGCAGAAGAGCGTGCTCATATTTTACAGGGATTGTTGATTGCACTGGATCATATTGATGAAGTCATCCGTATTATCAGAAGCTCTGCAAATGTGCAGGCTGCCAAGACAGAATTGATCAAACAGTTTAATCTGTCTGATGTACAGGCTCAGGCTATTGTGGATATGCGTCTGCGTGCTCTTACCGGTTTGGAAAGAGAGAAAATCGAGAATGAGTACAAAGAACTGATGGAGAAGATTAAACATTTGAAAGCAATACTTGCAGATAAAAAGCTTCTTCTTGGTGTAATCAAAGAAGAAATTCTTCTGATCCGTGACAAATATGGTGATGAGAGAAGAACATCTATAGGATTTGATGAATATGACATTTCCATGGAAGATCTGATTCCAAAAGAGGATGTAGTAATTACTATGACAAAAATGGGATATATCAAGAGAATGTCTAATGACACATTCAAAGCACAGAATCGTGGTGGTAAGGGAATCAAAGGAATGCAGACCATTGATGAAGATTATGTGGAAGAGTTATTCATGACACATACTCATCATTATATTATGTTCTTTACCAATAAGGGACGTGCATACCGTCTGAAAGCATATGAGATTCCGGAGGCATCAAGAACATCCAGAGGAACAGCAATTATCAATCTTCTTCAACTGATGCCGGAAGAAAAAATCAGTGCAGTTATTCCAATTGATGAATATCGTGATGGTGAGTATATTGTTATGGCTACTGCAAAAGGTCTGGTGAAGAAGACTCCGGTTACGGATTTCTCTAATATCCGTAAGAATGGTCTTGCTGCAATTACACTGCGGGAAGAGGATGAATTGATTGAAGTTAAGTTTACAGATGGTAATCAGGAAATTATTCTGGCAACTAAATTTGGTCAGTGTATTCGTTTTGCGGAAACAGATGTAAGAACCACAGGAAGAACCTCTATGGGTGTACGTGGTATTAACCTGGATGACACAGATGAAGTAATTGGTATGCAGCTTGCAACTCAGGGCAATGAGCTTTTGATCGTATCTGAAAAGGGTATGGGAAAACGTACACTAATCAGTGACTTTAGTGCACAGAATCGTGGCGGTAAAGGTGTGAAGTGCTACAAGATTACAGAAAAGACAGGTAATGTTGTAGGTATTAAGGCAGTAAATGAGGATGACGAGATTATGATCATCAACACAGAAGGTATTGTAATCCGTATGTTCTGCGAGGGTATTTCTATCCTTGGAAGAATCACATCTGGCGTAAAACTCATTAATCTGAAAGACGGAGTGACTGTTGCAAGCATTGCAAAGGTAAGAAAAGAAGAAGAGATTGAAGAAGCTGAAGAACCAACAGAAGAGACTGGAGATTCAGAAGAGTAAAAGATAATAAAATGGCTGCCACTTAAAGTGGCAGCCATTTTTGGGAAATAACTTATAATAATTATGAGTCAGCCTTATCTTTTTCCAATTCACGAATAATGATGTCAGCTACTTTTTCAACAGTGAAAGATACCATCTCCATACAGTGATTCTTTCTCTCCTGTGAGTGCTTTTCCATATCCTTAGTCAGTATGCGGCAGCATGTAGCACCAAATTCATTCTTAAATGCATCGTGGAATTCTGCTGTCAGATCAAAACATCTCTTAACCTTAGGATCGCCTGGAGTCTTACGTCCGAAGAAATATCCGATCATCATAGTTCCACCGGCCGCAGCACCGCAGAGACATCCTGGTCCACCAAGTCCCCATGGAAAACCTGAACTCATAGCAATTGCATCGTCGGAAATGTCTACCTGAAAATGCTTGCGAAGTGAAAAGATAACGGATTCCGAACAGGCAAAACCATTGCAGAAGATCTCGAGTGCGTCTGCTTTTAATTGCTTCATATTGATATCTGTTGTCATAAAGATACCTCCCTCGTGATAAAAGTATAACAATAGTATAATCTTTATCATTAAAAAGCGCAATTAAATGGACAGAGATTCATCCATGCATTAAAATAAGAAAGATGAAATGAATTATAGAATGAATTCAAATGATAAGGAGGAGTATTATGCGCAATGTTCATGTAAGTGAAATTACGAGAAATATAAAAGAAATGTGTATAGAAGCCAATCATTTTCTTTCAGAAGATATGTCAGCGGCAATGAAAAATGCTGTTCAGACAGAAGAGTCGCCCCTTGGAAAGCAGATTTTGAATCAACTTCAGGAGAATCTTCAGATTGCCGGAGAAGATATGATTCCTATCTGCCAGGATACAGGTATGGCAGTTGTATTTCTTGAAATCGGACAGGATGTACATCTGGAAGGCGGATCGGTGGAAGATGCTGTCAATGAAGGTGTTCGTCAGGGATATGTAGAAGGCTATCTCCGTAAATCGGTAGTAAAAGATCCGATCATTCGTGAAAATACGAAAGATAATACACCGGCAGTTATCCATTATTCTATCGCACCGGGAGAAAAAGTACGCATAAAAGTAGCACCAAAAGGATTCGGAAGTGAAAATATGAGTCGTGTATTTATGCTGAAGCCGGCAGATGGTATCGAAGGAGTGAAGAATGCAGTACTGACAGCAGTAAAAGATGCAGGACCAAATGCCTGTCCGCCACTTGTAGTTGGAGTAGGTGTCGGTGGTACATTTGAAAAATGTGCATTAATGGCAAAAGAAGCACTTACGAGAGAAGTAGGAACACATTCAGAGATTGAATGGGTCAAAGATTTGGAAGAAGAAATTCTTCAGAAGATTAATAATCTTGGTATCGGACCTGGAGGACTTGGTGGCACAACAACGGCTCTGGCAGTCAATGTGAATACCTATCCAACTCATATTGCAGGACTTCCGGTAGCAATTAATATCTGTTGTCATGTAAACAGACATATCATCAGGGAGGTGTAGTTATGAACAAAATAATTCAGGCGCCGATCAGAAAGGAAGAAATCAAGAATCTGAAAGCAGGAGATTACGTATATATCAATGGTATAATCTATACTGCACGTGATGCTGCACACAAGAGAATGGATGATACTCTCACAAGAGGAGAAAAACTGCCATTAGATATTAAAAATCAGATGATCTATTATATGGGTCCATCACCAGCAAGAGAAGGCAGAATTATTGGATCAGCAGGGCCTACTACAGCCAGTCGTATGGATAAATATGCACCTAGGTTACTGGATCTGGGACTTGGGGCAATGATAGGAAAAGGCAAAAGGAGCAAAGAAGTTCTGGATGCAATTGTAAGAAATGGAAGTATATATTTTGCAGCGGTAGGCGGGGCAGGAGCGCTTCTTTCTAAGTGTATTCAAAAATCAGAAGTAATCGCATACGATGATCTTGGAACAGAAGCTATCAGAAAGCTGGAAGTAAAAGACTTTCCTGTAATCGTAGTTGTAGATGCAGAAGGTAATAATCTGTATGAGACAGCTATTGAAGAATATAAGAGAGGTTAATAAAGTAAAATATGAAACGAATAATTATGATGGTGCTCAGAAATATTATTCTGGTGCCATACATGTGGATAAGATTGTGCTGGCATGCTACGCATGTGGATAAATATACATTAGCAGAACATTTTAAGATACTCCGCTATATTGTTGCTCATGCTAATAAGGGTGGTAATGTTAAGATAGAATCTTATGGAAAAGAAAACATACCAAAAGAAGATGGGTTTATGTTCTTTCCAAATCACCAGGGGATGTATGATGTGCTGGCAATTATAGATGCCTGCGATAATACATTTGCGGTAGTAGCGAAGAAAGAAGTTGCCAATGTGCCATTATTGAAGCAGACATTTGCATGTACAAAGTCATATATGATGGACAGAGAAGATATCAGACAGTCTATGCAGGTAATTATGAATGTGGCAAATGATGTGAAGAATGGTAAGAATTTCTTGATATTTCCGGAAGGAACCAGATCGAAAAATGGTAATGTGATCGGTGAGTTTAAGGGAGGAAGTTTTAAGGCTGCAACCAAAGCAAGGTGTCCAATTGTGCCGGTTGCATTGATTGATTCTTTCAAACCGTTTGATACGAATACAATCAGTCAGGTGACGGTACAGGTACATTTTATGGAGCCGTTGTATTATGAAGATTATAAAGACATGAAGACAACAGAAATAGCGTCAACAGTACATGATAGAATCCAGAAAAAGATAAACGAAAATATCGGATAAAAGTGGATAAAAAAATAAGAAAAAATGTATTGACAATGTAATATATGTCAGTTATAATAATTCATGCACTGCGAAAGTTCGCTTTCGTAAAGAATATTATATTGAATAATATTCAGCGCTGGAGAAATACTCAAGAGGCTGAAGAGGCGCCCCTGCTAAGGGTGTAGGTCGGGTGACCGGCGCGAGGGTTCAAATCCCTCTTTCTCCGTTTAACATATATCATGTAAATTGATAGCTTTTAAAAAGAAAATAAAAAACTTTAAAAAAGTTATTGACAAGCACTGATAAACATGATATTATGTTTAAGCTGACTCGTTGAGAGCGGCAAACACAAAGAACTTTGATAACTGAACAATAGACAACAACCCTGAAGATTCTTTAAGAGAAAATTCAGAACAAGACATTTAATGTCGACCTAAAACAGTAATAACGGGATAGGAAAGCTAGTAGTTTTCCTGGACGGAATTAAACTTGATTTTAACTCGCACTGAGGTGTGAGGGAAAATAATTTTTACGAGAGTTTGATCCTGGCTCAGGATGAACGCTGGCGGCGTGCTTAACACATGCAAGTCGAACGAAGCACTTAAGTTTGATTCTTCGGATGAAGACTTTTGTGACTGAGTGGCGGACGGGTGAGTAACGCGTGGGTAACCTGCCTCATACAGGGGGATAACAGTTAGAAATGGCTGCTAATACCGCATAAGACCACAGCACCGCATGGTGCAGGGGTAAAAACTCCGGTGGTATGAGATGGACCCGCGTCTGATTAGCTAGTTGGTGGGGTAACGGCCTACCAAGGCGACGATCAGTAGCCGACCTGAGAGGGTGACCGGCCACATTGGGACTGAGACACGGCCCAAACTCCTACGGGAGGCAGCAGTGG